>NZ_QFFF01000001.1:0-324166 GCF_003129465.1 Sphingosinicella humi
CCAGAACCTCAGGAAGCTCGCCAAGCTGATCCCGATGCCGGCACCCGCAACCACCTGAGGAGGATCACACTCTCAATCAGCGCGAGGCCGCTCCGATCCCTGACCGGAGTTTTTCAACGGCATCGGTGGAAAGCGGACGCTTACGGTCACCCGGGCACAACTGCTATTTCGCCCCCGCCCATTGCGATCACCCCCCACTGTGAGCCGCCAACCGAGTAATAAGCGGCCCACCCTTCATAGCCGCACGACTGATTGAAAACATCGATGCGCGTGTTCCCGTCGAAGACGATGTGGAGATCGCCTGTCTCGTGGTCCAGCTGCATCGCTTGAACGACCCGCCCCTGCAACAGCGAAGCGGCCCGCTCCTCGCCATCTATCGGCGACGGCAGTCCGAACCACTGCCCGTCATCTTCGTCACCGAATGCTACCCGCCCATTGGCGACGATCCGCCAAGGCACCTCCAACCCGATGGTGAAGCCATCGCCGAAGTTCGCCCGCCACACAGGCGCTTCGCGCACTATCGAGCAGGTCCGCCCGACGAACGCTTGTTCAAAATCAGCGAAGTAGTCCGGCTCCATTCCGTCGGTTTGGCACCTGCTACGAATGTCCGCAACGGGTCGGGAGCGGATCGACCGTTCCGCAGTTCGGGGGACCGATAGGCGACAGTCGGCTTTGTGGCGCCACTGATTCGGCGACAAGCGGCCGAACGGGGTGGTTAGCGGACATTCGACCGCGCTCGATCATGGGCGTGTTATCTCGGCTGCGAACGACTTAGCTTCGCAATTGGAGGACGACGTGCACGGGCCGCTCACCTCAAGATAGGTCGGCCACTCTTCAGTCCACGGAATGACGATGCTCCCGTCGCGGCGTTGGGGAGCGTTGCCCTCATAGACGACAAACCGCTGGCCGTTTACCTCGACACGATAAAGGTTGAAGTCCTCCACCGGGGCCTCGCGACTGAGGAGCTTGGTTCCCGTCGGAAAGCAGAAGCTCTCGCCGCAGACGGTGGACGATGGCTCCTCGGAGCACGCCAGTAGGCCAGCGATCAGGAGCAACGGGAGTGAACGAGCTACGGGCACGCAGCAATGATGTCAGGCGCCCTGACTGTCTGCAATGGGTCGGGAGCGGATCGACCGTTCCGCAGTTCGGGGGACCGATAGGCGACAGTCGGCTTTGTGGCGCCACTGATTCGGCGACAAGCGGCCGAACGGGGTGGTTAGCCGACATTGCTTCGGGTAGCCTGTTGTTATGGCCTATCATGGCGACAAGGACTTGATGGCACATAAGACCGCTTGCTCATTGGCGGGGGGAGCGGTGATAGGCGGCGCTTTGCTAGCGCTTAGCGCCCTCGCCGGAAGTGGTTGGGTCGTCGCTCGGGTTGTGATCGGCGTGACGATACTCACGATTGGTGCGCTTGGTTTCTATCGGTACTGGCGTGCTATTTGATCTCAGCCTGTCGTTCCAGCCGTTGTTGCACTAGTATCGACTAAGGATGGAAAGCTGCCATTGCTCCTGACATATTGACGCTGGCGTGAAACCGGACAATCGAACTGGCCTTGGCTGCCTCGCCGGCCTCCTCTACTGGGGCGTCGTCGCCATGGCAGTCTTTGGGAATATTGCTGGCGATTGCCTGCCTGGCGATACCTGTCCCTCGGGTGCTGAGCGCAGCATGCGGGCTCTTGCCATATTTTTGATAGCAGTCGCAGTCTTTGTGGCCATCCGAGTGACTATCTCCCGGGTTCAAAGCCGAGGCGACAAAGATGCAAACTAATACGCAGCATACGTTCCCAATGGCGGGAAACAGACCTACGATTGTGGGCCGCAGGTCATTCAGAACATCTCGACCAAGTATAGTGCACAGAATGCAATGATACCGCTCAAAGCTGCGACGATCCGCCCAAAGGGCGAGCCTCGTACCTCGAGCCATATAGCGGCCGCGACCGAAAGCAGCACGAGCAACGGGTAAAGCCAAAATTCTCTTTGTTTTGCGGCGTCACAAGCATGCATCGCTGAACTTTCGTCGCGAGGAAGGCATTCGCCCATGGCCAACCCCAAGAAAACGAGGAAAGCTAGGGCCAATCCTACTAATGTCAGCAGGACGAACACCGCCACGCCAGATCGACCTCTTACAGCACCCATGTCACCCATTTTATTGGGTCACAACGCAGGTCCGCAATGGCTCGGACACAGACGATACAGCCCGTCGCATTGCTAAGGCTGATGCGTCGAGTTGAAGAGGTCGTCGAGTACCTGGTGCAACGCGCTCGCAGCCTGGCTCCAACAGCTAAGGTCATCCGGCGCCGACCCCGTCTGCCTTCCGGTAGTCAGCACGAGAACCGGAGTACCGCCGTTGCTGACAATAAGCGTCTCCGGCTGCCTGCCTTCTCGACAGGCTTGGTGGATCAATCCTTCGGCCACGGCGCGCGCATAGCCTGCCCGGGCCGCCGCCAGACGCTCCCCATTGAGCTTTCCCGCGCTCACAGGCCGCTCCAGTCCTGTGTCATTACAGACCTTTCGCGGCGCTGTAGTTGTGAAGGTATATTGACCGGTTCGCAGGTCTATTCTCACGTTTCCGGCCGGGCAAAATTCCGAATGACCGATGGTCGAGACGATCCACGCGGTCCCGCCGAGATCGACCGGGTTTGAAGATGGTGCGGGCCCGCCTGCAAGTAGAAAGGCTGCGAGGACTAAAAGCATCTGCCGATCGTCTCACGGCTCTCGAAGGTTCGCAATGCGTCGATTTCCGACATAGCCGACGCGAGCTGTCCAACGTGCGTTTTCCGGAAGAAAGATCCCTCGCACGAACGTCCGCTATGGGTGGGAAGCAGACGCTTAGCTCAGGGCGGGTTCCAGCATACTTTCATGAACGTCGATGGCATCCCCACCTTCAAACTCCACGAGGTACACGGTGCCGTCGGGGAATTGGGCAAAGTGGCTTCCGCGCGGGTCCTGCTCGGCGGTGACACCGATCACCCAAGCCTTCGAGCCGGGACGCAATTCTATGGGTGCATCGCTCCTGATGCACACGATGTCGCCATACGTGAACATGGCGCTTTGTCGCCCACCTGACGAGTGTCCGCAACGGGTCGGGAGCGGATCGACCGTTCCGCAGTTCGGGGGACCGATAGGCGACAGTCGGCTTTGTGGCGCCACTGACTCGGCGATAAGCGGCCGAACGGGGTGGAACGCGGACATACAATACGTCATCCTGCGAAGGTGATTGCCCTGCCCAAATTCCTTATGCCCGTTGCTCTCGTTACCGCATTGTCGTGCGCTTCTGGAGATTGCTCGCCGTCGAAAGAGTGGGTTATAGCAAGTTCTATGGAGCCGATGCCGATGCCCGGCTCATATAAGCCCATCCTCTACGCTCAGGAGACGGAGCAAGGCAGTTGGCAATGGGTGATGTATTTCAATCGGTTCCGCCAATCGCAACCCACCAGCGGAGACTACCAGAGACTCCTCACGGAGATAGCGACCGCGACTGAGCTCAGCCCGCAGCCCCTCCTGTTATTCAGTTTCGCCGAGGGTCATACCTGCGGCGAGTTGAGCGACGTCCGCAAAGGCATAGTGCGGGCAGCAAAATGTTCGAAGGATGGCGTCCCCTGCATCGAGGGAACTTTGGCGGAGCTTCTCGCCTCGGGCTAATGTCCGGATTGGATCGATTTCAGACATTCCGAAAGCTAGCGTAGTCGATGAAAACGGACAAAAAACTATCTCGGAAGCGCGTCAAACTCGCTGAAGGAGACGTATTTGAGTTCGCCGTGCCTGACGGGCCGCTCCCAATAGCGAGCGGCTCCGCCTTGACGTTGACCAGGTCTCCCCGATCCTGACCATGTGACTCAAACAGAAAGCCTCGAAGAAAGCCCGCGCCACGCAATAAGGCTATGCGTCGCGCATCTGAGCGCTTCTTCCCTCACGAGCGCGCCGTCGGGCTGCTGCGCGGGGCTAAGGCGGGCAGCCTGAGCTAAACCTCCGCCCGGCTGGCTTGCCGCCGTAGCTTTAGCGAAGGATGGTGGAGCCGAGGGGGATCGAACCCCTGACCTCTACACTGCCAGTGTAGCGCTCTCCCAGCTGAGCTACGGCCCCGATATCTCCGCCGGCTGGTGCCTCGGCGGGCTGTGGGCGCTGCCTCTAGGATAGGAGGCAGCGCTTGCCAAGAGGGTTTTAGCTGTCTTCGTCGTCGTCGCCGCCTTTGGCGACGCCGATATCGTCGTCACCGCCGAGATCGACCTCGTCGTCCGGATTCTCCTCGGCATCCTCGTCGATGTCGAGATCGTCCTCGTCGGCGAGGTCCGCATCTTCCTTCTCGGGCGCGTCGGCCTTCTTCTTCGGCTCGTCGAAGGGCAAGGGCTGCTTCGATTTGAGCACCGGCTCCGGCTCCCACGCGACGCCGCATTCGATGCACGTCACCGGGTCTTCCTTGCCGAGATCGTAGAAGCGGGTGCCACATTTCGGGCAGGTCCGCTTGGTCCCCCATTCCGCTTTCACCATGGGTGAAGTGTCTCCAAAAGAAATTGAAAATCGGCGCCCCGGCCGAATGGCCCGGCGGCTTTCGCGGCGCGCCTTGCCACATGGGTGGGCCGCTGTCAAAAGCCAAGCCCATGAAGCAGTCGGAGCGGGGCGACGCGGCTCAGCCAGCGACTTTCGGGCCGGGCGGGCCGCTCAAGGGGCGAGCGGCCGTTCCCGGCGATAAATCCATCTCGCATCGGGCGCTGATGTTCGCCGCCATGGCCGCCGGCCGGAGCCGGATCGAGGGGCTGTCGGAGGGCGGCGACGTCCGCGCCACGGCCGAGGCGCTGGGGGCGATGGGCGTCGGCATCGCGCGGCGCCTGGGCGGCTGGGACGTGGACGGAGTCGGCGCCGGCGCCCTGCTTCAGCCCGCGCGGGCGCTGGACATGGGCAATAGCGGCACGTCGACGCGGCTGCTGATGGGCCTTGTCGCCACCCATCCGATCGCCGCCACCTTCATCGGCGACGAATCGCTCTGCCGCCGTCCCATGGACCGGGTGATCGCGCCCTTGAGCCGCCTCGGCGCCGACGTCGCCGCGAGCGCCGGCGGGCGGCTCCCCCTCACCCTCCGCGGCCTCTCCGGCGCCGTCGCGACGGAGTTCAGGCTCGCGGTCGCTTCGGCCCAGGTCAAATCCGCCCTGCTGCTCGCCGGCCTCAACGCCTCCGGCACAACCCGCGTGATCGAGCCGGTGCCGACCCGCGATCATACCGAGCGGATGCTGAAGGCCTTCGGCGCCGACATAGAGACCGGGGCGATGGAGGACGGCGAACGCCTGGTATCGCTGAAGGGCGAAGCCGAATTGACCCCGCGCATCGTCGCGGTGCCCGCCGACCCCTCTTCCGCCGCCTTCCTGATCGTGGCGGCGCTGATCGTGCCCGGCTCGGAAATCCGTCTCGACGGCGTCGGCGTCAATCCGACTCGGATCGGCCTGTTCGAGACGCTGCGCGCGATGGGCGCAGACCTCACCTTCGAGAATCCCCGCGACCTCGGCGGCGAGCCCGTTGCCGACATCATCGTCCGCCACTCGCCCCTCGAAGCCGTCGACGTGCCTCCGGAAGTCGTCCCCGCCATGATCGACGAGTTCCCGATCTTCTTCGTCGCCGCCGCTTTCGCCCGGGGTGAGAGCCGCGCGCGCGGCCTCGCCGAGCTTCGCGTCAAGGAATCGGACCGCATCGCCGCCATG
This sequence comes from Sphingosinicella humi, assembly GCF_003129465.1. Taxonomy (NCBI): domain Bacteria; kingdom Pseudomonadati; phylum Pseudomonadota; class Alphaproteobacteria; order Sphingomonadales; family Sphingomicrobiaceae; genus Allosphingosinicella; species Allosphingosinicella humi. The sequence continues at coordinate 5,694 of NZ_QFFF01000001.1, forward strand.
GCCCGCGGCCTCCGGGCGATCGGCGCCAAGGTCGAGGAGGCGGAGGACGGGCTCGCCATCGAGGGCAGCGGCGGCGACCCGCTCCCCGGCGGCGCCACCGTCGCCTCCGAGCTCGACCACCGCATCGCGATGAGCTTCGCGGTGGCTGGCCTCCACTGCCGCCAGCCGCTAACGGTCGACGACATGACCCCAGTCGAAACCAGCTTTCCCGGCTTCACCGCCACCCTCCGGGCGCTCGCCGCGGCATGATCATCGCCGTCGACGGACCGGCCGCCAGCGGCAAGGGCACCATCGCCCGCGCGCTTGCCGCCCACTACCGGCTGCCGCACATGGACACGGGCCTCCTCTACCGCGCGGTGGCCTTGAACCTGCTGCGCTGGGGCGGCGATCCGGAGAGCGAGTTCCAGGCCCTCCGCGCCTGCGATTTCAGCCAGATCGATTTCGCCGATCCCGAATTGAAGAGCGAGACGGCCGGCGGCATCGCCTCGCGCATCTCGGTCTATCCCGCCGTCCGCGCCGCGCTCGCCCAGCGCCAGCGCGACTTCGCCGGCCAGGCGGGCGGCGCCGTCCTCGACGGCCGCGACATCGGCACCGTCATCGCGCCCCATGCCGAGGCCAAGCTCTTCGTCACCGCCCGTCCCGAGGTCCGCGCCCGGCGCCGCTTCGACGAGCTCCGCCAGCGCGGCGTCACCACCCATTATGAGGACGTCCTCATCGACATCCGCGCCCGCGACGATCGCGACAGCCACCGCGCCGCCGCGCCGCTGCGCCGGGCCGAGGACGCCCACCTCCTCGACACCAGCGACCTCGACCGCGAGGCCGCCATCGCCGCCGCCATCGCGCTGGTGGAGCGCGCCCGCGCCTAGAACACCCTGATTCGAGGCTCCACCGCCGGCCGCATCAGCTCGGTCATCGCCCACACCATCGCATCGGCGCGATCGGGGCTCCGGCCCGGCCCCTCATAGCCGCCCGCCTGGATCAGCCCCGCCAGCTCGTCCTCCAGCTCGGGAAAGCAGCCCGCCAGCTTCGCCCGCCCGCCTTCGAACCGCGTCGCCACCGGCTCGGCCCGCGCCGCCTTGCCCCGGCTCGCGCTGACCAGCTTCACCGGCAGCGCCCCGTCCACCTGCCTCAGCACGCTCTCCACCATGTCGCCGCCCTGGTTCTTCTCCGCCACGACCCGGTCGGCGCCCCAGGCCTCCGCCGCCCGCGCCACCGCCCGCGCCCACCCTTCGGGCCGCATCCCCGAGACGCTGCAATCGGCGAGCACATAGACGCTATCGTCCCTGCCAAGGCCGCACACGACGATCCCGCAGGCATCACCCTCCGCGCTGACGGGCGGATCGACGCCGACCACGACCCGCCTCAGCTCCCCCCGAGGCAAAGTACCACTTTGCCTCGATCGTTCTATCATCGCCCGCGTCCACAGCGCTCCCTTGGGCGTGTCGAACAGCACCCCGTCCAGCTCCTGCCGCCCGAGCCGCGTGCCGCCATAGGTCTCCGCCAGCCACGCGCGCACCGCGCCGGAGAGATGCGCATTCTCCTCCGTCCGCCCGCACGTCTCGACCGTGTCCTTCAGCGCCCGCACCCGGTGCAATATCGCCACCGACCGCGGCGTCGTCGTCACCACCATCCGCGGTCGCTCCCCCAGCCGCATCCCCATCATCAGATTGTCCCACGCCGCGTCCGCCTGCCTCCATTTCGCCAGCTCGTCCGCCCAGGCGAAATGATGCTCCGGCCCGCGCAGTTTCTCCGGCGCCGCCGCCGAATAGACGAACGCCTCCGCGCCCGAGGAAAAGCTGAGCACGCCCCGCGTCGGCCGCCAGCGCGGCGCCTCCCCCGTCCGCGCCACGGCGATGAGCCCGCTCGGTCCCTCGATCATCACCTTGACGACCTCGTCCCGGCTCCCGCCGACGAGAGCGATCGCGGCCCCCGGATTTTCCCGCGCCCGCGCCGAGATCCACTCCGCCCCCGCCCGCGTCTTGCCGAACCCCCGCCCCGCCATCAACAGCCACACCCGCCAGCCGTCCCCCGGTGGCTCCCCCTGCCCCCCATGCGCCTGCCAGGCGAAGAATTCCTCCCCGATCCGCCGCTTCACCGGCTCCGACAGCCCCTTCACGAACCGCTCCCAAGTCTCGACGTCCCCCGCCGCCATCTTGCCCGCCAGCAGGAGCAGATCCCCAAAGTCCGCGTAATCCGTCATGGCCCCGATCATCCTGAGCAGTCGCCGAAGACGGCGTGTCGAAGGTCGAAATCGGCGTGATCGTCCAATCTCATCGCTCGCCTCCAAGGCTGTCGAATTCGCGCGCAGAGACGCAGAGACGCGGAGGTCATTCTCGCGCCACGCGAAGCGTGAACTTGTCGTCGCCCTGCCGGCATTGAGGATAAGATTGGCTGCGCCGCCTTGAGGCGAGCGCTGGGCTCTCTGCGCCTCTGCGTCTTGGCCAGAGGCCAAGTTTATCCTGAGCGCCTGCAGGCAGACGAAGGGCGTGAAATAACGGTGTACGGACGCGCCAGACGTGAGACGGCTTGCTAGGCTTTGGAACCCTCACTCGCCGAAGGCGGCTCGCTCACCCGCACCCCGAACGCCGCCAGCCTTTTTACCAGCGCCTCGCGCACCTCGGCGTTCGTCGCCACGCGCGGCGTCGCCCCCCGCTTGGGATAGCCCGCCAGCCGCCGCTCATGCTCGCGGAGCAGCTGGATCGCCAGCGCCGGATCGACCGCCTCCAGCTCCGGCGCGTCGAGATCGCCGTCGATCCCGATCGGCGTCTCCCGCGCCCGCGTCTCCAGCAGCTTCGCCTTCAGCCGCGCCACCCCCTGCTCCAGCGCCCGGTCCCACGCTTCGGCAAAGCGCTCGTCGTTCATCCGGTGCTTGAACACGGTCTTGTAATTGACCCCCGCCCGCTCGGCCGACAGCTTCACGTTGCACGTCGCCGCGAACCATTCGAGAAACAGGCTCCGCCGCGCCTCGTCGAACAACTTCCGCCCGCCCGTCCGCGCGACCTGCAAAGGTCGGTTCTTCCCCGGCACCACCCGCTCCCCCTCATCGTCATTGCGAGCCGCAGAGCCGCGCGGCCATCCAACCTCTTCCGAGTCCCGATCATCCTGAGCCTGTCGAAGGGTCGAGAGGCGCCCTTCCTCGTCGTTCGTCCCGAGCGAAGTCGAGGGGCGCTCTTCCGCCCTCTCCGACTTTTTATCCATCCCCACCTCCCGCCTGCGCCGAGCCTGTCGAAGTGCACATGAAAAAAGGCCGCACCGGCGCCGCCGCGCGACCTCTTCTGTTCCGATCATCCTGAGCTTGCCAGCCCCAGACGCCGATCTGGGGTCGAAGGACGCCCCGAACTTGCCTGCCCTGATGGAGATCAGGAATTCGGGGTCCACCTACACTTCTTCAGCTTGGCTGGCATGTGCCATATTAGCGTCACGATGTCAAGTCCATTTCACCTATCTGGTTCTATTAGTTCTCGGCACCCTGTTCAATATGCGCCCATGCCGGTCATTCCACGGCAGCTTCAACGATCCAGAAAGCTGCCGTAGCTGATCACGCCCTGTCACTTAGGGAGGCCGAGCACGTCGACCTTCCAGCCGTGATAGCTGTAGAGGAACTCGCCGCTGCTCTCCCGGTCGGTGAGCTTCACCCGCATGCGAAAGCGCGTGCCGACCGGGTGCTTGGTTGTCAGCGCTTTCGAGCACTCGATCGACAAATCTTGGCCGAACGGCTGACCGGGTGCCGGACGCATGTGCACCTTGCCATGGCGACCCGACATGCCCGAGGGGACGAAGCTCTCGGCGATGATCGTGACGTATGGATTGTCCTTCGCCATCAGTCGATCCGCTCGAGCACGAACGTGCCCTCGTTCTCATCGAGTTCGACCACACGCATCTTCAGGTCCGGGTGGGGGAAGCTGCGGTCGATCGACCTAGGCGCCGCCTTCTTGTCCTTGGCTATCAAAATGATGACGCTGACGATGCCGTTGAGATGATCGCGCGCGTGCACTAGGTTCTCGATCAACTCGACGAAGCCTGGGCGCGATTTCCACTCCCCGGGCTTGTCGCTGCTCCAGCTGCGGTAGATCTTCGTGCCGTTTTCGAACCTGTCCTGCCACAGCCGCACGGCAACGGTTGAACCATCGACGCTGCGACCCGACCAGCTCCACCTGATGTTCTTTGGCTTGACCCTGAAGAACTCAAACGCCTGACTGTGATTCCCCGCCATCCATCTCTCCTCTGGATGGCAGCATAGCCGGGACCAACTGGTAGGCAACTGGCTGACGTTTGCACGGACTGGCTGTAACCCGCGACACTCCGCGTCGGAGACGTAGGCCTGTTTGGATCGATAGCTGCCTGGATCGGGTGATCGGCGCTGAAGTCGTCGACGGGTGGGTGTTGCCGCTCTCCGCCGTGGTGGCCGCCGTCGTCCGCTTCTGGTTCTTCGTCGTCGCGCCTTGAGTAGCTGCAGAATGTCCGCGTCACACGGCTTGTTACTGGGAACCTGCCGGTATTGAACCGGCCAAGCACGGTCCCACGCTGTGGAGCATCTCGTTTACACAGAGAAGCCTTGGTAGCTACGTCCCATATGAACAAGTCGACCGGGCGGGTCATCCACTGGAGGAGCAGCGCAATCGTTCCTGCCTAGAAGGGCCAGTACCACCACCACAAGAACACCGTCAGCGCGAACGCCAGCAAGTCGACTACAGTTTTAATGGCATACCAAAAGGCCCATGACCTCAAAGTGACGATCATGCCGGACATCGTCCCAATCACCACAATAGTGGGCAATGCAAAATACCAGCGGAAGGTCGCAAAGCCCCACACGAGAATGGCGAAGAAGGAAAGACCGGCGGCAATACCGATTAGGCTTGAGCTGATCCCACTTGTATCGGGAACACCCCCCTAACTGCCAGAAGCTGTGTGCGGCCGACAATCACCTGCACGACCATGGCGACAACGAACAATGCATACGACATCGCGCCCCCCTCCCCGATGGATTGCCCGTCCATTTGGGTTTCTGTCAATCCAGGAGCTCACCGCGAGCTAGTTCGCTCGTTCGTCGCAGTCCTCGGGAATGGGTCCGAATTGCTTCCTCACGGTCCGAATGCTGTCGGCCCGCTTGCGGCCAGTTCCTGTCACTCCGCTGAGCGCCCATTCGCCGGATATCACCGCCGCTGAGCGGCAGCTATGGGCGGAGAGCAGGCGTCGAACGATCACTGCCAGCGGTCGCCCGCCTGCTTCACATAGCGGCGCCAGACATAGCCCCACGGGATCACTAGCGGCATTAGAATGACACCGAAGAGGGTGGCCTTAAGATCTTCCGTGGTCACGGGCGTCAATTGCCCGGACGACCATTGCGGGAGCCCGTAAGCGACCACCCAGATCACCTTCCACAGGAATTCGAACATCAGGAGCGGCAGCATCTGCAGCGGGTAACGAAGACCCAAAAAGGCGAGCGCCCAGACTCCGCCGAGCAAGGCAGGAATGATTCCGCGTTCGGTGATCGGGTGAGCGACGATTTCAGGAACAATCATCCCGCCTAGACCGACGATGAGCAGGAGATAAGTGGCCCGCAGCACGTATAGGCGGGTGAGGGAGACCTCATCGGCGCCGGATGCGGACGCTTCGAGGACGCGTGTTGCCGTTAAAGCCATTTGCTTTCTCCTTGGTCAGGAAGCGGAGCGGAAAACTCCGGTTGGTAGCTGTGTGGAATCCGGTTGAAACTTGAGCAGGTCGCCGGGCTGGCAATCGAGCACCTCGCAGATCGCCTCGAGCGTCGAGAAACGGATCGCCCTCGCCTTGCCGGTCTTCAGGATCGATAGATTGGCGAGCGTAATGCCGATGCGGTCGGCGAGTTCGGTCAGGGTCATCCGACGTTCGTGGAGCAGGTCGTCGAGCTTGACGGCGATCGCCATGTCACACCGTCCCTTCCAGGTCTTCGCGCATCAGCGTGCCTTCGGCGAAAACGCGCGCGAGGATGAAGGTCAGGAGCACGGCCAGCCAGCCGCTGGGCGAGAAGCCGGCATCGAGATGAAGCGGATGGGCCGGGGTCGAAATCGCCTCGCCGATGCCGCCGATGACGAGGCTGAGAACCTGGAGTCCGAGCAACGCCCAGGCGATGGCATGCAGATGGGAGGCATTTGCGGCGACGAACGGATCGCCCCTGCGCACCGTTTCCACGATCACGAGCAGCCGCCTGAGAACGACGGCGTTGAGGGGGACGGCGACGAGGCCGAACACCGCGATCGCCCGCAACCCCATGATCATCGAGGGGATTCCGGAGGAGGGGGTGATGCCGAGCGCGGTGAACGTCCATTCCTCGGCAACAATGGTGGCGATCAGCAGGGCGAGGATGGCCGCGCCGTACAGCCAGTTGAGGAGGATAAGGACGCGTAGTGTGATCCAGGCAATGGGCAGCGCGGATGAGTATGCCACTTGAAATCTCCGACTCGAGATATTGATAAACGATATCTCTCTTATCGAATTTCGGCAATACAAATGCATTGGATGGAATGCAGCTAAAGGCGCCGGGAGCGTATGGCCGCTTTCGCCCTGGACAGCTCAAGAGGTCCGCTCTTGGTCAAAGGCCGCCCTATGGCCGCAGCAAACACCCCTTGCGGACAAACGCTCCCTTCCACTATACGCCGCCCCGTCCAGCGGGCGCTGCGCCCGTGGGAGTTGCGACGAGACAGCGCGTAAGGGGCGGCTGAGCGATTTCCAGCCGGGTCAAAGACCCTCGGAAATCGCGGTCTGGAAACCGCCGAGCAGTTCCACACAGTGGAAATCCTCGGAAGGCCCGCCTTTGACGCGCCTTTTTGCTTGTCGGGCTTCCACGCCTCCGCCCGCCGGGACAGCCGCGATCGGCATGGGGCCGCCGCGGCAGTCGGGTTCAAAAGACCAGGGGAGACAACCTCTGGCCGGCAAAAGACACCAGAAGGACACTCTTATTTATGGCCACTTCGGCAAATCCCACCCGCGAGGATTTCGCGGCGCTCCTCAACCAGACTCTCGGCGGCGAAGACGAAGGCTTTGAAGGCAAGGTCGTCAAGGGCACCGTCACCGGCATCGAGAACGACATGGCCGTCATCGACGTCGGCCTCAAATCCGAAGGCCGCGTTGCGCTGCGCGAATTCGCCGCGCCGGGCCAGAAGGCCGACATAAACGTCGGCGACGAAGTCGAAGTCTATGTCGACCGCGTCGAGAACCACCAGGGCGAAGCGATGCTGTCGCGCGATCGCGCCCGCCGCGAGGCCGCCTGGGACGCGCTCGAAAAGGAATTCAACGACACCGCCCGCGTCGAGGGCGTGATCTTCGGCCGCGTCAAGGGCGGCTTCACGGTCGACCTCAATGGCGCCGTCGCCTTCCTGCCGGGCAGCCAGGTCGACATCCGCCCGGTCCGCGACGTGACCCCGCTGATGGACATTCCGCAGCCCTTCCAGATCCTGAAGATGGACCGCCGCCGCGGCAATATCGTCGTCTCGCGCCGCGCCATCCTCGAGGAAACCCGCGCCGAGCAGCGTTCGGGCCTAATCCAGTCGCTGACCGAAGGCCAGGTGATCGACGGCGTCGTCAAGAACATCACCGATTACGGCGCCTTCGTCGATCTGGGCGGCATCGACGGCCTGCTCCACGTCACCGATTTGAGCTACAAGCGCGTCGGCCACCCGTCGGAGATGATCAACATCGGCGACACGGTGAAGGTGCAGATCATCCGCATCAACCGCGAGACGCAGCGCATCTCGCTCGGCATGAAGCAGCTCGAGAGCGATCCGTGGGAAGGCGCGTCGGCCAAATATCCGGTCGACGGCGTGTTCACGGGCCGCGTCACCAACATCACCGAATATGGCGCCTTCGTGGAGCTGGAGCCGGGCATCGAGGGCCTGGTCCACGTCTCCGAGATGAGCTGGACCAAGAAGAACGTCCATCCGGGCAAGATCGTCTCGACCAGCCAGGAGGTCGACGTGTCGATCCTCGAGGTCGACGAGGACAAGCGCCGCATCAGCCTCGGCCTCAAGCAGGCCCAGGCCAATCCGTGGGCGGCCTTCGCCGAGAAGCATCCGGTCGGCACCGAGGTCGAGGGCGAGGTCAAGAACGCGACCGAGTTCGGCCTGTTCATCGGTCTCGAGGGCGACGTCGACGGCATGGTCCACATGTCGGACATCGCCTGGGGCATTTCGGGCGAGGACGCGCTCAACCTCCACCACAAGGGCGAGGTCGTGAAGGCCGTGGTGCTCGACGTGGACGTGGAGAAGGAGCGCATCTCGCTCGGCATGAAGCAGCTTGAGCGCGGCGGCGTGTCGGCGGCGACCGCGACCGGCGGCGGCGTCAAGAAGAACGACGTCGTCACCGTCACCGTGCTCGAGGTTCGCGACGGCGGGCTCGAGGTCCAGGTCGGCGACGACGGGGCCACCGGCTTCATCAAGCGCACCGACTTGGGCCGCGACCGCGACGAGCAGCGTCCGGAGCGTTTCCAGGTCGGCCAGAAGCTCGACGCGATGGTGACCGGCTTCGATCGCTCGAAGAAGCCCAACTTCTCCGTCAAGGCGATGCAGATCGCCGAGGAGAAGCAGGCCGTCGCCCAATACGGCTCGTCCGACTCCGGCGCCAGCCTCGGCGACATCCTCGGCGAAGCCCTCAAGCAAAAAAACACCTAACCCAACCCTCACCGCTGCGGCGGACTGGAAAGCCTCGCTTCGACCTTCGCGTTGAGGCGAGGCTTTTTTGGGAAAAGCATCGTCCGGTCAGTTGTTGCGTTTTGCCGGATTCGGTGCGATTGATCTCGATCAAGCGCCGCGGCGGGGGCAGCGGCGCGTTCATTTTGCGCAACTCTTTGGATGCCCGCCTGCAGGAGGCCTTGGCCTTGATACGATCCGAACTGGTCCAACAGCTGTGCCAAGATCACCCCGATCTCACCGTGAAGGAAATCGAGCGGGTAGTGAGTGCCTTCTTTGATTCGATCATCGCCCAACTGCAGAATGGCGGCCGCGTCGAGCTGAGGGGCTTCGGCGCCTTTTCGACGCGCGAGCGTGACGCGCGCAAGGGCCGCAACCCGCGGACGGGGGATGCCGTGGACGTCGCCGCCAAGCGCGTCCCCTATTTCAAACCCGGCAAGGAAATGCGCGAGCGCCTGAACGTCTGAGGGCGCTCATCGCCGCCTGACCTTTGCGCCAGGGCCGACTAAGGCTATGCGGCCCACTGTGCGGACGTGGCGGAATCGGTAGACGCTGGAGACTTAAAATCTTCTGCCCTTCTGGGCGTGCGGGTTCGAGTCCCGCCGTCCGCACCAGCGCTCAGGCGACTTCGGACGGCTCCGTCCTCACCGCGATCCATTCGCAGCGGTCGAGACTGATCGGATTCAGGAACATGCCGCCCATCCGACCGCCGATCTGCCAACGCACCTGCGCTTGAACCTCGCCGATCCCGGGGACGTCGAGGGCGACCGAACTGCCGATGGCGATCGGCTCGCAGCACTCGGCCATGAAGCCGCACTGCGACACATCACGGATGCGGACTTCGACGCTGTAGCAGGCCGTCGGACGAAGTTGGGCGATGGCCGACACCTTGGTCCGCCCGACCCGGCGCTCACGAAAGTGGCCAGGCATTTCCCGATCGGATTCCATCCTTCCACCCCCACCAAGACCCCTGAGCTATCCACCCGCCATAAAGAATTCGTTAACGGGTAGGCACCGGCTCGCGCAAAAGCCCTAATAATCGTTCCGGCACTGGGCTATCGATCGGGCCGATGGCGATTCGGTCACATAGGACACGCGCCCTTGTCGCCGGCGCCTTGCTCTGGATCGCGGGCTGCTCGGAACCGGAGACTGGCCCCATCGTGGTCAGCGCGATCGGCGGACCGCCGGAACTCGTCAATCCGAACCTGAAGCGACTGGATGCGGCCTCGGCCTTCCTGATCGAGGCGGTCGGCCAGGGGCTGGTCCAGTTCGACGCCACCGGCCAGGTTCAGCCAGCTCTGGCGCAGAGCTGGATCGTGTCGGACGATGGCCTGCGTTACACTTTTCGCCTCGCCCGCCTTCGCGGGCCCGACGGCGAGCCCATTACCGCCGAGCAGGTGACGGAGAGATTGCAGGCCGTGATGAGCCGGGCGAGCAGCAACGCGCTGAAGTCGCAGCTCGGCGTCATCGAAGACATCGAGGCGATGACCGATGATGTGCTCGAGATCAGCCTCAAATCGCCGCGCCCGAATTTTCTCCAGCTGCTTGCCCAGCCCGAAATGGGCATCCTGCTCGACGGGCAAGGCACGGGTCCGCTCCGCATAGCGGGGGCGGCGGACGGCGCGGTCCGGTTGGAACCGCCCGAAGGGGACGAAGACGACGGTGCGGCCGAACCGGAGGGGCCGCGGATCCTTCTCAGGGGCGAGCCGGCGGCTCTGGCCGTTGCCCGCTTCAGCCGCGGCCTTGCCGATCTCGTCATCGGCGGCACGGCGGGCAATCTGCCGATAGCGCGCGCAGCCGAGCCGGATGCGGCCGCGCTCCGCTTCGATCCGGTCGCCGGCTTGTTCGGCCTCATTTTCACGAGCGATGAGGGGTGGCTCGCCGCCCCGGAAGTCCGGCGGGCGCTCAGCATGGCCATCGACCGAACCGAACTGGTGACGGCGCTTGGCGTGCCGGAGCTTCAGCCCCGCACATCGCTGGTGCCTGACGGGATCGAGGATCTACCCCAGCCCGGCCAGCCCGCATGGGCGGCCGATCCATTGCCCATGCGGCGGGAACAGGCGAGGCAGCTGGTCGAAACCGCCTTGGAAGGCGAGGAGCCCCCTCCCCTGCGCGTCGCGGTGCCGGAGGGGCCTGGTTATCGCCTGGTCTTCGCCCATCTGCGGCGCGACTGGCGCGCCATTGGCCTGCGGGTGGAGCGGGTCGCCGCGGGGGAGGCGGCGGACCTTCGTCTCATCGACCGCGTCGCTCCCGCCGCGCTCGCGGGCTGGTATCTGCGCCGCTTCACCTGCGACAGAAGCGCCATCTGCGACCCCGAGGCGGACCGACTCCTGGCAGCGGCGAGGATCGAGATGTGGACGGCCGGCCGGCAAACGCTGATGGCGGCCGCCGACCGCCGCCTGACCGACGCCACGCCCTTCATTCCGATTACCGCGCCGGTGCGTTGGTCGCTGGTATCGCCGCGCCTCACCGGTTTCCAGCTCAACGCCTTCAGCCGGCATCTGCCGGAGACGCTGGTTGCACCGGCGCCCTAGACGCCCCAATTGAGGCAGAGGAAAGGACACTCGCCCGTGCCGACGCCGCACAAACCGTTCGAAACCTTGGCCGATCAACTGCCGATCGGCCGCGATCCGGCATCGGTTCGCCGCCGGCTGGAGGCGATGGAGGCGGTGCTCGAACGCTTGTTCGTCGTCCCGGGGATCAACCGGCCGGTCGGCCTCGATTCCATCCTCGGACTCGTGCCGGTGGTGGGCGACATCGTCACCGCCTCCATGGGCGCTTGGCTCGTCTGGGAGGCGCGGAACCTTGGCATGTCCAAGTTCCAGCTGGCGCGCATGGCGGGCAACGTCGGCATCGACGCGGTGCTGGGCGCAGTGCCGATTGTCGGCGACCTGTTCGACTTCGCCTTCCGCTCGAACAGCCGGAACCTTCGCATCATCAAGCGCTATCTCGACAAGCACCATCCCGGCACCATTATGGTGGAAGGGGAAGCGGTGGCGATCGATCGATAGGGCGATCGCCAACTCTCGGACTTCTCTTGAACCCTAGGCGGAGGCGCCCTCCGCGTCGGCGGGGATGCGGTCTTCATAATCCTGCTCGAACTGAGCGTTGCGGGCCCAGAAGGGGCGCGGCGGCCGCTGGGCGAGGACATCCTCCAGCACATCCAGATGGAGGTGCCATCCGCCGGAGACGTTCACCATCATCGCCCGGCTCGGGAGGCGGCTGTGCGTGAGGGTGATCAGCGTCCCCTCCCCGCGCGGCTCCAGCGCCCAGGAGACCCGGTTCGGCGGCCCCTCCTCCTCGAACCAGTCGAAGACGAGGAGCCGTGGCGGTTCGACCGTGACGATCTCGCCCTTCGACACCATGCCTTCATATTGGCGATATTTCTCGGGCACCTCCTCGTCGTCCGGCGCGAGCTCGGAGTTGCGGAAGATGAGCGTGACGGAGCCGCCCGGGCGCAGTTCCATCTCGCCGCCCGCGAACCATTTACGGCGAAGCTCGGACTGGGTGAGATAATCCCATACCCGCTCGATCGGCGCCGAAAGCAGCCGCTCGAAGCGGACTGCCCCCGACTCCATGACGATGCCATAGTCGCTCATTCCGTCTCCTCCCTGAGTGCCGTTTCCAGCGCGTCGAGGCGACCGCCCCAGAAGCCGCGGATGCGATCCAGCCAGGCATCGACGGCGGCGAGACCTTCGAGGTCCAGGCTGTAGATACGCCGTTGGCCGTCGACCTCCACCCGCACCAGCCCGGCCTCCCGCAGCGCCTTCAGATGCTGCGAAACAGCGGGCGCACTCAGCGGGAAGGCCTGGGCCAGATCGCCAGCGGCACGAGGGCCGCGGCTCAGCAGCTCGATCATCCGGCGGCGATTGGGCTCGGCAAGGGCGGCGAACAGGTCCATGCGCCTCTTATTACGCCATGACTTAATTAAGTCAACGACGAACTAAGCAACACCCTCACGAAGGGCAAGCCGGTCCTACTTCTCGCCCTCCACCAGCACCCGGTTGAGGAACGCCGTCAGCAAAGCGGCGCGCTTGGCGTCTTCGGCATGATCGGCGCCCACCGAGTGGCCGCCTTCCATATATTCGTGGAAGTAGACCGGGTTGCCATATTCCTCGAGCCGCGCGGCCATCTTGCGGGCGTGGCCCGGATGGACGCGGTCGTCGAGGGTCGAGGAGTAGAAGAACACCGGCGGGTAACCCACGCCCTTCTCGATATTCTGATAGGGCGAATATTTCGAGATGAAGGCCCACTGCTCGGGATTGTCCGGATCGCCATATTCGCCGACCCACGACGCCCCGGCGAGCAGCTTGTGGTAGCGTTTCATGTCGCCGAGCGGCGAGCCGGAGATGACCGCGCCATAGAGGTCCGGCCGCTGGTTCACCGCCGCGCCGACCAGCACGCCGCCGTTCGAGCGCCCGGAAATGGCGATCTTGCCCTTAGGGCTGACGCCGGTGCTGACGAGATGTTCGGCGACGGCGTGAAGGTCGTCGAAGCTCCTCTGCCTGTTCTCGAGCAGCGCCGCCTCGTGCCAGCGCGGTCCATATTCGCCGCCGCCCCGGATGTTGGCGAGCACATAGGCATTGCCTTCCTCAACCCAGAACAAGCCGAGCGGCCCGGCGCGGTAGGGTTGCTGGGTGAGATAGGTCGGCGTCTGCGCGGCGCGGAAGCCGCCATAGGCGTGGATCAGCGCCGGCACCGCCCCGTCCACGCCCTTCTTGCGGACCAGGAAATAAGGAATGCGCGTACCGTCCTTCGACGTTGCGAAGCGCTGCTCCACCGTGAACTGGCTGGCGTCGAACTTGGCCGGCAGCGCCTGCACGACCCGCGGCGTGGCCCCTGCCTTGACCGCGTAGAGCGCGGGCGGGTTCAGCATGCCCTCGACCGTCGCGAAGGCGAGATCAGCTTCGCCGGCCGCGTCGAGCAGGTGCACAGTCATGTTGGGCTCGAGCGAGACGGGGGCTCGGTTCCACGATCCGTCTTCGCCAAGCGTCAGGGCAAAGAGCTTGCCGGACACGTCGTCCAGCGCCTTCACCCACAGCACATTGTCGGAAGCCGCGACCTCCTCGATCGCCTGGCTCTCGCTCGGCGCCATGACCAGCTCGGGCGCGGCCGGGCGTCCGGCGGCGATGTCGGCGAGCGAATACGCGACGATGGCGCCGGCGGGCAGCGTCTCGCTGCCTGCCGTCAGCGGCGAGTTGAGGCTGGCGATCAGCCGCCCGTCGAAGACGTCGCGAAAGTCGGCGTCCTCGGGCAGCGGCGTCTGGATGAGCTTGCCCGGCCCCTGGTAGAGCCACAGCTCGCCGGTCCAGAAGGTCTCGCCCTTGTTGAGGAAGGTCCAGCGCTTGTCGTCGCCCATCACCGAGAATGGCGAGACGCTGACATCGGTCTTGGCGCCTTCCATCACCGTCACAGCCTCGCTCAGCGGCGTGCCGCGCTTCCAGAGCTTGGCGATGCGGCCGTAACCGGAGGTGGTGAGACTCTCCGGACCATAGTCGGTGACGACGAGCAGGCTGTTCTCATCCACCCAGTCGACATTGGTCTTCGCCTCCGGGATCGTGAAGCCGCCGTCCACGAACTGGCCGGTGGTGATGTCGAACTCGCGCACCACGTCCGCGTCGGTGCCGCCGGGACTCAGCGAGACGAGGCAGCGCGTATAATCGGGCGCGAGGCAGTCGGCGCCGTGCCAGACCCAGCTCTTGCCCTCCTTCTTGCCGAGCGCGTCGACGTCGATCAGCACCCGCCATTCGGGCTTGCCCCCGACATAGGTATCGAGCGAAGCGATCCGCCACAGCCCGCGCGGATTCTTCGCGTCGCGCCAGAGATTGGTGACCCTGTCGCCGAGCACGTCTTCCGGGGCCGCGATCTGCTGCTCGTCGTCGAGGATGGCCTTCGCCCGCTGGCGATAATCCTCGTAGCGCGGCATCTTGGCGAGGACCCCTTCGGTCTCGGCGTTCCACTCCTTCACCTGGGTCAGCGCCCGCTCCCCCTGTATCTCCTCGAGCCAGAGATAGGGATCCTCGGCCGCAGGCGGCGTGGCTGCGACGGTGACAAGCAGGGCGGCAACGGACAGGATGGGACGATACAAGGCGGATCTCCGATGTTTCGGTGCCGCGGAAAGCTAAAGGGTGGCGACGCGGCTGTCACTACCGGGGAACACGCAGCATCCGCCCCTTTGGCAAGCAATCTTGACTTGACGTTTACGTAAACTAGAGAGGCTGAAAAGCCAGAAACAGGAGCCTTTGCATGACCAAGACCGACCTCGTCGCCAAGATGGGCGAGCACAACGCCTTCGTTCCCGGCAAGCGCATCAAGCTCGACTTCGGCGGCAGCGAGGGCGCGATCATGCTTGACGGCGTCGCCAATGCGGTGACGGAGGAAGACGGCGCGGCCGACACCACCATCAAGATCAGCTGGGCCGATTGGGAAGCGCTCACCAAGGGCCAGCTCGACGCCATGACCGCCTTCATGCAGGGCAAGCTCAAGGTAGAAGGCGACATGTCCAACGCCATGCAGCTCCAGGGCGTGCTGACGAAGCTGAAGGCGTAAGCGCTACCGTCATTGCGAGCGGAGCGAAGCAATCCAGTGCGGCGGTTCGGCTAGCACTGGATTGCTTCGTCGCATCCGCTCCTCGCAATGACGAACAGCGGCAAAGTTGAAACCTCATTCAGGTTCGCTTGACCCGCACCGGTCCGGGCCGTTATGCGCGGCCCGAGACCAAGGGAGGCGCGGTTCATGCAGAAAATCTATCCGGATGCCGATGGGGCGCTCGAAGGGCTGCTGTTCGACGGCATGACCATTTGCGCCGGGGGCTTCGGCCTTTGCGGCATTCCGGAGCGGCTGATCGACGCCATCCAGAAGAGCGGCGTCAAGGACCTTACCATCGCCTCCAACAATGCCGGCATCGACAATGAGGGCCTCGGCAAGCTGCTCCGCTCCCGCCAGGTGAAGAAGATGATCTCCTCCTACGTCGGCGAGAACAAGGAGTTCGAGCGCCAATATCTGGCGGGCGAGCTGGAGGTGGAATTCTGCCCCCAGGGGACGCTCGCCGAGCGCTGCCGGGCCGGCGGCGCGGGCATCCCGGGCTTCTACACCAAGACCGGCGTCGGCACGATCGTCGCCGAGGGCAAGGAGCATAAGGAGTTCGACGGGGAGACCTACATCCTCGAACGCGGCATCCGCGCCGACCTTTCGATTGTGAAGGGCTGGAAGGCCGACGAGATGGGCAACCTCGTCTTCCGCAAGACCGCCCGCAACTTCAACCAGCCGATGGCCACCGCCGGCAAGATCTGCGTCGCCGAGGTGGAGGAGATCGTACCAGTCGGGAGCCTCGATCCGGACTGCATCCACCTGCCGAGCATCTATGTGAAGCGCCTCGTTCTCGGTGCGCCCTACGACAAGAAAATCGAGTTCCGGACCGTTCGTGAAAGGGAGGCCGCCTGATGCCCTGGGATCGCAATCAGATGGCCGCGCGGGCGGCGAAGGAGCTTCGCGACGGCTATTACGTCAATCTCGGCATCGGGATTCCGACGCTCGTCGCCAACAACATCCCGGAGGGGATGACGGTGACGCTCCAGTCCGAGAACGGGATGCTGGGCATCGGCCCCTTCCCCTACGACGACGAGGTCGATCCCGATCTCATCAACGCCGGCAAGCAGACGGTGAGCGAGCTGCCGCAGACGGCCTATTTCGGGTCCGAGCAGAGCTTCGCCATGATCCGCGGCGGGCATATCGATCTCGCCGTGCTCGGCGCGATGGAGGTGGCCGAGAATGGCGACATCGCCAACTGGATGATCCCGGGCAAGATGATCAAGGGCATGGGCGGCGCGATGGACCTCGTCGCCGGCGTCAAGAAGATCATCGTCGTCATGGAACATACGTCCAAGAACGGCGATCCCAAGTTCATCCCGGAATGCACCCTGCCGCTCACCGGCCAGAATGTCGTCGACATGATCGTCACCGACCTCTGCGTCTTCCAGCGGCCGGACCATGACAGCCCCTTCAGGCTGATCGAGCTGGCGCCGGACGTGACCGTCGAGGAAGTGGCGGCGAAGACGACCGCGCGCTACGAGCCGTAGACGTTTCGTTCGTCGGGGGCGAACGCTAATGTGGGGTGTTGATGATGAAGCGAGCCATCGTAGCGACCGCGGCCTTTCTGGCCTTTACCGGGATGCAGGCCCCTCCGGCCGAAAAGCCTCCCCTCTCCCTCTGGCGCCTCGATTGCGGCACGCTCGACATCGATGACCTCGGCGTCTTTTCCGACACCGGCCTCTATTCGGGTCAGAAGAAGACCCTGGTGGCGAGCTGCTACCTGATCCGCAACGGCGACCGCCTGCTGCTGTGGGATACAGGCGTGGACGGCGCGCTGGCGGGCAAGCCGAAGGACGCGGAAGGCACCTTCCTCAAGGAAAAGCTGGTCACGCAGCTCGAACGGATCGGGGTGAGCCCGGCGGATGTGACTTATGTGGGCATCAGCCACTATCATTTTGACCACACCGGCCAGGTGGCGGATTTCCCCAATGCCACCCTACTCACCGGCAAGGGCGACTGGGACGTCATCAATGTCTGGCCGCCCGCGAAGGAGCGCTTCGCCCATTGGCTGAGCGGCGGCGGCAAGGTCGAGCCGCTCGAACGCGACAAGGACGTGTTCGGCGACGGCCGCGTCACGATTCTGCAGATGCCCGGCCATACCGAAGGGCATCAGGTCCTGCTCGTCCACCTCGCCAGCGGCCCCGTGCTGATCTCGGGCGACCAGTATCACTTCACCGAGAATCGCGAGGTGGGCGGCGTCCCCAGCTTCAACGTCGATCGCGCCGACACCCTTGCCTCGCACGATCGCTTTGAAAAGCTGGCGAAGAATGTCGGTGCCAAGGTCATCATCCAGCACGAGCCGGACGACATCGCCAAGCTCCCGGCCTTTCCCGAGGCGGCGCGGTGAACGTCATTGCGAGCGTAGCGAAGCAATCCAGGCCGGCGCCGATGGATTGCCGCGTCGCTGCGCTCCTCGCAATGACAGGGAGGCCATGATGCGCGCATTGCTCTCGCGCGCTCCCGGCGGACCGGAGACTCTCGAACTCGCCGAACTTCCCGATCCCGCACCCGCCAGGGGCCAGCTGCTCGTGCGGGTCAAGGCCTGCGCCATCAACTATCCCGACGTGCTGGTGATCGAGGACAAATACCAGTTCAAGCCGGAGCGGCCGTTCGCGCCGGGCGGCGAGATCGCTGGCGTCGTCGAGGCCGTGGGCGAAGGGGTGAGGGGCTGGTCCGAAGGGGATCGCCTGATCGCTGTCGTCCGCCAGGGAGGCCTGTCGGAGAAGATCGTCATCGATGCGGCCACGGCGCTGCCGCTCCCGCACGAGCGGAGCTTCGAGGAAGGCTCGGCGCTGCTGCTGACCTATGCCACTGCCATCCACGCGCTCCTCGACCGCGGTCGGCTCGAGGCCGGGCAGACCTTGCTGGTGCTCGGCGCCGCCGGCGGCGTGGGTCTTGCGGCGGTGGAGCTCGGCGAGGCGTTCGGGGCGCGGGTGATCGCCGCCGTGTCGTCGGAAGAGAAAGCGGAAGCGGCGCGGCAGGCGGGCGCGAACGAGGTCCTCGTCTACCCGCGCGGACCCTTCGACAAGGACCAGTCGAGGGCGCTGGCACAGATGTTCAAGGAGGCCGTGGGGCCGAACGGTGCCGACGTGATCCTCGATCCCGTCGGCGGCGACTATGCCGAGCCGGCGTTGCGCTCCATTGCTTGGGAAGGACGCTATCTCGTCGTCGGCTTTCCGGCCGGCATTCCGAAGCTGCCGCTCAACCTCACCCTGCTCAAGAGCTGCGACGTGTGCGGCGTCTTCTGGGGCGCCTTCGCCATGCGCGATCCCGAGGCGAACGCCGCGCATATCCGCACGCTCTTCCGCTTGTGGGACGAAGGCCGGATCGCGCCCCGGATCAGCCGCACCTGGCCGCTGGAGCGAGGCGGCGAAGCCATCGCCCACATGGCCGCGCGGGAGGCTATCGGCAAACTGGTCGTGACGATGGACTAATTCCTTGCCTCAGCCAAGCTTATGGGGATCGCTCCACGCGCTGCGCGCAAGTAGGGAATGGTGATGTTGCACCCGTCGCCGGCGCCGCCTATCTCGTGAGGCCACCCTGTAGCAAAGGATTGACATGACCACCTTCGACGACCGCGAAAAGGCATTCGAGAATAAATATGCCCGCGATCAGGAGATGCAGTTCCGCATTCTCGCCCGGCGCAACCGCCTGCTCGGCCACTGGGCGGCGAAGCTGATGGGCCTGACCGATGTGGAGGCCGATGCCTATGCGAAGGAGGTCATTCGCTCCGACTTCGAGGAGGCGGGCGACGAGGATGTGGTCCGCAAGATTTTGGGCGATCTGACGTCCGCCGGCGTCGATTGCGACGAGGGCCGCATCCGCGAAGCGCTGGAGCATAAGGCCGTCGAGGCGCGGCGGCAGATGATCCAGGCGCAGGAGTAAGGCCGTGCCGATGGCCGCCGAGGACATAGAGGCTCTGATCCGCCAGGGGATCCCCGATGCCGAGGTCGAGATCACCGATCTCGCCGGCGACGGCGACCATTATGCCGCGCGCGTCGTGGCTGAGAGCTTTCGCGGCGTGCCGAGGGTGAAACAGCACCAGCGCGTTTACGAGGCGCTGGGCGGGCGGATGGGCGGCGTGCTTCACGCCCTCCAGCTCACCACCGCCGTTCCGGAATAAGGATTTTGACATGACCGACATCAAGGCCCGCCTCGACGAGATCGTCAGCAAGAACGATATCGTCCTCTTCATGAAGGGCACCGCCCTTTTCCCGCAATGCGGCTTCTCGTCGCGCGCGGTAGCGATCCTGGATCATCTCGGCGTCGCCTTCGAGACCGTGGATGTGCTCCAGGACCCGGAGATCCGTCAGGGCATCAAGGACTATAGCGACTGGCCGACCATCCCCCAGCTCTATGTGAAGGGCGAGTTCGTCGGCGGCTCCGACATCATGATGGAGATGTTCGAGGCCGGCGAGCTCCAGCAGCTGATGGCCGACAAGCAGGTCGCCATGGCGGAGTAGACGGATCGTCATGCCGGACTTGATCCGGCATCCATGAACACCGGGTATCGAAGCTCGAACGCCGGTGTTCATGGATCCTGACTTTCGTCAGGATGACGCCGAAGAGGGCGTCACCCGGCGCAAGCCCACCAATTCGAGGCCCGTCAGGCCGAGCACGATCAGCGCCTGGGCGGCGACGAAGGCGGCGCCGATCGCGGTGACGGCCGCACCATAGTGGCCGACAAGCACGAAGCTCTCCACTACCCAGCCGAGATTGCCCACGATCACCACCCAGACAAGCAGGGCCGGCGGCGAGGGACGCGATGCGAGCCCGCCCATGAAGGCGGCGACAGGCAGGAGCAGCAGCCCGGCGCCGCGCACCAGCCCTTCCGGAAGCCCGAACAGAGGCGCCAGGGAATCGGCCGCGGCGGCGAGGAGGACACCCATACCGGCGCAGCTCAGCGCATCGAGGGCCAGGACGCGGCGCAGAAACAGGGTCGATGACATGATCAGTCCTTTCCATTTGGTTCGCCGCGAGTCGGCTGCGGCGCCTTCTGGATTCGCTGATCGGGGTCATGGGGTCGATTACGTGGAGGTAATGGGATTGCGGCCCCGGAGCGGCTAAGCCTTGGCTCATGGAAAGCAGCACTTCAGCCGTCGGCGAGCAGCTTCGCGCCTGGCGCACCCGCCGCCGCCTCAGCCAGCTCGATCTGGCCTTGGACGCCGAAATCTCGGCGCGGCACCTGAGCTTCGTCGAAACCGGCCGCTCCCGTCCCAGCCGCGAAATATTGATGCGGCTGACCGAGCGCCTCGCCGTCCCCGCCCGCGAGCGGAACCATATCCTCGTCGCCGCCGGCTTCGCGCCCGCTTTGCCAGAACGCTCGCTCGACGATCCGGCGCTGGCCGATGCGCGACACGCGGTCGAACTGGTGCTGAAAGCGCACGAACCCTTTCCCGCGCTCGCGGTCGACCGGCACTGGCAGCTAGTCAGCGCCAATGCCGGGCTCGCTCCGCTGCTCGCGGGCGTAGCGCCGCATCTTCTGGAGCCGCCGGTCAATGTGCTTCGAGTCAGCCTTCATCCCGAAGGCGTGGCGCCCCGCATCGCCAACCTCCCCGAGTGGCGGGGCCATATCTTCCATCGGCTGGAGGCGCAGATCGACGCCAGCGCCGACGCCGGTCTCGCCAGGCTGCTGGAAGAGCTGCGCGCCTATCCGGGCGGCGCCGCCCACGGCACGGGCGGGCTGGGCGGCGTAGCCGTGCCGTTCGTCCTCAAGAGCGAGGCGGGGGAGCTTTCCTTCCTCAGCATCACGTCGATGTTCGGAACGCCGATCGACATCACCCTGGCAGAACTCGCCATAGAGACGTTCCTGCCCGCCAATGCGCGGACGGCGGAACTGCTTGGAAGCCGGAGCTGAAATTGAGCGGGGCGGACGGCGCGACCGGAAAAAGCGCCTGTCCGCCCCTTGTTCGACGGAACAATGTGGACGCGGACAAGGATACACGCCGCGTGCCAAACCGTCCAAGGCGCGGAAACGCGGGCTTCCGATGGTGAAGCCGCATTAATTTTTTCGGCGATTGTAAACTGAGCCGACAGGGGCTGCTTAATCGGTCGTTCAGCTTCTGCCGTATTAAATATATAACACAGTTCGCATTTCGTTGCTTTGCGTATTGACTACATCTGTAATCATGTGAGACTACAAATGTAATCAAGGGAGGCACCGATGAGCGAGCGCATTTCGGAGGCGGAGCATGCGGTGATGGAAGTGCTCTGGCACGAGTCGCCGCTGGGCGCCCAGGAAGTCGCCGACCGGATCGATCCGGAACGCGGCTGGAGCATCCGCACCGTCAAGACCCTCCTCTCCCGTCTCCTCGCCAAGGGCGTGCTCGTCCATGAAGAGGAAGGGCGGCGCTATCTCTACCGGCCGGTCGTCGAGCGCGACGATTTCGTCACCCGCGAGTCGCGCCGGCTGCTCGACCGCATGTTCGGCGGCAGCGTCAGTCCGCTTATCGCCCATCTCGCCGAGCGGGACAGCCTCAGTCCCGAAGACATTGCCGAGATCGAAGCTCTCTTGAAGGAGCTGAAGTCATGATCGCCTGGGCTTTCGATGCGGTGATCGGCAGCACGCTGCTGATGCTGCTCGTCCTCGCCGTGCGCCGGCCGGTGGCGCATCTCTTCGGCGCCACCTGGGCCTATGCGCTGTGGCTGCTGCCGGCGCTGAGGCTGGTCATGCCGCAGATGCCGTCGCTCACGACGCCGGTTTCCGTTCCCTCAATCACCGTGGTTCTCCCTGCGGTGGAGAGGGCCGCGGCCGCGCCGCTGCCGGTCGACGCCGGGCCTGGGCAGTGGGTATCCATATTGCTCGCGCTATGGATCGGCGGCGCGGCCGCTTTCCTGATCTGGCACCAGTCCGCCTACAGCGCCTTCCTGCTCAGCATCGGCTCGACCCCGCGCAAGGGCGATCCCGAGGAGTTCGGCGGCATCCGCGTGATCGAGAGCGAAGCGGTGGACGGGCCTGTAGCAATCGGCGTGTTCGACAAGCGCATCGTCGTGCCGCCCCTCTTCAACTGGCGCTACAGCGCCGCCGAGCAACAGCTCGCGCTGGAGCATGAGCTGATCCACCATCGCCGCGGCGATCTGTGGTGGAACATGCTCGCGCTCGGCGTGCTCGCGCTCAACTGGTTCAACCCTATCGCTCATTTCGCTTTCCGCGCCTTCCGCGCCGACCAGGAACTCGCCTGCGACGCCGCGATCGCCCGTAAGGCCCCCGATCGGCGCCATGATTATGCAAGCGCCCTCGTCAAAGCCGCGAGCCGCCCCGGCCTGGTCGCAGCCTGCCCGCTGAACCACGCCGAATTTTTGAAGCGGAGATTGAAATTGATGAAATCCCATCGGGCGACCCGAGCCCGCACTCTGGGCGGCGTCGCTGCCGTCGGCATTCTCGCCGCGGGCGGGCTGGCGCTCAGCAGCCCCGGCTTCGCCCAGCGCGACGACGATGTCGGCGAAGTGGTCGTCCAGGCGATGGAGCGAGATGGCGCTCTCATCACCCCGGCCGAGGAAGCGGCGATCCGCGAGAAATGCGGCGAGGCTGCGACTGGTTCGCACGGCATTTCCCTCCGCGGACGTGATGGCGCGCTGGTGTGCGAGAACGGCAAGGTCGTCGACGATCCCGAGGCGCGGGCGATCGTCGGCCGCGTGACCGAGCGGGCCCGCACCCGGGTCGAGACGGTGATGAACGATCCCGCCGTGGTGGCCGCCATCGATGGTGAAGCGACACGGGCGGCGGAAGCGGCCGTGGCCGCCATCGACGAGGCCGAGATCGCGAGAGCCGTGGCCGAAGCCGAGACAGCCGTGAGGGCGGTCGACCTGGGCCATGTACACGGAGCCCTGGCCGAAGCGCGGGCAGGCCTCGCGGCGATCGACATCGACAAGATCCGGGCCGCCGCGATGGCGCCGGCGATGGCCTCGGTCGCGGTCGACGTGCCGCATGTCCAGCTCAGCGCCGCCGACCGGGCCGAGATCGAGGCGTCGATCGCCGAAGCGCGCGCGGAAATCGCCTCCGCCCAAATCGACCGCGCCGAGATCGCCCGGTCCCTCGCGGAGGCCCGGAACGAGCTGCGTGAGGCGCACCGGGAGCGGCAGGAAGCGCTCCGCGAAGCGCATCGCGAGCGGCAGGACGCACTGCTCGAGGCTCAGCGGGAGCGGCGGCAGGCGCTACGCGAGGCCGAACACGAGCGCCGGCGCGCGTTGCACGAGGCGGAGACGTGGCGGGAGAAGAGCGAGCGGCATTGATCCGCTCGGCCTCCTTCCCTTTCGGGCGCCGCGATGCCACATGCCGCCCATGGAAGAGTGGCCGACCGGTATTGTCGAAACGCTGGATCCGCTTGTGCGGCGCCTGCTCGCGCCCAATCCCTCGCCTTTCACCTATAGCGGGACGCAAACCTATATTGTGGGCCGGGGCGACGTCGCCGTCATCGATCCCGGCCCCGACATGGACGAGCATCTGGACGCCCTGCTCTCGGCCCTGGGAGACGAGAGGATCGCGGCGATCGTCTGCACGCACACCCATCGCGATCACAGCCCCGCCAGCCGCCCCCTGAAGGCCGCCACCGGCGCCCCCATCGTCGGCTGCGCCCCGCTCGCCTTGTCCGACGAGGGTCCGCGCGCCGACGCCGCCTTCGATTTCGACTATGCGCCCGATCGGGTGCTGGCCGACGGCGAGACCTTGAGCGGCGACGGCTGGACCCTGGAGGCGGTGGAGACGCCCGGCCATACGTCCAATCACCTCTGCCTCGCCCTCAACGAAACGGGGGCGCTGTTCACCGGCGATCATGTGATGGGCTGGTCGACCACGGTCGTCTCGCCCCCCGACGGCGACATGGCCGCCTATATGCAGAGCCTCGAAAAGCTGCTCGCCCGGGAGGACGTCATCTATTATCCCGCTCACGGGCCCGCCGTTGAGCGCCCGCAGCGGCTGGTCCGCGGCCTCATCGGCCATCGCCGCCAGCGCGAGGGGCAGATATTGCGTCGGCTGAAGGCGGGGGAAGGACGCATATCGGCCATGGTCGAGCAGATGTACAAGGGACTGGACCCGCGCCTCCACCCGGCCGCGGGCCGCTCGGTGCTCGCCCACCTCATCGACCTCGAGGCGCGCGGGATCGTGCGGCATGACGACGAGCATTGGAGCCTCGCCGCGTGAAGCGAACAGCCATTGTCGCCGCGCTGCTGATCGGCCTCGTCGTCGGCGCGCTCTTCGTGGGCGTGGCGCGGGTCTCGGACTGGTTCGATCCCGGGACCGATCCGGAGAGCATCGCCGTCGCCAGCCTCCAATCGGTACGCGAACAGGCCCGCCTCACCCCCTTCGTCGCGCGCTTCGTCACGGTCGTCACATCGACGCAGAGCCGCTTCGGCCTCCAGGCGCAAAAGACGCTGATCATGCCCGGAACGGTGCGCTACGAGCTCGATCTCGCAGCGATCGACGAGCAAGACCTCGACTGGAACGCCGCGAATTCCACCCTCACCGTCACCCTTCCGCCCATTGAAATTTCAGGTCCGGAAATCGATCTAAGCCAGGTGCAGGAATATTCCGGCGGCGGCGTGCTGATGGCGCTCACCGATGCCGAAAAGACTCTCGACATGGCCAACCGTCGCCGAGGGCAGCAGAGCTTGCTGGAGCAGGCCAAGGCGCCGGTGGCGATGCGCATGGCCCGCGATGCGGCCAAGGCGGCGGTGGAGCGGAGCTTCGCCTTGCCGCTGCGGGCGGCGGGGATCGAGGCGACGGTCGTGACGCGGTTCGCCGACGAAGGGGGAAGCCGGGATCCGTCCTGGATGGACAGGTCGCGGCGGGTAGAGGATGTGCTAAGCGAAAGGCAAAAGGAGCGGTAGGCCGCTCCCATGGAACGGGAAGAGCATGAACGCACCCAATATGAGCTTGAAGGGTCTGGACCTCCGCACGGAGATCGATCGGCTGCGCAAGGAGCGCAACGCCGTCATCCTGGCCCATTATTATCAGAAGCCCGAGATACAGGACCTAGCCGATTTCGTCGGTGACAGCCTGGATCTCAGCCGCAAGGCCGAGGCGACGGACGCCGACGTCATCGCCTTTTGCGGCGTGCGCTTCATGGCCGAGACGGCGAAGATATTGTCGCCGCAGAAGATCGTCGTACTGCCCGACATGGACGCCGGCTGCAGCCTGGAAGACAGCTGCCCGCCCGATCAGTTCAAGGCGTTCCGCGAGGCCCATCCGGACCATATCGCCCTCACCTACATCAACTGCTCGGCGGCGGTGAAGGCACTCTCCGACATCATCGTCACCAGCTCGTCCGCGCAGATCATCCTCGACCAGATCCCGAAGGACCAGAAGATCATCTTCGGCCCCGACCGCCATCTCGGCGGCTATCTCTCGCGCAAGAGCGGACGCGACATGCTCCTCTGGCCGGGCGTCTGCATCGTGCACGAGGCGTTTTCGGAAACGGAGCTACTCAAGCTCAAGGCGCAGCATCCGGGCGCGCCGGTGCTCGCACATCCCGAATGCCCGCCGCATATCCTCGACCATGCCGACCATGTCGGCTCCACCTCGAGCATCCTCGATTATGCGCTGCGTTCGCCCGACGAGACGCTGATCGTCGCGACCGAGCCGCACATCATCCACCAGATGGAGAAGGCCGCGCCGCACAAGACCTTCATTGGCGCGCCGGGCGCGGACGGCAACTGCAACTGCAACATGTGCCCCTACATGGCGCTCAACACGATGGAGAAGCTTTACGTCGCCCTTCGCGACCTCCAGCCGAGGATCGAAATGGACGAGGAGCTCCGCCTCGCCGCCAAGAAGTCGCTCGATCGCATGCTCGACATGGCCGGACGGACCGTGGGGCAAGGCGACGTCGGCCGTCCGATCTTCGCCAGCGCCTAGGCGGCGAGCGGCGGGATTGGAATCTCACCGGGAAGCGGCTAGCGGCCGACTATGACCAATATCCGCACCGGTGGCCGCATCCTCGTCGACAATCTCCTGGCGCAGGGATGTGACCGCATCTTCTGCGTCCCCGGCGAAAGCTATCTCGCCGCGCTCGACGCGCTGCATGATACGCCTCAGATCGACCTCGTCGTCTGCCGCCAGGAAGGCGGCGTCACCTATATGGCCGAGGCCGACGGCAAGATGACCGGTCGCCCCGGCATCGCTTTCGTGACGCGCGGGCCGGGCGCCACCAATGCCTCGGTCGGCGTCCATGTCGCGATGCAGGATTCGACGCCGATGATCCTCTTCGTCGGCGATGTCGCGCGCGGCGACCGTGACCGCGAGGGTTTCCAGGAAGTCGACTTCCAGACGATGTTCGCGCCGCTCTCCAAATGGGCCGCGCGGATCGATGACGCCGCGCGTATCCCGGAATATGTCGCGCGAGCCTATTCCGTGGCGATCTCGGGCCGACCCGGCCCAGTCGTGCTGGCGCTTCCTGAAGACATGCTCCGCGATGAGGTGGAGGCAATCGACCGTCCCCGCGTCGAGCGGCCGATCCAGGTCCCCTGCCCCCAGGAAATCGCCGCCATTGGCGAGAAGCTGCGGGCGGCCAAGCGGCCTGTCGCGATCGTCGGCGGCGCCGGCTGGACGCGCGATGGCGGCGCCGCCTTTGCCCGCTTCGCCGAGGCTTGGGGCCTTCCCGTAGCCGTCGCCTTCCGGCGCCAGGATTCAGTGTCGAACGACTGCGCCGTCTATGCCGGCAATCTCGGCTACGGCCCCAACCCCAAGCTGGTGGAGCGGGTCAAGGCCGCCGACCTGATCCTCGTCGTCGGCGCCCGCCTCGGGGAGGCGACGACCGACGGCTACACCCTCGTCACTCCGGACCATCCGGGCCAGACGCTAATCCACATCCATCCCGATCCGAACGAACTCGGCCGCGTCTACCGCACCGATCAGGCGATGTGCGTCGACATGACCGTGGGCCTCGCCCTCGAAACGCTGGAGCCGCCCTCCCCCCGCCCGACTGCCGGCGAGGAGGCGCATCGCGAATGGCTCGACTGGAGTACGGCGCAGCCGCGCGACATCGCGCTCGATCTCGGCCAGGCCGTCATGCAGATGCGCGAGGCGCTTCCCGCCGACAGCATCATCTGCAACGGCGCCGGCAACTTCTCCGGGTGGTGGCACCGCTACTGGCGCTATGCCGAGCAGCCGAGCCAGCTCGCCCCCACCAACGGCTCGATGGGCTACGGCATGCCCGCCGGCGTCGCGGCGGCGCTGCGCCTCCGTGATCGGCAGGTGGTCGTCGTCGCCGGCGATGGCGATTTCATGATGAACGGCCAGGAATTGGCTACCGCCGTCCGCTATGGCGCGGACATGCTGATCCTGGTGATCGACAATGCCAGCTACGGCACCATCCGCATGCACCAGGAGCGGGAATATCCCGCGCGCCTGTCCGGCACCGAGCTGGTGAACCCCGATTTCGCCGCGCTGGCCCGGGCCTATGGCGCCTGGGCAGAAACGGTGGAGCGTACCGAAGATTTCGCACAGGCGCTGGCGCGCGCGCAAGAACGGTCCGGCGTTAAGCTCCTCCATCTCAAGACGGATGTGGAGAATATCACGGCGAACACCACGATTACCGCCTTACGCGAGCGGGCGCGCAGCCGGTAGGATAGGCCGATCGTTAGAAGAAAGCTTGCTCATGCACCGCGCGAAAAGCCTGATCCCTCTAGCTCTTCTGATCTCGAGCCCGTCTCTCGCCGCCCAGCTCTCCGACGATCTGGTGGCGGAGCTCGACGCTGCTGCGGCCGGCGAAACGGGTGAACAGAGGACGGAAGAGCCTGCCGCCGATCCGCAGCCGGACGAGCAAGAACAGACGATCGAGGGCGAAGAAGCCGCGGACCCGAACGGCGAAGGAGAAGCTGGGAACGACCTCATCGCCAAGCTTGCGTCCCTGGCGGCAGAAGGCGATGCCGAGGCCGCTTACCATCTCGGCATGGCCTATCATCTCGGCGCCAACGGTGCGAAGAAGGATCTCCCAAAAGCCTTCGAGCTGTTCAAGCAGTCCGCCGAGGCGGGCAATCCCCTCGGCGCCTACATGCTGGGTTCCTATTATGCGGGTGATGGCGGGAATGCAGTCGAGGCCGATGCCGAACTGGCCCTGAAGCACAAGCTCGCGGCCGCCGATGCCGGCCATGCGCTGGCTCAACATGACGTCGCCCAGCAATTCTACGAGCGGGGCGAGACCGACAAGGCGCTCGACTATCTGCTCGCCTCCGCCAAGCAGGGCTATCTCCCCTCGCTCCAGGCGCTCGCCTCCCTCTACAGCGGGGAAGGCAAGGTGGCGAAGGACCCCGTCAGGCAGTTCGCCTATGTCGCGTTGCTCCAGGGCAGCTCAGGCGACGCGCCGTCCAAGCGCCTGCAGGAATGGCGCGACAAGATGCAGGCGGAGCTCAGCGAGGAACAGCTGAAGCAAGCGGTCGAGATCGTCCAGACCTGGAAGACCGAGCCGTCCGAGGTGACCCAGAAGGCGTTGTCCGGCGAGGCTGCCGCACTGAAGCTCCTCGGCCTCGAGGCTGCGGCGCCCGAACCGCCAAAAATCGACAGCCAGGAGGCCCCGGAAGGCCGTTAAGATCTAGAGTCCGAACGGATAGGTTTCTTCTTCGGCCGCCTCGATCTTGCCCGGCAGCGGAGTCACCGCGGTCGTCTCGTCGAACCACACCCAGGCGTCGAACTGACCCGGCAGGATCGCCTGCGAATAATGGCTCCAGCGCTCGGTTTCCGGCCGATAGATGACGCCGATGAATCGCTCCAGCCGCGGCTCCTCCAGCATCTCGCGCAGCCCCTCCTCGGCGCCGCGCAGATCGAGCAGGAACTGCTTCACATTGCTGTCGTGCGAGACACGCTCGTAGCTACCGGATAGCGACGGCCGCACTGCCTTCACCTCCATCGGGGCATCCCAGTCGCTCGCGGCGGCGACGGTGCCGCTATGGGTCCCGAAGCCGATCAGCATCGCCTCCCGACCGAAGCGTTCGCGGCAGAGCTGGCCGATATTCAGCTCCTCGCGCACCTGCCCCATTTCGGTGTGGCTGGCATCGCCGATATGGCTGTTGTGCGCCCAGACGATCGCCTTCGACTCAGGCCCCTTGGCATCGAGCAGCTGGCAGAGCGTTTCGAACATATGGGTGTCGCGCAGGTTCCAGCTCTCGGCCGCCCCATGATACATCACGCGATAATATTCCTCGGCATTCTTGATCAGCCGGGCATTGGCGGTCGCGTCGAGGAACTCGTCGCCATCCTCCGCGGCATATTCGAGCTTCCTCTGCAAAAGCTCGCGCAGCATCTCGACGACCGGCCGCTCGCATTCGGCGAAGCCGCGCGTGATGGCCATCCGGCCATAACCCTGCGGGTTCTTGGCATAGGGCATCAGGCAACCGTACCGCTCCCGCGCCACCGCCGCGGCTTCGGGGTCGACATCGTCCAGATAATCGATGACGGCGCGCATCGAGCCGCCAAGATTGTAGAGATCGAGCCCATAGAAACCGGTCATCTCGTCCGGCGCCCGACCTTCATTGTGCCGCCGCAGCCAGCGGATGAAAGCGTCCACATCCGTGTTGCGCCACATCCAGGTCGGGAAGCGCTGGAAGGCCGCCTCCTCGCCCTCGCGTATCGGGCGATGCCGCACATAACGGTCGACGGCCGCCGCATCCGGCCAATCCGCCTCGACGGCAACGATGGTAAAGCCATGCTCCTCGATCAGCCGTTTCGTGATGGCGGCGCGGGCGCGGTAGAATTCGGATGTGCCGTGACTGGCTTCGCCGAGCAGCACGACCCGGGCTCCGGCATAGGTATCGAAGAGCGCGCCGAAGGCAGGATCGTCGATCGCCGGCAACGGCTCGGCCGCGGCTCCGATGAGTTCTGGCAGCGACCGGAGCGCCTGCCGCCCGCCTTCCTCGTCCCGGAAGCCATGGGCGCCGATGAGCGGCACAAAGCGCACTCCGCCGAGGTCTTCCGCTCGAAAATCGTCATCACCGAGCCGGGTGACCTTTACCAGCTTCTGGATCGAATGCGGCTCGCCGACCGGCATGACCAGTCGCCCGCCGTCGGAGAGCTGGTTGCGCAGCTCCTTCGGCACGTCCGGCCCGCTCGCGGCCGCGATGATCGCATCGAAGGGCGCCTCCCGCGGCAGACCCTTGGTGCCGTCGCCATGGATGATGGTGACATTGTCGTAGCCGAGCCGCTTCATCCGCGCCGCGGCCAATTCGGCCAGCTGCGCGTGGCGCTCGATGGCGAACACCTGGTCCGCCACCTGCCCCATCACCGCGGCGGCATAGCCGGAGCCGGCGCCGATCTCGAGCACGCGATCGCCCGCCTTGAGCCCCGCCGCCTCGATCATCAGGGCGACGATATAAGGCTGCGAGATCGTCTGCTCGGCTTCGATCGGCAGCGGCGAATCCTCGAAGGCGAACTCGCGCAGATGCGCCGGCACGAACGCCTCGCGCGGCACGGTCCGCATCGCATCGAGCAGGCGGCGGTCCGTTATGCCTCGTGCAGCAATCTGCCGCTCGACCATCCGCTCGCGCGCGGCGGCGGCATCCATGACAGGTGCATCGACCATGTCGGCCTCCCGGAAGCTTCGAGAGTCAAACCGGCACGGCCGGCGGACGTTCCGTTTTCCTATCTCTCCACGAGCTCTGCGCGCGGGGGAGGAGAAATCAACCGCCGCCGACGAACGTCACGATCTCGAAATCGTCGCCATCTTCGACGCGGACATCGGCGAGAGTCGAGCGCGGCACGATTTCCAGGTTGCGCTCGACGGCCACCTTGGTGGGCTCCAGCCCAAGCTCCGACGCCAG
Organism: Sphingosinicella humi; assembly: GCF_003129465.1. Lineage (NCBI taxonomy): Bacteria > Pseudomonadati > Pseudomonadota > Alphaproteobacteria > Sphingomonadales > Sphingomicrobiaceae > Allosphingosinicella > Allosphingosinicella humi. The sequence goes on from NZ_QFFF01000001.1 coordinate 36,692, forward strand.
CTCGGCGATCGTCATTCCCGCGACCACCCGGCGATGGTCGCCATTGACCTTGATCGATACGGTACCGTCGTCGTGCATCTCGCTCCCTTTGCGCAATCGCCTTTCGGGCCATATAGGAAGCCGCCATGGCGAAACCACCGACCGTCTTTGTCCTCAATGGCCCCAACCTCAATCTGCTGGGGACGCGGGAGCCCGAAATCTATGGCTCCGATACGCTGGACGACATCGCCGGCCGTCTCGAGGACCGGGCGCGCGAGCTCGGCCTCGCCGTCGACCTGCGCCAGTCCAACCATGAAGGCCATCTGATAGACTGGCTGCACGAGGCGCAGGCGGAAGATGCCAAAACGGTGATCCTCAACGCCGGCGCCTTCACCCATACCTCGGTCGCACTGCACGACGCGATCAAGGCCATTACGGTGCCGGTGATCGAGGTGCATTTGTCCAATCCGTCGGCGCGGGAATCTTTCCGCCGCCGCAGCTTCATCGCGCCCGTCGCAAGGGGCACCATCGCCGGCTTCGGAGCGCTCGGCTACCAGCTCGCGCTGGACGCCGCCGCCCGTCTCTGACAGAGCGCCCAAAACAGGGAACCAAGAGTCCAATGACCGATAAGACCAACCCCCAGGGAACGATGCGGGTCGACACCGATCTCGTCCGCCGCCTGGCCGAAATGCTGAACGAGAACGATCTCTCCGAAATCGAGGTCGAGGACGGCGACCGCAAGATTGTCGTCAAGAGGCAGATGATGACGGTGGCCGCCGCGCCCATGGCCCATGCCGCGCCCTTGGCCGCCGCGCCGGCCCCTCAGGTCCAGGCTTCCGTGGCCGAGGAGTCCCTCGCCGCCGCCCATGCCGGCGCCGTCAAGTCGCCGATGGTGGGGACCGCCTATCTTGCCGGTGAGCCGGGCGGGAAGCCCTTCGTCTCGGCGGGCCAGAAGGTGAGTGCCGGCGATACGCTCCTCATCGTCGAAGCGATGAAAGTGATGAACCCGATCGCGGCGCCGCGCGCCGGCACCATCAAGGAAGTGCTGGTCCAGGACGCGCAGCCGGTCGAATTCGATCAGCCGCTCGTGATCATCGAGTAAGGGCGGCCATGGCCATCAAGAAGGTCCTGATCGCCAACCGCGGCGAGATCGCGCTGCGCATCCACCGCGCCTGCCACGAAATGGGCATCAAGACGGTGGCGGTGCACTCCACCGCAGACGCCGATGCGATGCACGTTCGTCTTGCCGACGAGGCCGTCTGCATCGGCCCGCCGCCGGCCGGCGAATCCTATCTCAACGTCCCGAACATCATCTCGGCCGCCGAGATCAGCCACGCGGACGCGATCCATCCCGGCTACGGCTTCCTCTCCGAGAATGCGCGCTTCGCCGAGATCGTCGAGCTCCACAACATCATCTGGATCGGCCCCAAGCCCGAGCATATCCGCACCATGGGCGACAAGGTGGAGGCCAAGCGCACCGCCGGTGCGCTCGGCCTGCCGCTGGTGCCGGGCTCCGCCGGCGCGATCGAGAGCGTCGAGGAAGCGAAGAGCCTCGCTCGCGACATCGGCTATCCGGTGCTGATCAAGGCCGCTTCTGGCGGCGGCGGACGCGGCATGAAGGTCGTGCCGTCGGAGGACCAGCTCGAGACCCTGATGAGCCAGGCGCGGTCGGAGGCGAAGAACGCGTTCGGCGACGATACCGTGTACATGGAAAAGTATCTCGGCGATCCGCGCCACATCGAGTTCCAGATCTTCGGCGACGGCAACGGCAACGCCATCCATCTGGGCGAGCGCGACTGCTCGCTCCAGCGCCGCCACCAGAAGGTGCTGGAGGAAGCGCCCTCGCCCGTCATCAGCGCCGAGGAGCGCGACCGCATGGGCGGCATCGTCGCCAAGGCCATGGCCGAGATGGGCTATCGCGGCGCCGGCACGATCGAGTTCCTCTACGAGAATGGCGAATTCTACTTCATCGAGATGAACACCCGCCTCCAGGTCGAGCATCCGGTGACCGAGATGATCACCGGTCTCGACCTCGTCCGCGAGCAGATCCGCATCGCGGAGGGCAATCCGCTCACCCTGCGCCAGCAGGACGTGGTCTTTCGCGGCCACGCCATCGAATGCCGGATCAACGCCGAGGACCCGAGGACCTTCGCCCCCTCCCCGGGCCTCGTCAAAGGCTATCACGCGCCCGGCGGCATGAATGTCCGCGTCGACAGCGGTCTCTACGCCGGCTACCGGGTGCCGCCCTATTATGACAGCATGATCGCAAAGCTGATCGTCTACGGCACCAGCCGCGAAGGCGCTATCAAGCGCCTCCGCCGCGCGCTGGAGGAGTTCGTCATCGACGGCATCACGACGACCATCCCCCTCCACCAGAAGCTGATCGAGGATCCCGAATTCCAGTCGGGCGACTATACGATCAAATGGTTGGAGGAATGGCTGAGCCGCGACGGCGCATAGGGCGCCCGGGGACAGCGACCAGGCCCTTCGCGCTTGGCCCGGTTCACGTCATTGCGAGGAGCGAAGCGACGAAGCAATCCAGGCTAGCGCCCCACTGGATTGCTTCGCTGCGCTCGCAATGACGATCTCGTGTGACGCGACCTAGATCGTGTAATGCTCGCTCATCCACTCGTGGGTGACGAGCACCTGATCGCCCAGGCCCGCCGCTTCGAACAGGATGGCGGCAAATTCATCCGGCAGCCCGATGCAGCCATGGGTCGCCCATTCATAGCCGATCTCGCCGCTGCCGTGGATGGCGATGCCGTCCCAGGTGAGCCGCAGCATGTAGGGCATCGGCGCCCCGGCATAGAGGTTCGACACATGGTCGATGTCCTTCTCCAGGATGGGGAAGGTTCCCGTCGGCGTCGGCTTGTCGTCCGCGCCGTAGATGATGACCGACCGCCCGATCTCGACGCCGGCGCGATAGACGTAGAGGCGCTGCGCGGTGAGGTCGATGACGATGCCGATCGGCCCCTCCGGCACGCCCTCCTCGTCCCAGACATAGTCGTTGGGCTGCAGCGGACGATCGAGGCTGAGCACCGTGTTGACGGTGAACGCGCTCGCCGATGGGGCAGCGGCCAACTGGACGGACGGACCCGCAGTCTCGGCCAGGGGCGCCGAAGGGATCGAGGCCTCGATCGGAGTGGCCGGACCGATCGCTGAATCGGAAAGCTCAGCCGTCGCTTTCGCCGCTACCGGCGGCTCATTTTGCGAACAGGCGCCGGCGGCGAGGCAGAGAAGAATCGCCAATCCCTTCCGGTAGAGCCGCGCCGCTTTGCCCTGAGTCATTCTGCCTGTCCCGTTCGCCTTCGCGCGGGACTATTCCGCAAGCCCGTCTTTATGGCTACCGGCTCATTTACGTTGTATCCGTTCGGGACGCTCATGGCCGGCTTCCTCAACGGAGAAGCGGCCCAACCAGGAAAGAAGAATGAAAGCGACCATCTATCACAATCCGAAGTGCGGAACGTCTCGCAAGACACTCGAAATCCTCAATGAATCGGGCGCCGACGTCACCGTGATAGAATATCTGAAGCAGCCGCTCGCCAAGGAGGAGCTTCGCCGCCTCTACGACCGCGCCGGTATCAGCCCGCGCGAAGGCCTGCGCGCCAAGGAGCAACTGGCCAAGGATCTCGACCTCGCCGGCGGCCATGTCAGCGACAACGCGATTCTGGATGCCATGGTCGAGAACCCGATCCTCATCGAGAGACCGATCGTGGAGACGGAAAAGGGCGTTCGTCTCTGCCGCCCCCAGGACAAGGTGCGCGAGATACTCTGAAACTCGCCGAGCCGGCTTGACCCGCGATCCGCTGAGGATCAATCAGGAAGCATGGCGGTTCTAGACCCGGACCTGCTGCTGCGCGCCTATTCCATCGGCGTGTTTCCGATGGCGGACAGCCGCGACGCCGACGAGGTTTTCTGGGTGGAGCCGCGCCGCCGCGCGATCATTCCGCTCGACGGCTTCCGCATGTCGCGCTCGCTCCGCAAGACGATCCGGTCGGGCAGCTTCACCGTTACGCACGACAAGGTGTTCGCCGCCGTCGTGCACAATTGCGCGCAGCGTGAGGAAACCTGGATCAACCGCCAGATCGAGCAGAGCTACAATCTGCTGCACCGACTCGGTCACGCCCATTCGATCGAATGCTGGCAGGATGAGGAGCTAGTCGGCGGACTCTACGGTGTGCGCCTCGGCGGCGCCTTCTTCGGCGAGAGCATGTTCTCGCTTCGGCCCGATGCGTCTAAGGTCGCGCTGGCCTGGCTGGTAGCGCGCCTGATCGTCGGTGGATTCCGGCTGCTCGACTGTCAGTTCATGACGGAGCATCTGGGCCGCCTCGGCGCGATCGAGGTCGACCAGAAACGCTATGTCTCGATGCTCTCCGCGGCATTGTCCGCGGGCTCTTCCGGCGGCGGCGGCGCAGGCGGCCGGGTCTCTGCCTCCGGTTCCGCTCCTGCAGGGGCCGGCGGTGCCTCTGCCGGTGCGGCCGGAGCGGAATTCGGCGCGCTCGACCGACTGCTCGCGGCGGATCCTGCGCGCTCGGTCGATGCGGCGGCGGCCGGATGTGTCATCGCGCAACTTTTGGGCCAGACGTCGTAAACCGGGTGCTCGACGACGTTCAGCGAGGGCGATTCCTTGTAGAGCCAGCCGGAGAAGACTCGCTGGAACTCCCCCTGGATATTGCGCACGTCTACCTGGACGAAAGCGCCCGTCAGCTGCTGTATCTCCCACGGCGCCGTCGTCTCGCAGGCCCGCAGCCGAACGATGACATCGTCGACCCGGATGGCCTGCCCCGGCTTCAGCGTCAGGTCCCGCGAGAGGCCGTTGCGCTTGTTGAGAAAGCCGAGCACCGCCACCCGCTCGGCCATGGGCGTCGTGCCGGGCGCCACTTCGGTGACCGTCTGCGGAATGTCGACGGTCTGCGGTTCCGGCTCCCCTTCCGGCGCCTTCTCACGCTCGGGAACGCCCCGGCCGCAGGCCGCGAGCAGCGCGAGCGCAGCGATTGGAAACGCGCGCCTCATTGTGCCCCCAGCTCTTCCATCGTGCCCAGCCCCGAATTCTCCTCGTCCTGCGGCGGCGCGGAGTTCCGGCCGCCGGAGCGATTGATGAAGGAGCCGATGAGACCCATCATGTCCACCGAACCCTGGGTGTCGAAAATCACGTCCCCATTTTTGAGCGGCGTCGGGGATCCGCCCGGCAGGAGGGTGATATAGGTGCCGCCGAGCAGCCCCTCCATGGTGATCGCAGCGGTGCTGTCGGAGGGGACTTTGAAATCCTCGTCGATCGCCAGGATCACCTCGGCCTGGTAGGTTTCGGGGTCCAGCCGCTGGCTGGCCACGCTGCCGACCTTGAGCCCGGCGATCCGAACATCGGTGCCCACGGACACGCCGTTCGCCGCCGGGAACAGCGCGGTGACCTGGATCGAATCGCGGATGCCGCCGCCGGTCCTCTGCCAGGCGAAGGCAACGAACCATCCTGCGAGCAGGACGACCAGCAGGCCGACCGCGGCCTCGACGAGGTTGTCCCGGAGCAGGCCCTTCATGACCTATTCGGGCGTCCAGGCCTGATAATCGCCGCTCGCCGCCGCTCGCTGCCCGCCTCGCTCCAAGGCGCCGGAGGGCAGATAGGCGTGGGCCGTGCCGGTGAGGTTCGGCGTCGACGGCTTCTCGAACTTGCGGATCGGGGGCAGCGCCTCATCGGGCAGGCCGTCGATCTGATGATGCAGCCAGCTATACCATTCGGGCGGAATGCGGCTCGCATCGTTAGGACCGTTGTAGATCACCCAACGCTTATTGCCCTTCTTCGCCCGAAAATAGACGTTGCCGAGCGAATCGGTTCCGACGCGCTCGCCGTGGCGGCGGCTGAACAGCGCTGTGCCGATGGTCGCGCCGTCCCACCAGGTGAATATCTTGGACCAGAAACCCATGGCCGCTCGCCTAGCCTCGTTGGGGGATGATACGCAAGCGCCTAGAAAGAAGGGCCGCCCGGCCAGCTCACCCGGTCGCCTTCGTCAATCCCGAGCTCGACCGAGCGCCCGCCGGCGATCTCCAGCACGGCGGCGACCGGCTCGCCCACTCCGACCGGGGCGAGCGAAAGCGGCGTCGTGTTGACCGCGATCCGGGCAATCGTTCCGTCGGGGCGGACGAAGATCATGTCGAGCGGTATGAGCGTATTCTTCATCCAGAAGCTTGCCGGTCGCGGCTCGGGGAAGGGAAAGAGCATGCCGACGTTCGGCGCGAGGCTTTCGCGGAACATCAGTCCCCGCGCTTGCTCGTCCGGCGTCCGCGCCACTTCGACGGTGAACGGATGCGTGGCGGCGTCAGTCTGAATCTGGAGCTCGATCTGGTCGAGCGCGGGGCGTTCCTGCTTCGCTGCGGCGATCTCGGCGGCGGAGGGAGGCTCGCCGCGGCAGCCGAGCAGAATCAGAACCAGGGCCGTGGCGGCCATCCTTCGGGTCGACATCAACGCGGCTCCACTTCGACCGCGAGCGGCCCCTTTTTCCCTGTCGCGACACGCGCGCGAAGGAGCTCGTCCGGCGTCAGATCGCACAATCCGCCTCGGCGAACGGTCTCCATGTGGACGAAAATGTCCTGCGAATCATCGCTTTCGCGCACGAGAAAGCCATACCCCTTCAAGCGATTGAACCATTTGACCCGCACCGGCTCGAATGCGCCCGCGTCCCCGAGCAGGGTCGACGGGTCGATCCGGTCGCCGCTGGCCTTGGCGCGGCCGACGTCCGGCGCAACGGCGTGGCTGAGGTCGATAGACAATATCTTTCGCGCCTGGAGCCCGCGCTCCTGCTCGGCAACCAGGCATTCGATCACAGCGCCCTCGGGAAGGCTGCGACGGTCATGCTCCTTGAGGACGCTGAAATGCACCAGAACATCGCCCTTGGCCTGCTCGCTCACCATGAAACCGAAACCGCGGGTGGCATCGAACCATTTCATGGTCCCAGTCAGCTTGACTAGCGCCTCACCATCATCGGCCACGCTATTGGGGCGCGATGCATCGGCAGCCGAAGCCTCATCATTTGCAAGCATTTCACGGCGTGAAGTCATTAAAGCACAGTCTACCATGATTTTAGCTATGAGTATCACGGCTTTTGCTGCGTTTGAACTGTCGCCGATCGAATTCTAGCCATTGTCACAATCTGGGATTTCACCGGGGGTTGCATCCAGCACCCGACGAATGACCTCCATGGAGTGTCCCGCCCGCGCCATGGCCGCAAATGCCTTGTCCCGCATCCGTCGGTCCGGCGTCTCGTCGGCATATGGGCCGATCCGCTTGCGTCGGGCGAAACGTAGCGCAGCCTCCAGCGCGCCGGACCGCGCCTGCTCCCTCGCCGGCGCCGCGTCCGCCTCCTCGATTCCCGCCGCCTGCAGCGCCCCGGCGATTCGTCGCTCGCCATACCCTCGCTGGTGCAGCGAAGCGGCCCGCGCCGCCGCGAACGCGCGGTCGTCGACATAACCGAGGCCCGACAGGCGAGCGACGAGGCGGTCGATCGGAGGGGCTCCTTCGCCGGCCCAGCCCCGCTCGCGCACCTTGCGGCCGAGATACGTCGCGAGCCTGGCCCTCGTCGTGGCGTAACGCCCGACATAGAAGAGGGCGATCCGTTCCAGGGCTTCCTCGTCAAGGGGAGGACGGGGCTTTTTCTGTCTTTGGGGTTCCACGCGCCTTGATTGTGCCATAGTCGAGCCAGAATATGAACGCGCCTTATGCCGTACAGCGGGAGCCGAATAGAGCTCCCCAGGCGGGTGCTCACAGTTTAAGGATTTTGCCCGTAGTGCTCCACCAAGCCGAAGGCCGGACGCGGCCGCGCACGCTGGAAGAAGCTGCCCTGTCGCCCACTCCCACCGCGGACGCCCTGCCGCGCCGCCTTGCCGACTTCGAGACGCTGGGCGAGGCGCTGGATTATGCCGCCAAAGGCGTACGCGGCCTCAACTTCCACGATCCGAGGGGCCGGCTTGCCCGCGCCTTCACGTTCCGCGAGTTGCGCGAGGACGCCATCGTCGCCGCCTACCGGCTGGTGGCGCGGGGCGTGAAACCGGGCGACCGGGTGGCGCTCATCGCCGAAACCGGGCCGGAATTCGCCTCTCTCTTCTTCGGCGCCGTCTATGCCGGTGCCTGGCCCGTGCCGCTGCCGTTGCCGACCTCCTTCGGCGGCAAGGACTCCTATATCGACCAGTTGTCGGTGCAGCTCAAAAGCTCAGATCCCACCCTGCTGCTCTATCCGGCCGAGCTCACCGGGATGGCGGATGCCGCGGCCGCCGCGGTGGCCGTCCAGGCCTGCGACTGGCAAGCGTTTGCGAAGCTCGAGGCGCCGCAGGCGCCCCTGCCCTCCGCCGCCACCGACGACATCGCCTATCTCCAATATTCGAGCGGCTCGACGCGCTTCCCGCATGGCGTCGCGGTCACGCACCGCGCGTTGCTCAACAATCTCGCGGCACACAGCCACGGCATGGAGGTGGTCGACACCGACCGCTGCGTGTCCTGGCTCCCCTGGTACCACGACATGGGCCTGGTCGGCTGCCTGCTCTCGCCCGTCGCCAACCAGGTCTCGACCGACTATCTGAAGACCGAGGATTTCGCTCGCCGCCCGCTCGCCTGGCTCGATCTTATCAGCCGCAACGAGGGCACGACGCTCAGCTATTCGCCGACCTTCGGCTACGACATCTGCGCCCGGCGCATCGGCAGCCAGAGCAAGGTTTCCGAGCGTTTCGACCTGTCGCGCTGGCGGGTGGCCGGGAACGGCGCCGACATGATCCGCCCGGACGTAATGCAGGCCTTCGTCGATGCCTTCGCCGGCGCCGGCTTCAAGGCGACGAGCTTCCTCCCCAGCTACGGCCTCGCCGAGGCGACGCTGGCGGTCTCGATCATGCCGCCCGGCGAGGGGATCGTCGTCGAGCTGGTCGAGGAGACGCAGCTGTCTGGCGGCGTCGCCCATCGCGACCGGCCGCAGCGCTATCGCGCCATCGTCAATTGCGGCAAGCCCGTCCGCGACATGGAAGTCGCGATCCGCGACGAGGAAGGCCAGCGCCTGCCCGAAAAGGCGATCGGCCGGGTCTACGCCTGCGGCCCCTCGATCATGCACAGCTATTTCCGCGACGAGGAAGCGACCCGCGCCTGCCTCGACGCCGACGGTTGGCTCGACACCGGCGACATGGGCTACATGTCCGATGGCTATGTCTACATCGTCGGCCGCGCCAAGGACATGATCATCATCAACGGCAAGAATCACTGGCCGCAGGACATTGAGTGGGCGGTGGAGCAGCTGCCGGGCTTCAAGGCGGGCGACATCGCCGCCTTCTCGATCACCACGCCGGGCGGCGAGGAGACACCGGCGGTGCTCGTCCAGTGTCGTACCTCGGACGCCGAGGAGCGCGAGCGCCTGCGGGACGAAATCCGCGAGCGAGTCCGGGCGATCACCGGCATGCACTGCGTGGTCGAGCTGGTGCCGCCGCGTACCCTGCCGCGCACCAGCTCGGGCAAGCTCTCCCGCGCCAAGGCGCGCAACCTCTACCTCTCCGGCGAAATCCAGCCCTACGACATCGCCGCCTGACCCTTGCGCTCCCCCTTGCGCGCGGTTAAGGGGCGGGTCTCCGGCTCTAGGAGTGTAGCTCAGCTGGTAGAGCATCGGTCTCCAAAACCGAGGGCCGGGGGTTCGAATCCCTCCACTCCTGCCATTCCCGCCGCGTATCGGAAGCCCGGCCGCCCTTCTCCAGGAAGGCGTGTCGGGCTCCCGACGAAAAAGCTGGGAAATTCGAGCCGAGGGACTATGTGAAGGTCAGGCCGGCGCCGGAAACGGAAGGGCGGCATGGCCTCCTTTATGATGTTTGAAAGAGGGCGGAGCGCGTGGCGAAAGTCAGTCCCGGTGAATTTCTAAAGCAGGTCAAGACGGAGACCGCCAAGGTCGTCTGGCCCTCGCGCAAGGAGACGGTCACCACCGCCATCATGGTGCTGATCATGACGGCCTTGCTCGCCCTCTTCTTCTTCGGCGTCGATTCGGCCTTCAGCGCGATCGTGCAGGCGCTGCTCGGCCTCTTGAGCTAGACAGGCCTCCCCCCGGCCCTCCTCCGCGGACGGGCGAGGGAGAGACCAAGGAAACAGGATAGACGATGTCTCGCTGGTATATCATCCACGCTTATTCGGGCTTCGAGAACAAGGTGCGCGACGCCATCATGGCGGAAGCGACGCGGCTCGGCCTCGAGCAGCTTGTCGAGGCCGTCGAGGTCCCCACCGAGAAGGTGACCGAGGTCCGCCGCGGCAAGAAGGTGACGAGCGACCGCAAATTCTTCCCGGGCTACGTGCTCGCCAAGCTCGACATGAACGACCAGGTCTATCACCTGGTGAAGAACACGCCGAAGGTGACGGGCTTCCTGGGCTCCTCGGGCAAGCCGCAGCCGATCAGCGAAGCCGAGGCCGCGCGCATCCTCCACACCAAGGACGAAGCCGCCGCCGCCGCGCCGAAGCAGAAGATCAATGTCGACTATGAGATCGGCGACAATGTGAAGGTGCTGGAAGGCCCGTTCGCGAGCTTCAACGGCATCGTCGAGGAGCTGGATTTCGACCGCGGCCGCGTCAAGGTCGGCGTCTCCATCTTCGGCCGCGCCACCCCGGTCGAGCTGGAATTCGAACAGGTAGAGCTGGTCAAATAGGCATTTGAGCAACTCGTGTCCCGGCGGAAGCCGGGATCCGGGAACACCACGGTGAATAGTTGGGGCGGCGACGCCTCGTCCTCACGGCGAACTCTGTGTTCTTGGGCCCCGGCGTCCGCCGGGGTGACGTTTAGGGACGCGCAGAACGGCCGAGCGAGACATTTCGGCGTCATCCCGGCGGGAGCCGGGATCCAGGAACACCGCGGTGAATATGTAGGGCGTCGACGCCTCATCCTGACGACAAAACCCGTGTTCTTGGGCCCCGGCTTTCGCCGGGGTGACGTGCAAGGTTACAGCAGGACCGGGGCAGACGCTCAGCGCCCTCCCCCCTATTTCCGCGCCAGCTTCCGCCGCATGTGTTCGAGGCGCCAGCCGCCGAACAGGGCGCGTTTGGGGTCGTGGGGCGGCTTGTTGGGGTCGGCGCGGCTCCAGCCGGTGACGAGGTGCAGCGGCGGCAGCTGGGGCGCGGGCGGCTCGTCCTCGAAGCGCCAGTCGCCGCTCTCCTCGTAGCGCGCCGCCCGCCGCACCGCCGCGTCCTCGGCGCCGCGCCTCCTCTCCGCCGTCCACATGGTCATCAGGCGCAGCCGCAACGTCTCGTCCGATTCGCCGCGCCGCCGCCGCCGGTGCGGCTTCTCCCACATCTGGCGCACGCTCTTTTCGTGAAGGAAGAGGAGCTGCAGCGCCTGGTGCGGGGTCATCGGCGGGATGGGCAGGGGCTCGCTTTCCCGCCAATCGTCATCTTCATGGCTGTCCGGCAGCCCGGCCGCCAGCAACGCTGCTTCGAGCCGGTCGTAGCCCATCTGGAGCGCCAGCCGCATCTCGCGCGCGAAGGCGCGGCTTTCCCGGGCCCGGGCGTAGAAGCTCGAATGGGCGAACCCCGCCGCGGCGGCGGCCAGCCGGACGTTGGCGCTGGCGGCAAGCGCCCGGAGGAAGGCCTGCTCGGCCGCCTTGGTCATCCGGCCGGGCGGCGCCAGGCGGAGCTGCAGGCGGCCGGATCGGGTGCGGACGATGGTGGGTTCGCCGCCCTCTGTCTTAAGGGACAGGCCCTCCCCCGGCCCCTCCCGTGAACGGGAGGGGAGAATGGGGTCAGGCGGCCTTGTCCCTCCGGCGAGGTGGAAACGGGCATGGGCGGCGGCGAGCGCGGCCTCCCAGCGCTGGGCGAATGCGGCGTCCCTGGCGCGGCGCTTGGTGAAAGTGGAGCGATTATAGCCAAGCTGCCGCGCGGCCAGTCGCGCATTGCCGGTCTGGGCGAGGACTTCGAGGAAACACGCGTTCTGGAGCGCCTGGCGACGGGTGAAGGGGCGAGCCCCTTCGGCTGAGCTCGGGACGGGCATCCCCATTGTAACGCAGACGAAATCCTATTTTGCAAGCCCATGAGGGCGCCGCGCCCTGCTAATCCGATCGTCCCATTCAGCTTTGCTCTTCACTAGAGCTCGTTCAGCCGCCAAGGTGGCGATGGGGGAGTAGTCAATGCGTCTCGGTTGGAACGAAATAAGGATAAGGGCGCGCGAGTTTTCGCGGCGCTGGAAGGACGCCCATTACGAAAAGGGCGAGACCCAGACCTTCTACAATGAATTCTTCCAGATCTTCGGCATCGACCGCAAGAAGGTCGCCATCTTCGAGCGTAAGATCCAGATGATCGACGCCAACAAGCGCGGCTTCATCGATCTCTTCTGGCCCAGCGTGCTGCTCGTCGAGCAGAAAAGCGCCGGCCGCGACCTGTTCAAGGCGGAAGGCCAGGCGCTCGATTACGTCCTCGGCCTGCGCGATCGCGAAGTGCCCCGTTTCGTCCTCACCTGCGATTTCCAGCGCTTCCGCCTGCTCGAACTGGAAACACGCCGGGAGGTCGCCTTCACGCTCCCGGAGCTGCACAAGAACGTCGAGGCCTTCGCCTTCATGCTGGGTGTTGAGCGGCGCCATTATGGGAAGCAGACGGCCGTCAACATCAAGGCCGCCGAGTTGCTCGGCACGCTGCACGATGCGCTGGAGGCAAAGGGCTACAAGGGAGTCGAGCTGGAGCGGCTGATGGTCCGGCTTCTCTTCTGCCTCTTCGCCGACGATACCGGCATATTCGAGAGCAAGGACGACTTCCTCTATTTGATCGAGGAGCGCACCGACGAGGACGGCGGCAATGTCGGCCGCGTGCTGATGCACCTGTTCGAAATGCTAGATACGCCGGTCAGCGAGCGGCTAGAAGGCGACGACCCCGAATTCGCCAAGTTTCCCTACGTCAACGGCGACCTCTTCAAAGGGAGGCTGCGCACCCCCGTCTTCGACGCGCAAATGCGGGACGACCTGCTAACTGCCGCGAAGTTCGACTGGGGAAAGGTCAGTCCGGCGATCTTCGGCTCGCTGTTCCAGTCGGTGATGGACAAGGACGAAAGGCGGAAAAAGGGCGCGCACTACACGACCGAGCCCAATATCATGAAGCTGATCGGGCCCTTGTTCCTCGACGATCTTCGAGAGGAGCTGGACCGTTTGAAGGCTCGGCGCGACGGCGGCAGGCGGGCGGCGTTGCTCGCCTTTCAGGAGAAGCTCGGCAGCCTCAACTTCTTCGACCCGGCCTGCGGGTGCGGCAACTTCCTCGTCGTCACCTATCGCGAGCTGCGCCGGATGGAGCAGGAGGCGCTGGAGCAGATTTACGACCCCAACAGCCCGATGATGCTGGAGGTCGAAGCCTTGAGCATCATCAGCGTCGACCAATTCCACGGCATCGAGCTGGAGGAGTTTCCCGCCCACATCGCCGAAGTCGCGATGTGGATGACCGAGCATCTCGCCAACATCGAGCTGGGCCGGACGTTCGGAAAGGTGTTCGCCGACATTCCGCTCAAGGACAGCGCCAATATCGTTCACGGCGATGCGCTAGCGATCGATTGGGACGATGTCCTTCCACACCAGCAATGTTTCGCGGTGATGGGCAATCCGCCGTTTGTCGGCGCGAAATATCAGTCGCCGGAGCAGCGGGCGCAGGTGCGGGAGCTGGCGGCGCTCGGTAAATCGGGCGGGACATTGGATTATGTGGCGGCTTGGTTCCTCAAGGCCGGTGCCTACATCGCCAAGGGGCCGACCCGGATCGGCTTTGTCGCCACCAATTCGATCACCCAGGGTGAGCAGGTGGCGCAGCTCTGGCCGATTTTGTTCGACCGGTACGGCCTAGAGATCGACTTCGCCCACCGCACCTTCGCGTGGGGATCGGATGCCCGTGGCAAGGCGCACGTCCATGTCGTGATCGTCGGCCTTTCTCATCGTGATCACGAACGGCGGGAGAAAAGGCTGTTCAGCTACGACGACATCAACGGGGAACCGGACGAGAGCCGCCATCCGGCACTCACCGCCTATCTGTTCGGTGCGGAGAATGTGGCCAACCGTCATCTGGTGGTCAAGGAAGAGGCGCGGCCGCTCAGTGGTTCACCAAGGCTCAGGACCGGCGTCCAGATGATCGATAACGGAATCCTGACGTTCACGCACGCTGAGAAGCGGGCATTTCTTGAGACAGAACCGGAGGCGGCACCGCTCTTCCGAGAGTTCCTAGGCGGCGAGGAGTATATCAACGGTTTTACGCGCTCGATCCTCTACCTCGCCGATGCGGATCCTGCATTACTGAGGCGTCTGCCTCAGGTCACAGAAAGGATGCGGCAGCTTCGGGAATACCGTGCCGCAAGCCGGAGGGCTTCGACGGTCGCGATGGCCACCTTTCCGACGAAGCTTGGCGTCGATGAACGGTTAGGCGCGGACTACCTAGTTATTCCGAACACGAGTTCTGAACGGCGCGAATATGTCCCGATCGGATGGCTTGGTCCGGATGTAATCGCAAACCAGAAGCTGCGTATTCTCCCCAATGCCGATCTTTGGGAATTCGGCGTCCTTACGAGCCGAATGCATATGGCATGGATGCGGGCAATTACTGGACGAATGAAATCCGATTACATGTACTCCGTCGGCATTGTATACAACACCTACCCTTGGCCCGAAACAGCCGATGCGCAAAAGGTTGAGGTCGAGAAGCTCGCCCAAGCAGTGCTCGCCGCGAGGGCAGAATGGCCGACCAGTTCGCTCGCCGACCTCTACGATCCCGACACCATGCCCGCCAATCTCAGAAAGGCCCATGCCGCGCTCGATGCGGCGGTGGACCGACTCTACCGCCGCAAGCCTTTCGACAGCGACCGCGACCGGGTGGAGCATCTGTTCGGGCTTTACGAAGCCCTCGTGGACCCGCTCCGGCACGAAGGCGTGAAGCAGGTGAAGCGGGTCGAACGCCTGAAAAGGCGCAAAGAGCAGGCTGCGGAGAAGCGCGCGTGACGACATCCCTCCCCAAATATGACGATTTCATGCTGCCGACGCTGAAGGCGCTCCACGCGCTCGGCGGCTCTGCTTCGATCGAGGAAATCCAAGATCGCCTCGTCTCCGACATGGGGCTGACGCCGGAACAGATGGAAGCCGCTTATCCGAAAAGCGGAGCGCTGATCGCGCCGGATCGGATGTCCTGGGCGCGCAGCTACCTGAAGATCGCCGGTCTCCTCAAGAGAGCCGGAAAAGGCATCTGGGTGCTCACCGATCAGGGGCGCGAAGCGACGGGCATGACGCCGGCGCAGCTCAAGGCGCATGTCAAGAAGCTGAGCGCACCCCATCACGCCTCGGTGGTGGCAAGACGCAAACAGGCGCGCGCGGGCGAAGCATCGATCGACAACGTCGAGGAGGAGACGGAACAGGAGGATGTCTGGGCCGATCAGCTGCTGGCGAAGGTCCAATCGATCGAACCCGCCGCCTTTGAGCGACTTGCCCAACGTATCCTGCGCGAGAGCGGATTCACGCGCGTTGAAGTGACCGGCAAGTCCGGGGATGGCGGGATCGACGGACACGGCGTGTTGCGGGTGAACCTGATCTCCTTTCAGGTCCTGTTTCAGTGCAAGCGCTACAAGGGCTCCGTTTCGGCCGGCACCGTGCGCGACTTTCGAGGAGCGATGCAAGGACGCGCGGACAAGGGTCTCATCATCACCACCGGCACCTTCACGCCCGACGCGCGCCGCGAAGCCACGCGGGACGGTGCCCCAGCGATCGATCTGATCGACGGCGAAGCACTGACCGATCTCCTGAAGTCACTCAAGTTGGGCGTTCGTGTCGAGCAGGTGATCACCGAGCGAGTGACGGTGGAGGAGGACTTCTTCGACGAAATCTGACGGAGTAAATGTGTCCACTCCCCACCCGATTGGAACCGCGCGCCCTCCCCTCCTATATTCCCTTTAGAACGCGAAGGTTTGAAGGAGTTGGCCATGGCCGGCGGGTGGACGCGGGATGGGGCGGTGCAGGAGCAGATCGACGACAGCGTCACCGACGCCGTGCTCGCCGCGCGCGCCGCGCTGGCGGCTGGCGGCGGATCGGAATATTGCGAGGTGTGCGGCGAGGCCATCCCCGAAGCGCGGCGGCGGGCGCTGCCGGGAGCGCGGACCTGCGTGTCCTGCCAGGCGGAACGGGACGGGCGGCGGGTGAGCGCCGGCATCAATCGGCGCGGGAGCAAGGACAGCCAGCTTCGCTAGGGTGCTCGCCGGACCCTGTTGCGCGGGGGCTGGATTGCTTCGTCGCAAGCTCCTCGCAATGACGGGGGCGGGAAGCGTTTGCGCTGCGCGGCGGCTTACGCTAAAGGCGCGCGCTTCCAAGCATGAGCATGGAATCGGGACCCCGGCGATCAGGTCCCATCAAAGTAGTACTTTGATGGGCTCCCTCAACGGGGAACGGAAGTGCGGGAGGCCTGTCTTGCTCGTTGAGCTCCGCAGGCCGTCTGGACCGCTAAACTTGAACCCGGGCCAAAGTACCCCTTCGGTCCGACCTACAGAGTGAGAGACAATGGCTAAGAAGATTACGGGCTATATCAAGCTCCAGGTGCCCGCGGGCGCCGCCAATCCTTCGCCGCCGATCGGCCCGGCCCTGGGTCAGCGCGGCGTCAACATCATGGAATTCTGCAAGGCCTTCAATGCCGCCACCGGCGACATGGAAAAGGCGATGCCGATCCCGACCATCATCACCGTCTATGCGGACCGCAGCTTCTCGTTCGAGACGAAGACGCCGCCGGCGACCTTCCTCCTGAAGAAGGCCGCGAAGCTCAAGTCCGGCTCCAAGGAGCCCGGCAAGGCTTCGGCCGGCACGATCAAGCGCTCGCAGCTGCGCGAGATCGCCGAGACTAAGATGAAGGATCTGAACGCGAACGATCTCGACTCCGCGACCAAGATCATCGAAGGCAGCGCCCTCTCGATGGGCCTCGAAGTGGTGGAGGGCTAAACGATGGCTAAGCTCACGAAGAAGCAGAAGACGCTCGCCGAGACGATCGACCGCGAGAAGCTGCACGGCGTCGACGAAGCGATCGGCGTCATCAAGGCCAACGCCACGGCCAAGTTCGACGAGACGGTCGAGATCGCGCTGAACCTCGGCGTCGACCCGCGCCACGCCGACCAGATGGTCCGCGGCGTCGTCACCCTGCCCGCCGGCACCGGCAAGGACGTTCGCGTCGCCGTGTTCGCGCGCGGCGACAAGGCCGAGGAAGCCAAGAAGGCGGGCGCGGACGTGGTCGGCGCGGAAGACCTGATGGAGACCATCCAGGGCGGCACCATCGACTTCGACCGCGTCATCGCGACGCCGGACATGATGGGCATCGTCGGCCGCCTCGGCAAGGTGCTCGGCCCCAAGGGCCTGATGCCGAACCCGAAGCTCGGCACCGTCACCCCGAACGTCACCGAAGCCGTCAAGGCGGCCAAGGGCGGCCAGGTCGAGTTCCGCGTCGAGAAGGCCGGCATCATCCATTCCGGCATCGGCAAGGCGAGCTTCTCCGAAGCCGACCTTCGCAAGAATTTCGACGCGTTCGTCGACGCGATCGTCAAGGCGAAGCCGGCCGGCGCCAAGGGCAAATATGTGAAGAAGGTGGCGCTCAGCTCCTCGATGGGGCCGGGCATCAAGGTCGACGTGGCGGAAGTCGCGGCGGCGTAACATGCGGTGTCCCGGCGAAATCCGGGACCCACGTCTGGACACCGGCTTGCGCCGGTGGACGAGGAGGCCGGGGCCGACGCTCCGGCCTTTCCTTTTGGCGGCGCTGCAACCCTGATGCCGCCGCGTCGTTCCTAGTCCGACCAGACAGGAAGAGACGCATGAAGCACGCCCCTTACCTCATCGCCCTCATCGCCCTTGCCGCCTGCGGCGGCGACAATCGCGCGGAGAACACCGCCGACCAGCTTGAGGAGGCGGCCGAGCAGAGCACGCCGGCCGCGGAGGCTGTGCTCGAAAATGCAGCGGACCGGATCGAAGCAGGCGTGCCCAATCCGGACGAGACGGCCCAGCAGGCGCTGAACCAGGCGGGCAATGCGCAGATGGGCGGATCGCCGCCCGAAGTCTCGCAGCCGGTCGACGATCCCGGCAACGGCTATTGAGGTGCGTCTGAGCGCCTCCATGTTGACCTTCCCGAGAAAGGCGCTATAGGCGCGGCTTCGCTCGCCCGGCTCGTCCGCGCGAGCATCCGTCCGAGACAGTTGGTGGGGGCGTCGCTCCCTTAATTTCCAGCCTAGACGGGGAAGAGTTTCTGACCGGGCACGCCGCCCGGGTCTGCCTGTCTCATCAGGCCTGCAACCCATCCCCTCGGACAAAAGTACCCGCGTGGCGGACGGTCCGCCGCGCGTATTTTGGAGTAGAGGCATGGATAGAGCTCAAAAGGCCGAAGCCGTCGCCGAGCTGAAGCAGACGTTCAACGAGGTCGCCGTGGTGGTCGTCACCCGCAACCTCGGCCTGACGGTGGCCCAGTCCACCGACCTCAGGACCCGGATGCGCGACGCCGGCGCCAGCTACAAGGTGGCCAAGAACACGCTCACCCTGATTGCCGTCGAGGGCACGACCTACGCCCCGATCAGCGACATGCTGACCGGGCCGACCGCGCTCGCCACCTCCGCCGATCCGGTCGCGGCCGCCAAGGCTGCCGTCGACTTCGCGAAGACCAACCCCAAGTTGGAAATCGTGGGCGGCGCGATGGGCGAGACGCTGCTCGACGTCGACGGCGTGAAGGCGCTCGCCGAGCTTCCGTCGCTCGATGAACTGCGCGCCAAGATCATCGGTCTGGTCAATGCACCGGCCACGAAGATCGCGCAGGTCGTCAACGCGCCGGCGGCCAAGCTGGCCCGCGTGTTCGCCGCTTATGGCGACAAGGAAGCCGCCTAAGCGGGCACCTGAATTCAATACCGTTTGAACTGAACTGACGGGCCGCGTGGCCTACATGGAGACTTAAAATGGCAGACATCAATTCCCTCGTTGACCAGCTCTCCGAGCTGACCGTTCTCGAAGCCGCGGACCTCGCCAAGGCGCTCGAAGAGAAGTGGGGCGTTTCGGCCGCCGCGGCTGTCGCGGTTGCCGGCCCGGCCGCCGGCGGCGCTGGCGCCCCGGCTGCTGAAGAGCAGACCGAGTTCGACGTCATCCTCACCGGCGACGGCGGCAAGAAGATCAACGTGATCAAGGAAGTCCGCGCCATCACCGGCCTGGGTCTCGGCGAAGCCAAGGCGCTCGTCGAAGGCGCTCCGAAGCCGATCAAGGAAGGCGTGAACAAGGCCGAGGCCGAGGAAATCAAGAAGAAGATCGAGGAAGCCGGCGGCACCGTCGAGCTGAAGTAAGCTCGACCGTCCGGCACCGGCTTCGGCCGGTCCAGATCAAGGAAGGGGCGGCTCCCGCGCGGGGCCGCCCCTTTTCTTTTGGCCAATGCATTCGCTAGGTCCGGGCGGTCATGATTCGTCGTCTTGTTGCCGTCCTTTGTGCGCTCCTCGCCCTCCTCGCCCTCCCCCGGACCGCCGCCGCCGAGGCGCTGCCGCGGGTGCGGCTCGAGACGAGCGCCGGGTCCATAGTCATCGAGCTGGAGGCGAAGCGGGCACCGGTCACGGCCGGGAACTTCCTCGCCTATGTCGACGGCAAGAAGTTCGACGGCACCACCTTCTACCGGGCGGCGCGCAACAAGCGGGCGCCCGAATATGGCCTCGTCCAGGGCGGCATCAACCACCGCGTCGTGGGCGCGCTTCTCCCCATCGAGCATGAGCCGACGACGAAGACCGGCCTCCGCCACATCGACGGCACCGTCTCGATGGCCCGCAATGCGCCGGGGACCGCGATGGGCGACTTCTTCATCACCATCGGCAAGGGCGCCTATCTCGACGCCCGCGGCGACTATGCCGGCTATGCCGCCTTCGGGCAGGTGGTGGAGGGGATGGACGTCGTCCGCAAGATCCTCGCCGCCCCCACCTATCCGGGCGGCCGCTCCGAGAACACGATCGGTCAGTCGATCATCAAGCCGATCCGCATCATCCGCGCGCGGCGGGTGGAATAGCGCCCCTTCGATGGCCCGTGCCAATGGCGGAGAAAGACGCTAGATTAACCATGAAGGCCGGCGGGGGGTGACGGATGACGAGGGGGACGGCGCGCGAGCGGGGGGCGGAGCCGGCGAGCGGCGAGGCCGCAGCGGCCGACGCGTTCGAGGCTCAGTCGCGGCTGATCCACGACCAGGCCGAGACCATCGCCCATTATCGGAAGATGTACGACCGCTCCTCGGCGCTGGCCAGGATCGGGGTGTGGGAGTGCGATCTCGCCACCGAGGCGCTGATCTGGACCGACGGCGTCTACGACCTGTTCGATCTTCCCCGCGGCTCGCCGCTGGTGCGCTCCAAGATCGTCGAGATGTACGAGGCCGGCTCGCGGCGGGAGATGGAGCGGCTCCGCGCCGCGGCCATCCGCGACGGGACGGGCTTCGCGCTCGACGTCCATATCCGGACGGCGGGGGGCGAGCCGCGCTGGCTGCGGCTCACCGTCGACGTGGAGCAGGAGGATGGCCGCCCGGTCCGCATCTTCGGGACCAAGCAGGACATCACCGAGCAGAAGGCGGCCGAGGAGAAGGTGCGCGCGCTCCAGGCCGAGCTGATCCAGGCTTCGCGGCGGAGCGCGATGGGGGCCATGGCCTCGACCCTGGCGCACGAGCTCAACCAGCCGCTCGCCGCCATCGGCAACTTCGTCGCCGGCGCGCGGCGGATGCTGGAGCGGCCGGAGCCCGACAGGCTGATGCTGGAGCGCGGCCTCGCCTCGATCGAGCAATGCGCCCAGCGGGCCGCCAACATCATCCGCAGCCTGCGCGCGATGAGCGGCGACGAGGCCCGGCGCGAGCGTCTCGGCGTCAACGGCCTGATCCGGGAAGCCGTCTCGCTCGCCGTTGCCGGAAGCGGCGACGGCGCCGCGGTCCGCTACGAACTGGCGGACGACGCGGCGGTTTCGGTCGACCCGGTGCAGATCCAGCAGGTCTTTATCGCGCTCGTCAAGAACGCCGCCGAGGCGGTACGCCCCCTCGCCCGGCGAGAGATCGTCATTTCATCGTCGCTGACCGAAGAGGTCGTCGTCATCCGGGTCGAGGACAATGGGCCGGGCCTGCCGCCGTACGCGCCGAAGGCGCTGTTCGACTCCCGCGCGTCGTCCAAGCCCGACGGCATGGGCATCGGCCTCCCCGTCAGCCGGACCATCGTCGAAGCCCATGGCGGCAAGATCGCGGCCTCGAACCGGGCGGCGGGCGGCGCCCGCTTCGACGTCACGCTGCCGTTGGCGGCAATCGACGATGACGGGCATTGACGCTGACGCCTCTCGCCCCTATATCGCGCACCTCACCACAGTCATTCGGAACAGGTTCCGCCGTCGCGCAGCGGGGTCAACGCATTGATCGGCTGGGGTTTCTTAGACGCTGAAGCTGCGGTCTCCAAGCTCGAGACTCGCGGCTTTTTGCGTTTGTGGCGCACCTGAATCAGGGCCCTGGCGGAGATTTTTCTCCGCGGGACAGGCAGACGAGGCGAATTTATACATGGCGACCAAGGCAGCTCCGGCGACGGAACTTCGTTCCACCGCGTCCAAGCGTATCCGCAAGATTTTCGGCAACATCCACGAAGTCAGCGAAATGCCGAACCTCATCGAGGTTCAGCGCGAGAGCTATGAGCAGTTCCTTCGCTCGCGGCCGCAGGACGGCTATGTGTCGGGCCTCGAAAAGACGCTTCGTTCGGTCTTTCCGATCCGCGATTTCGCCGGCACCGCCGAGCTGGATTTCGTCCATTACGAGCTGGAAGAGCCGAAATACGACACCGACGAGTGCCGCCAGCGGGGCATGACCTACGCCGCGCCGATGCGCGTCACCCTGCGTCTCATCGTGTTCGAGGTCGATCCCGACACCGAGACCCGCTCCGTGCTCGATATCAAGGAGCAGGACGTCTACATGGGCGACATGCCGCTGATGACGAAGAACGGCACGTTCATCGTCAACGGCACGGAGCGCGTCATCGTCAGCCAGATGCACCGTTCGCCGGGTGTGCTGTTCGACCATGACCGCGGCAAGACCCACGCCTCGGGCAAATATCTCTTCGCCGCGCGGGTGATCCCGTATCGCGGTTCCTGGCTCGACTTCGAGTTCGACGCCAAGGACATCGTCAACGTCCGCATCGACCGCAAGCGCAAGCTGCCGGTGACGGCGCTCCTCCACGCGCTCGACATGACGAGCGAGGAGATCCTCACCACCTTCTACAACACCGTGACCTGGACGCGCGGCAAGGACGGCTGGCAGATCCCGTTCGTCGCCGAGACCTGGCGCGGCCAGAAGCCGACGTTCGACATCGCCGACGCCAAGTCCGGCGAGGTCGTGTTCCCCGCCGGCCAGAAGATCACCCCGCGCGCGGCCAATAAGGCGGCCAAGGACGGCCTCGAGAACCTCCTCATCCCGACCGAGGAGATTTTCGGCCGCTACAGCGCCTACGACCTCATCAACGAGAAGACCGGCGAGATCTATATCGAGGCCGGCGACGAGGTGAGCCCCGAGAACCTCGAGAAGCTCGACAAGGCCGGCATCGACCGCCTCGAGCTGCTCGACATCGATCACG
This sequence comes from Sphingosinicella humi, assembly GCF_003129465.1. Classification (NCBI taxonomy): domain Bacteria; kingdom Pseudomonadati; phylum Pseudomonadota; class Alphaproteobacteria; order Sphingomonadales; family Sphingomicrobiaceae; genus Allosphingosinicella; species Allosphingosinicella humi. The sequence continues at coordinate 59,230 of NZ_QFFF01000001.1, forward strand.
TCAACACCGGCGCCTGGATCCGCAACACGTTGAAGGCCGACAAGGCCGAGGACCGCGATCAGGCCCTCTCCGACATCTATCGCGTTATGCGCCCCGGCGAGCCGCCGACCCGCGAGACCGCCGATGCGCTGTTCGCCGGCCTGTTCTTCGATCCGGAGCGCTACGATCTTTCGGCCGTCGGCCGCGTCAAGCTCAACATGCGCCTCGACCTCGACGTCGAGGACACGGTGACGACGCTCCGCAAGGAAGACATCATCGCCGTCGTGAAGACCCTCGTCGACCTCAAGGACGGCAAGGGCGAGATCGACGACATCGACAATCTCGGAAACCGCCGCGTCCGCTCGGTCGGCGAGCTGCTCGAGAACCAGTATCGCGTCGGCCTGCTCCGCATGGAGCGCGCCGTGAAGGAGCGCATGAGCTCGGTCGACGTGTCGACCGTGATGCCGAACGACCTCATCAACGCCAAGCCGGCCGTGGCCGCCGTGCGCGAGTTCTTCGGCTCCTCGCAGCTCTCGCAGTTCATGGACCAGACCAACCCGCTCTCCGAAGTGACGCACAAGCGTCGCGTCTCGGCGCTCGGGCCGGGCGGCCTCACCCGCGAGCGCGCGGGCTTCGAGGTGCGCGACGTCCACCCGACCCACTATGGCCGCATCTGCCCGATCGAAACGCCCGAAGGCCCGAATATCGGCCTCATCAACTCGCTGGCCTCGTTCAGCCGCGTGAACAAATACGGCTTCATCGAGACGCCGTACCGCAAGGTGGTCGACGGCAAGGTGACCGACGAGGTCATCTATCTCTCGGCCATGGAAGAAGCGAAGCACACTATCGCCCAGGCGAACGCGGAGCTCAACGAGGATGGCACCTTCGCCGAGGAAATCGTCTCCAGCCGCCAGGCAGGCGAGTTCCTGATGGCTCAGCGCGAGTTGATCACCCTAATGGACGTGTCGCCGAAGCAGCTCGTTTCGGTCGCCGCGTCGCTCATCCCGTTCCTGGAGAATGACGACGCCAACCGCGCCCTCATGGGCTCGAACATGCAGCGTCAGGCCGTGCCGCTGGTGCGCGCCGAGGCGCCGTTCGTCGGCACCGGCATGGAGGAGACGGTCGCGCGCGATTCCGGCGCCGCCATCGCCGCCCGTCGCTCGGGCATCGTCGACCAGGTCGACGCGACTCGTATCGTCGTCCGCGCCACCGGCGAGGTGAAGCCCGGCGAATCCGGCGTCGACATCTACACGCTGATGAAGTTCCAGCGCTCCAACCAGAACACCTGCATCAACCAGCGCCCGCTGGTGAAGGTGGGCGACGTGGTGAGCGAAGGCGACGTCATCGCCGACGGCCCCTCGACCGAAATGGGCGAGCTGGCGCTGGGCCGGAACGTGCTCGTCGCGTTCATGCCCTGGAACGGCTATAACTATGAGGACTCCATCCTCATCTCCGAGCGGATCGTGAAGGACGACGTCTTCACCTCGATCCACATCGAGGAGTTCGAGGTCATGGCCCGCGACACCAAGCTCGGGCCGGAGGACATCACCCGCGACATCCCGAACGTCGGCGAGGAAGCGCTCCGCAACCTCGACGAGGCCGGCATCGTCTATATCGGCGCCGAAGTGGAGCCGGGCGACATCCTGTGCGGCAAGATCACGCCGAAGGGCGAAAGCCCGATGACGCCGGAGGAAAAGCTGCTCCGCGCCATCTTCGGCGAGAAGGCGTCCGACGTGCGCGACACATCGCTCCGCCTGCCGCCGGGCGTGGCCGGCACGGTGGTCGAGGTCCGGGTGTTCAACCGCCACGGCATCGACATCGACGACCGCACCCGCGCCATCCAGACCGAGGAGAAGGATCGCCTGAGGAAGGACGCCGAAGACGAGCGCACCATCCTGAAGCGCGCCACCTACTCGCGCCTGCAGGAGATGCTGCTCGGCCAGACGGCGACCGCCGCGCCCAAGGGCGTCAAGAAGGGCAGCGAGATCGACCAGCCGCTGCTCGACAGCGTCGAGAAGCATGAATGGTGGAAGTTCGCGGTCAAGGACGACAATGTCCAGGCCGACCTCGAAGCCGTGAAGGCCCAGTATGACGAGGCCGAGGGCGCCATCCGCGCGCGCCTGGAGGACCGCATCGAGAAGCTGGAGCGGGGCGACGAGCTGCCGCCGGGCGTCCTGAAGATGGTCAAGGTGTTCGTCGCGGTGAAGCGCAAGCTGCAGCCGGGCGACAAGATGGCCGGCCGCCACGGCAACAAGGGCGTCATCAGCCGCATCCTGCCGATCGAGGACATGCCGTTCCTCGAGGACGGGACGCATGCCGATATCGTCCTCAATCCGCTGGGCGTGCCGTCGCGCATGAACGTCGGCCAGATCTTCGAGACCCATCTCGGCTGGGCCGCGCGCGGCCTCGGCAAGCAGATCGGCGAGATGCTGGAGGGCATCCACCAGAAGGGCAAGGACCTCGCCTCCGGCGACGTCAAGGCCATCCGCGGGAAGCTCAAGGACATCTATGGCGAGCATTACGAAGCCGACATCGATGGCCGCGACGACGAGCAGGTGATGGAACTGGCGTCCAACCTGGTGGGCGGCGTGCCGATGGGCACTCCGGTGTTCGACGGCGCCCGCGAGGCGGACGTTTCGGCGATGCTGGCCAAGGCCGGCCTCGACGAGAGCGGCCAGGTGACCCTCTTCGACGGCCGCACCGGCGAGCCGTTCGATCGCAAGGTGACGGTGGGCTACATCTACATGCTGAAGCTGCACCACCTCGTGGACGACAAGATCCACGCGCGTTCGATCGGGCCGTACAGCCTCGTCACCCAGCAGCCGCTGGGCGGCAAGGCGCAGTTCGGCGGCCAGCGCTTCGGCGAGATGGAGGTCTGGGCGCTCCAGGCCTACGGCGCCGCCTACACCCTGCAGGAGATGCTGACGGTGAAGTCGGACGACGTGATCGGCCGCACCAAGGTCTACGAGGCGATCGTCAAGGGCGACGACACGTTCGAGGCCGGCATTCCGGAGAGCTTCAACGTGCTCGTCAAGGAAATGCGGTCGCTCGGCCTCAACGTCGAGCTCAACAGCATTTCCGACGAGGACGAGAGCGAGCCGCCGGCGCTGGCGGCGGAGTGAGCGAGCGGGGCGCTGGGAAGCGCCCCCTCACCTTCCGCCCGATTTTGAGATTTCTCCCTGAAGGGAAAATGTGATGAATGAACTGACCAACTTCGCCAATCCGATGGCCTCCAAGCCGGAGACGTTCGACCAGATCCAGATCGGCATCGCCTCGCCGGAGCGCATCCGCTCGTGGTCGTTCGGCGAGATCAAGAAGCCCGAGACCATCAACTACCGCACGTTCAAGCCCGAGCGTGACGGCCTGTTCTGCGCGCGCATCTTTGGTCCGATCAAGGACTATGAGTGCCTGTGCGGCAAGTACAAGCGCATGAAATACAAGGGCATCGTCTGCGAGAAGTGCGGCGTCGAGGTCACCGTCTCGAAGGTCCGCCGCGAGCGGATGGGCCATATCGAGCTCGCCGCCCCGGTCGCGCACATCTGGTTCCTGAAGTCGCTGCCGAGCCGCATCGGCCTGCTGCTCGACATGCAGCTGAAGCAGCTCGAGCGCGTCCTCTATTTCGAAGCCTATATCGTCATCGAGCCGGGCCTGACGCCGCTGGAGAAGTTCCAGCTCCTCACCGAGGACGAGCTGCTGGAAGCGCAGGACGAATATGGCGAGGACGCCTTCTCCGCCGGCATCGGCGCCGAGGCGGTCCGCGTCATGCTCGAGAATCTCGACCTCGAGGGCGAGAAGGAAGAGCTGCTGAAGGAGCTGGCCGAGACCAAGTCGGAGCTGAAGCCCAAGAAGATCATCAAGCGCCTCAAGGTCGTCGAGAGCTTCCTTGAATCCGGCAACCGTCCGGAGTGGATGATCCTCGAAGTCATTCCGGTGATCCCGCCCGAGCTGCGCCCGCTGGTCCCGCTCGACGGCGGCCGCTTCGCGACGTCGGACCTGAACGACCTCTATCGCCGCGTCATCAACCGCAACAACCGCCTGAAGCGCCTGATGGAGCTGCGCGCACCGGACATCATCGTCCGCAACGAAAAGCGCATGCTGCAGGAGTCGGTCGACGCGCTGTTCGACAACGGCCGCCGCGGCCGCACCATAACCGGCGCCAACAAGCGTCCGCTGAAGTCGCTCAGCGACATGCTCAAGGGCAAGCAGGGCCGCTTCCGCCAGAACCTGCTGGGCAAGCGCGTCGACTATTCGGGCCGTTCGGTCATCGTCACCGGTCCGGAGCTGAAGCTCCACCAGTGCGGCCTGCCGAAGAAGATGGCCTTGGAGCTGTTCAAGCCGTTCATCTACTCGCGCCTCGACGCCAAGGGCCTCTCCATGACCCTGAAGCAGGCGAAGAAGTGGGTCGAGAAGGAGCGCAAGGAAGTCTGGGACATCCTCGACGAGGTGATCCGCGAGCATCCGGTGCTGCTGAACCGCGCGCCGACGCTCCACCGCCTCGGCATCCAGGCGTTCGAGCCGGTGCTGATCGAGGGCAAGGCGATCCAGCTGCACCCGCTGGTCTGCGCCGCGTTCAACGCCGACTTCGACGGCGACCAGATGGCCGTGCACGTGCCGCTGAGCCTCGAGGCTCAGCTCGAAGCGCGCGTCCTGATGATGTCGACCAACAACATCCTCTCGCCCGCCAACGGCAAGCCGATCATCGTGCCCTCGCAGGACATGGTGCTGGGCCTCTATTATCTGTCGATGGAGCGTGAGGGCGAGCCGGGCGAAGGCTCGGTGCTGGCCGACATGGCCGAGGTCCACCAGGCGCTCCACGCCAAGTCGGTGACCCTGCACACGAAGATCGTCAGCCGCGTCCCGCAGACGGACGAGCAGGGCAACACCTACATGAAGCGCTTCGAGACGACCCCGGGCCGCATGCTGCTCGGCGAGACGCTCCCGAAGAGCCACAAGGTGCCGTTCGAGACCGTCAACCGCCTCCTCACCAAGAAGGAGATCGGCGACGTCATCGACACCGTCTACCGCCACACCGGCCAGAAGGAGACGGTGATCTTCGCCGACTCCATCATGGGCCTCGGCTTCCGCCACGCCTTCCAGGCCGGCATCTCGTTCGGCAAGGACGACATGATCATTCCGGCCGAGAAGGAAGGGCTGGTCGAGGAGACGCGCTCGCTCGTGAAGGATTACGAGCAGCAGTATCAGGACGGCCTCATCACCCAGCAGGAAAAGTACAACAAGGTGATCGATGCCTGGAGCCGCTGCGGCGACCAGGTGGCGAACGCCATGATGGAAAAGATCAAGGCCCAGCCCAAGGACGAGAGCGGCCGCATGGCCCCGATCAACTCCATCTACATGATGGCGCATTCGGGTGCCCGTGGTTCGCAGGCGCAGATGAAGCAGCTCGCCGGCATGCGCGGCCTCATGGCCAAGCCGTCGGGCGAGATCATCGAAACGCCGATCATCTCGAACTTCAAGGAAGGCCTGACCGTCCTTGAATATTTCAACTCCACCCACGGCGCCCGCAAGGGTCTGGCCGACACGGCGCTCAAGACGGCGAACTCGGGTTACCTCACCCGCCGTCTCGTCGACGTGTCGCAGGACTGCGTGATCGTCGAGGAGGACTGCAAGACCGAAAACGCGCTCGACATGCGCGCGATCGTCCAGGGCGGCGCGATCATCGCTTCGCTCGGCGAGCGCATCCTGGGCCGCACCCCGGCCGAGGACATCGTCGACGACAAGACCGGCGACGTGCTGGCCAAGGAAGGCGAGCTCATCGACGAGGCCGCGGCGCTGCGCATCGACGAGATGGGCATCCAGGCCGTCCGCATCCGCTCGCCGCTCGTCTGCGAGAGCGAGCGCGGCGTCTGCGGCAAATGCTACGGGCGCGATCTCGCCCGCGGCACGCCGGTCAATATCGGCGAAGCGGTCGGCGTCATCGCCGCCCAGTCGATCGGCGAGCCGGGCACGCAGCTGACCATGCGGACCTTCCACATCGGCGGCGCCGCGCAGCTCAACGAGACCTCGAATCTCGAGGCGGCCGTCGACGGCACGATCGAGCTTCGCGACCTGCCGACGATCATGGACTCGCGCGGCCGCCGCGTCGCCATGGCCCGTAACGGCGAGCTGGCGATCCTCGACATGGACGGTCGCGAGCGTGCGACGCACCGCATCCCCTACGGCGCGCACCTGATGGTCGACCACGGCCACATCGTGACCAAGGGCGACCGGATCGCCGAGTGGGATCCGTTCATGATGCCGGTCATCACCGAGAAGGGCGGCACCGTGAAGTTCCAGGACCTGGTCGAGAGCAAGACCTTGACCGAGCAGGTCGACGAAGCGACGGGCATCGCCCAGCGCGTCGTCACGGAATTCCGTGGGTCCGCTCGCTCGAAGGAGGATCTGCGTCCGCGCATCACGCTTCTCGACGAGGAGAGCGGCGAGGCGGCGCGCTACATGCTGGCGCCGGGCGCGATGCTCTCGGTCGAGGACGGTCAGGTGGTGCAGGCCGGTGAAGTGCTCGCCCGCGTCACCCGCGAGGCCGCCAAGACCCGCGACATTACCGGCGGTCTGCCGCGGGTGGCGGAGCTGTTCGAGGCGCGCAAGCCCAAGGAGAATGCGATCATCGCCAAGGTCTCCGGCCGTGTCGTCTTCGGCAAGGACTATAAGGCCAAGCGCAAGATCGGCATCCAGCCGGAGGACGGCGGCGAGTTGGTCGAATATCTGGTGCCGAAGTCGAAGGTCATCGACGTGCAGGAAGGCGACTTCGTGAAGCGCGGCGACAACCTGATCGGCGGCAGCCCCGATCCGCACGACATCCTGGAAGTGCTCGGCGTCGAGGCGCTGGCCGAATATCTCGTCAGCGAGATCCAGGAAGTCTATCGACTGCAGGGCGTGAAGATCAACGACAAGCACATCGAGGTGATCGTTCGCCAGATGCTGCAGAAGGTCGAGATCACCGAGAGCGGCGACACCACGCTTCTCGTCGGCGAGCAGGTCGACCTGGCGGAGATGAACGAGATCAACGCCAAGCTGACGGGCAAGCAGAAGAAGGCGGAAGGCAAGCCGGTGCTCCTGGGCATCACGAAGGCGAGCCTGCAGACCCGCAGCTTCATCTCGGCAGCCTCCTTCCAGGAGACGACCCGGGTGCTGACCGAGGCTTCGGTCCAGGGCAAGATCGACACGCTCGACGGCCTCAAGGAGAATGTCATCGTCGGCCGCCTGATCCCGGCGGGCACCGGCGCCGGCATGCAGCGGATGCGCATCGCCGCCTCCAGCCGCGACGCCGCGCTCCGCGCCCAGCAGCGGAAGCTCCAGGAGGCCCTCATCCTCGCCAACACGGCCGAGGAAGAGCATAAGGCGGAGCTGGCCCAAGGCGCCGAAGCCGCGATCGGCGACGATCCGCTGGCCGAGGTCGCCCCGAGCGGCCACGGTACCGATGCCGACGCCGGCGAGTATCTGCAGGACTGATCCCGGCAGACGCTGAAATGAAGAAGCCCCGCCGGAGCGATCCGGCGGGGCTTTTTTTTGTTTCGGCACGTATATAAACGAGTCATGTTTGATGAACTCCCAACGGAAGCCGTAGTCGCTCGCATCCTACTCGGCGACCTACATTTCGATCTAGTTGAGCGGGTTAGCCGACTTAGGCTGCTAATCGCCCTAGATGCAGATCTTGGCGGAAGCGATGTAATGCTCCCCGGAGGGCATCCGAGTTATCTAGCCTGTACTGAAGCACGAGCTTCATTTGTGGCAGGGTACTTTGTTGCGACGATCGTGCTCTGCCAGGCGCTAGTCGAAAATCTGTTGGGTGCGCATCTCAAGCTTGATGAGAGTTCTCGACCGATCCGCGGCACTGCCCCTTTGGAGAGCGGACCGCTGCGAAAACGGCCATCTCTGAGGGAGATCATCGCAAAATGCGTCGAGGGCGGAGTCATCTCCGCCCAAGAAGCCAGAAATCTAGAGCGACTTGCCGAAATTCGAAATCCGGTCACGCACTTCCGAGATATTAACGATCCGGATCATGTAGAAAGACGCGCAATGGACGAGGGAATTCATCCAATGAATCTCTTCGAGCAAGACGCAAGGTTCGCCATAACCACGATCGTTCGGTTGCTGGCCAATCCCAATTTCGCGATAGGGCGTTCTAGTTAATTGAAGCGTTTCGGCCTTGGCGGTGTTTGCGCCAAAAGGTCGAACTTACAAACTAGAAACTCACCCTGGCGCTCAACCTTATGTCGCGGCCGGCGAGAGGCACGAAATCCTTGGTGAAGGAGGCGTGGCGGCGGGCGTCGACGTCGAAGAGATTGTTGGCCGACAGGATCAGCGAAGTCGGGTTCTCGCGGCCCCAGGGGCGCCAGGCGACGGACGCGTTGACCAGGGTGTGGCTGTCGGTCGGAGTCTCGAAGGCGGAAACCCGTTCCTGGGCGTCCGACCATTCGACCTCGACCCGGCCGTCGACATGGTCCGATTGCGCCTCGAGACCGCCGAGCAGGCGGAGCGGCGGGATGCGCGGCACCGGGCCGCCGTCCTTGATGCTCGCATGGACATAGTCGGCGACGACATCGCCGACGACCTTGAAGCCGCCCGTCTCGAACAGCTCGGCCGAGCCCTGGAGCTCGAAGCCGTAATAGGTGGCGTCGCGCTGGAAATATTGGAAGACGGGAAGCTCGTCCTGCTCCTCGCCGGTCGCCGTCTGGAAGATATAGTCGTCGAACCAGTTGGCGAACAACGTGGCGCTCAGCGAATAATTCGCGGCGTCGTGGCGGACATAGGCCTCGGCGCCCCAGCTCTTTTCCTTGGCGAGATCGGGATTGCCGACCTCGAAGGCCTGGGTTGCGATATGGGGGCCGTTGGAGAACAGCTCCTCGGCGGAGGGCGCGCGTTCGGCGCGGGAGCCGTTGACGCCGATCTTGGTGCCCTGGTTGACGTCGTAGGCTGCGCCGGCGGCGAAGGACCAGGCGTTGAAGCTCCGCTCCAGGCCGAGGGTGGTGACGTCGACGTCGCTATGCTCGAAGCGAGCGGCGCCTTCGATCCCGAGCGGGCCGAAATGCATCTCCTGGAGTGTGAACAGACCGATCTGGCTGCTCTCGTTGGGCGGGACGAAGGCCTCGGCGCCGATCGCCTCGAAATCGCGGCTATAATATTGCGCCCCGGTGACGCCGTGCCAGCCGCCGCGGTCGGCCTGGACCAGCTCGAAGCGGCCTTCCATGCCATTGGTCTTGAAGACCGTGCCGACTTCGCCGCCCTCGAACTCGGTATGCTCGTAATCGGCGGCGGCGAGGCGGAAGCGGATCTTGTCGATGAAATCGCCGCCCGCCTCGATCTCGCCGCGAAGATCGGCGCGAAGCTGCTCGAGACCGATGGTGACGGGAACGTCGCCATGCCCGTGCCCCTCCCCTTCCTCGCCGCCTTCCTCCTCATGGTGATGCCCGGCGCCCGGCCGGGAGGGAACGCCATAGCCCGTGTCGTAATAGCTGACCGAGAAGCCGAGGCTGCCGCCGTCGCGGATGAGGGCTAGGCCGGCGCCGACCGTCTTGGTCTCCGTGGCGGAATTGGGGATGCGCCCCTTGAGGTTCGCCCGCGCGCGCGCTTCCTCCGCCTCCTCGGCATGGCCTTCCGCCGCTTCCTCGGCCGCGATCTCCAGCTGCTCGGCGCGAAGCGCGGGCGATAGGACGAAGCCGCCCACCTCCAGATCGTCGGTTTTGCGGTAGCTTCCGTCGAAATGGGCGACGAGGCTGTCGGTCAGCGGCACATCAAGGGCGGCGCCGAGGCTGCGCTCGTTCGCGGCGGAGCCATAGGCGGCGATGCCGTCGATATGGACGGGCTCGTCCGGCACGCGGCGGGGAATGCGCCGGTCCATGACGTTGACCGCGCCGCCGATCGCCTGGCCGCCGAACAGCAGAACGGCAGGGCCGTGGACGACCTCGATCCGCTCGGCCGTCAGCGGATCGATGGTGACGGCGTGATCGGCCGAGGTGTTGGAGACGTCGATCGAACCGATGCCGTCGGTAAGGACGCGCACGCGCTCCCCCGAGAAGCCGCGCAGCACCGGACGGGAGGCGCCGGGGCTGAAGGAGGTGGCCGACACGCCCGGCAGGCTGGCCAGCGTGTCGCCGATCTGAGGCTTCAGGTCGCGCACGAGATCGGCGCCGGACAGCACCGACTTGCCCGCCAGCAGGTCGACATCCTTGATGCTGTGCCCGGTGACGACGATCATTCCCGGCTGCTCGTCATGGACGTGATCGGTCTGTGCCGCGGCGCGGGCGCCCGTCACCGTTTCGGCCGGCGGCTCGGCTTGCTGGGCCATGGCGGGGACGGCCACGAACGCAGTGGTGGCGAGCAGGTACGCGAACTTAACCATGATGTCTCCCATGAACCGCAGCCCGGTTAAAGGAGACGATACATTGTATCAATACCGTGATCGCCGCGCCTTGACCGACCGGTCGCCCGACGCACACGGTTCACCGCCGCCGGAAGCGCTCGACAAAAGCGGCGGGGGTGCCCTAGGCATGCCCTTCAGCGAGGGGAGTTTTTCATGAGATCGACGCGTGCCGCCTGCCTGTCCATCCTGCTGCTGAGCGGCGTCTCGAGCGCGGCGCTGGCGGCCGAGCCGGCGGCGACGGTGCTCAAGGGAACGACGGCCGAAACGGGCCTGCTGCCGGTCCATGTCGACAGGAAAGAGGGCCGCATCCTCCTGTCGCTGCCCGCGCCCGACGCGGAGGGCATTTCCGGCCGCTATCTCTATGTGACGGCGCTGAAGACCGGCCTCGGCTCCGCGCCCGTCGGCCTCGATCGGGCGATGAGCGGCGGATCGGAGCTGCTCGTCTTCCGCCGGGTCGGCAAGAAGATCGTGGCGGAGATCGAGAATCCCCGCTTCCGCGCGCCCGCAGGGACCGACGCCGAGCAGGCGGCGGCGCGCGACAGCTTCGCCTATTCGACAGTCTGGATGGGCGATATCGCGGCAGAGACGGCGGACGGACAGCTGCTGGTCGACATCTCCAGCTTCCTCACCCGCGACGTCATCGGCATCGCCAAGCGGCTGAACGACAGCCTCGGCGAGGAGGTCAAGGGCAAGGAGTTCAAGCTCGTCCCCGAGCTCACGGTGGCCGACCCCCATTCGGTGAAGGTGTTTCCGGAGAATATCGAGATGGAGGCCCGCCAGACCTTCGTCTCGACCGATCCCGGCGCGGAAATCCGCAACATCGCGCCGACCACCGGCAATCTGAGCTTCATCGTCCGCCATTCGCTGGTGAAGCTTCCCGAGGCCGGTTACGAGCCCCTCCCCTTCGACCCGCGCACCGGCAGCTTCGGAACGCAGGTGCTCGATTATTCGGCGCCACTGGGCCAGCCGATCGTAAGAGAGCTGGTCAACCGCTTCCGCCTCGAGAAGATCGATCCGGACGCGCCGCGCTCGCGGGTCAAGAAGCCGATCGTCTTCTACATCGACCGGTCCGCGCCGGAGCCGATCCGCACCGCCCTGCTGGAAGGGGCGAGCTGGTGGAAGCAGGCGTTCGAGGAGGCGGGCTTCATCGAGGCCTACCGGGTCGAGATACTGCCCGAAGGCGTCGACCCGCTCGACGCGCGCTACAATGTCGTCAACTGGGTCAACCGCGCCACCCGCGGCTGGTCCTACGGCCAGGCGATCGAGGATCCTCGCACCGGCGAGATACTGAAGGGCAATGTCCTGCTGGGCTCGCTCCGCGTCCGTCAGGACATGCTGATCTTCGAAGGTCTGGTCGGCGCCGACAAGGTGGGTGACGGCGGTCCCGACGATCCGATCAACGCCGCCCTCGCCCGCATCCGCCAGCTCTCGGCGCACGAGGTCGGCCACGCCCTCGGCCTCGCCCACAATTTCGCGGGCAGCACGCAGGGCCGCTATTCGGTCATGGACTATCCCGCGCCGCGCGTGACCCTGGCCGACGGGCGGCCGAGCCTCGCCGATGCCTATGGCGCTGGGCTCGGCCGGTGGGACGTCTTCGCCGTCGACTGGCTCTACGGCAGCGACAGCCAGGCGGAAGCCGACGCGAAGGCCTCAGCGGCGGTGGCCGAGGGCTTGCGCTTCGTCGCCGATGACGACGCGCGTCCGCTCGACGCCGCCCAGCCGACGGGCAGCCTCTGGGACGATTTCGCCGATCCGGCCGCCGAATTGGAGCGGATGATCGCCGTCCGCCGCGCAGCGGTCGACAATTTCGGGCTCGCCGCGCTTTCCGCCGGCGAGCCGGTCGCCAATCTCAGGCGCAAGTTCGTGCCGATCTGGCTGCTCCACCGCTACCAGGTGGAGGCGGCGGCCAAGCTCGTCGGCGGCGTCGACTTCTCCTATTCGCGGCGGGGCGATGGCCTCGAAACCTCCTCGCCCGTCCCGGCCGATGCGCAGCGGGCCGCGCTGGATGCGCTGCTCGCGACGCTCTCGCCGGAAGCGCTGACCGTCCCCTCTGGGCTGATCCCGCTGCTTTCGTCCGGCTGGTCGGGGAACAACGACCGCCAGAACGACATCGAGATATTCGACACGGCCGGGGGGCCGGTGTTCGACGCCATGGTCGCCGCCGAAACCGCCGCCGCCGTCACGCTCGACACGCTGCTGGAGCCCGAACGCCTCAACAGGCTGGCGCAGCAGCACAGGCTCGACGAAGGCATGCCGGGACCCGACGAGCTGTTCGATCGCCTGCTCGCGACGGTTCTCCCCACGGGCGGCCGAGACGCCATGGCGGAGGCCGTCCAGCGGCGCGTCGCCACGACGACGATATTCGAGCTCGCCCGTCTGCGGCGCGAACCCAACCTATCGCCGACTTTGGCCCTGAAGCTCGACGACCGGCTGCACCGGCTGGCGGCACGGCTCGCCGAAGGGAAGGCGGGAAGCGAGGACACCCGCCAATGGGGCCGCGGCCTGGCAAGGCTGCTGCGCGACCGCGAGGCGCTGGACAAGGTCCTCGCCGACGAGAAGCGCAAGCCCAAGATACCGCCCGGCATGCCGATCGGCTGAGCGGGTGGCAGCGACGCTGCGATTGGTTCCACCCCCCGATTCGTCTCGCCGTGTCAGGCGAACGGTTCGTCTCCATTGTCCGCAATTCAGCTGACAGCAATGACCGTTCGTTTATGATGAACCCCTTCAAACATAAGGCGTTCCTTGCGCCGAGAGAGGGGATCGGATGACATTGGGACGGCAGATCATAGCGCGTCGGAAACTGCACAGCAGCACCACGACCGCCTTCATTGCCGCCCTCTCGGTTTCCGCCCTGCTCGCGGCCTGCATCCCGCAGGCCCGATCCGCGGAAGTCGCCGCGACGCCCAAGGCTCGGCCCGCCGTCGCCTCCACGCAGACCCAAACGGCGCTTCCGCAGCCCGCACCGTCCCCCGCGCCGGTCGTTCCGGCGACGGTGTTGACGGCGCAGCGCATCCTCGATGCCCGCATCAATGAGCTCGGCCGCGCCTTCAACGGCGACATCGGCATTGCGGTCAAGGACATCCAGACCGGCTGGACCAGCCATTATGACGGCACCACCTGGTATCCGCAGCAGAGCGTGAGCAAGTTCTGGGTCGCGCTCACCGCCCTGGCCGAAGTCGACAAGGGCAATCTCAGCCTGGCGACGCCGGTGACCCTGGGTCGCGACGATCTCACGCTCTTCCACCAGCCGATCCGGGCGATGGTGCTGAGCGGCGGCTACACGACGACGCCGAACGATTTGCTCCACCGCGCCATCCAGCAGAGCGACAACACCGCCAACGACTTCCTGCTGTGGCGAGCGGGCGGGCCGGAGGCGGTGCGCGCCTATCTCGATCGCATGAATATCGAGGGCATCCGGTTCGGCCCGGGCGAAAGGGCCCTCCAGAGCAAGATCGCCGGACTGGAGTGGAAATCCTCCTATTCGATCGGCAACAACTTCTATGCCGCTCGCAACGCGGTTCCCGACGCCGTCCGCCGCCAGGCGTTCGAAAGCTATATCGCCAATCCGATGGACGGCGCGACTCCGCTCGGCATCGTCGATGCGCTCGCCCGGCTGAAGAAGGGCGAGTTGCTCTCGCCTTCCTCGACGGCGCTGCTGCTCGAGATCATGTCCAATACGCGGACGGGCCCGACCCGGCTCAAGGGCGGCCTCAGCGGCGGCTGGCGCCTTGCCCACAAGACCGGCACCGGCCAGGTCTTCAAGGGCGAGCAGGCGGGCTATAACGACATCGGCATCGTCACCTCGCCGAGCGGCCACAGCTATGCCGTGGCGGTGCTGATCCGCCGCACCTCCGCTCCCAATATCCAGCGCATGCGCACCATGCAGGACACGGTCCGGGCGATCATCGACTATCACGAGAACCTGCAGGGCTACACCATCGCCATCGACGACCGCGAGGACGGCAAGATCTACCGCGTGGGCGGGTAGCGAGTTACTCCCCGTCATCCCGGCGCTGGCGTTTGAACCCGCGCCGACTAAGGTGTCGCCATGGCCCGGCCCCAATCCCCCGACTATGACAAGCGGCGCGACGCGATCATCGCGACGGCGGCCAAGCTTTACGCACGCCGGGGCTTCCAAGGCGCGTCGGTGGCCGACCTCGCCAAGGCGTGCAACACCTCGAAATCCCTAGTTTACCACTACTTCCCGTCGAAAGAGGACATACTCTACGAAGTGATGGCGGCGCATCTGGAGGCGCTGGTCGATGCCGCCGACGATGTGATGCGCAGGGGCGACGCGAAGGAGCGGCTGCGCGCCCTCGCCCTCGCCTTCATGCGCCTCTACGAAGGCGCGCAGGACCATCACAAGGTGCTGCTGAACGAGCTCGACAACCTGCCCAGCGAACGACGTGCGGAGGTGGTCCGCAAGCAGCGGCGCATCATTGCCGTCGTCGAAAATCTCATCCAGACGATCCGGCCGGATGCCGGCGCGACCGCCCTGCCCCTCACCATGCTGTTCTTCGGCATGATCAACTGGACGCACACCTGGTTCCGGCCCGACGGCGCCATGTCGGCCGAAGAACTGGCCTATCTGGCGGTGGACCTGATGCTGAATGGATTGGGCGAACTCTCATTGCGCTGACTCTCCGCGCGTCATTGCGAGCGCAGCGAAACAATCCAGCCACGCCCGAGCTGGATTGCTTCGTCGCTCCGCTCCTCGCAATGACGAGCCTCAGGCGTCGTAGTCCAACTCCACGCCCGGCCCTTTCGGCACCGACTGGCATGTCAGGACGTAGCCGGCCTCGATCTCCTCGTCGCTAAGGCCGTAGCGGGCGGCCATCTCGACCTCGCCGGAGATGACGCGGGCGCGGCAGGTGGCGCAGACGCCGGCCTTGCAGGCGTAAGGCGCGGGGAGACCGGCAGCGCGGGCGCTGTCGAGGATGTTGCCGGCCTCGGCATCGAACGCAACACGGCGCTTCCGGCCGTCGAGGGTTACCTGCATGGTGAGGCCACGGGCCTGGTCCTGAAGGACGTGCATCTGCGCCTCGACGGCGGCCGAGGGGCGGTCGGCGGTGAAGCGCTCGATATGGATCTTGTGCTTGTCGACGCCGCGCTCCAGCAGCGCCTCCTCGGCCGCGTCCATCATCGGGCCGGGGCCGCAGATGAAGAAGCCCGCCACCGCTTCCGGCTCGACCAGATGCTGCAATATCTCGTCGCACTTGGTACGATCGAGCATGCCGTTGAAAAGGTCGATATCTTCCGCCTCCTCGGCGAGGAAATGATAGACTTCGAGCCGCCCCATGAACCGGTTCTTGAGGCGCGCCAGCTCTTCCAGGAAGATCACCGACTGGCTGTCGCGGTTGCCGTAGAAGAGGCTGAAGCGACTGTCCGGCTCGACGCTGAGCGCGGTCTTGATGAGCGACATGACGGGGGTGATGCCGGAGCCCCCAGCGAAACCGACATAATGATTGGCGGCTGCCGGGTCGAAATCCCAGGTGAAGCTGCCGTGCGGCGCCATCACCTCGACGCTGTCGCCGGGCTTCAGATTGTCATTGGCCCAGTTGGAGAAGAGTCCGCCGGCGATACGCTTGACGGTAACCTTGAGCTGCCCCTCGGCCGGAGCGACGCAGAGGGAATAGTTGCGACGCACTTCCTCGCCGCCAATGTCGCACCTCAAGGTGAGGTGCTGGCCGGGCTTGAAGCGGAACGTCTCCCGAAGCGCGTCCGGCACGTCGAAGCGAATGGATTTGGCCTCGGCGGTCTCGGGCACGACCTCCGCGACGGTCAGGGTGTGGAAATCGATCGACATTCAGCGGCTCAATGACATTTGAAGAGGTCGAACGGCTCCAGGCAGGAGCGGCAGCGCCATTGCGCCTTGCAGGGCGTGGAGCCGAAGCGGCTGAGCTCTTCCGTATCGGTGGAGCCGCATTGCGGGCATTCGACCGCGCGCGTTCCCGCCGGTGTCGGCGGGGCGATGCCATAGGCCTTGAGCTTGGCCTTGCCTTCCTCGCTGATCCAGTCGGTCGACCAGGGCGGCGAGAGGGTCGTGTCGATGCGGACCTCGCGGTAGCCCGCCGCATCGAGAGCATCGCGTATGTCGCGCTCGATCACCTGGGTGGCGGGGCAGCCGGTGTAGGTGGGCGTGATCGTCACCCGCTCCGGCGTCACCTCTCGGACGATACCGAGGTCAACGACCGAGAGCACCGGGATTTCGGGATCGGGCACCCCTTGGAGCACGCGCCAGAGCCTACCCACCACCTCGTTCGTGCCGAGCGTAGTCGAGGCGCGTTGCTCAGACTCATTGCCGGCGCCCCTCGACTTCGCTCGGGACGAACGGGCCTCCTCTACCTGCACCGCTACCATGTCGCCTCCGGATAGGTGCGGGGGAGGAACTGCAGGGTGCAGAGGATGTGGCCGAGATGCTCGCTGTGGTGGCCGTCGCGGCCGCCGAGGATGGGGCGCTGATCCTTGGGGGCTTCGAGGCCTGCCTGCTCGAGGACTGCGCGGATTTTGCGGTCATAATCGGCGCGGAAGGCGGTGACGTCGGCGCCGATGCCGCGCTCCGCCATTTCGCGCGCGACCACGTCCATCTCGAACAGTTCGGGGACGAAGCGCCAATTCCAGTCGAGCCCGTCGATCATCCGCCGGCGGCTTTCCTCGGTGCCGTCGCCGAGGCGAATGACCCACTCGGCGCTGAGCTCTTCATGATAGGCGACTTCCTTCACCGCCTTGGCGGCGACGGCGGCGATGGTTTCGTCTTTGGAGGTCGTCAGGCGCTCGAACAGCAGCTTCTGCCAGGTGGAAAAGAGGAATTGCCGCGCCATGGTCTGGGCGAAATCGCCGTTGGGCTGCTCGACGAGAAGGCAGTTGCGGAAATCGAGCACATCGCGGTGGAAGGCGAGCGCGTCGCCGTCGCGGCCCCGCCCTTCGACGGCGCCGGCATGGTTCAGGAAATGCGTCGCCTGGCCGATCAGGTCGAGCGCGATGTTGGCAAGGCTGAGATCGACCTCAACGCTCGGCGCATGCCCGCACCATTCGCCGAGGCGCTGACCGAGGATCAGGCTGTCATCGCCGAGGCGGAGGAGATAGTCGAACAGCGGGCGGTCGCGGTCTTCGGCACGCGGATCGAAGGCACCCTCGCCCGTCGCGCCCTTGGGCAGGCCGATGGGAGGCAGCGAGGCCATCAAATCCTCCCCGGAACAGGGAGGGGGACCGCGACGCGGAGCGGCGTGGTGGAAGGGTCGCGAGCGCAGCGAGCACGGAGAGGCCGTCGACCCCTCCACCATGCTGCGCATGGTCCCCCTCCCCGTTCCGGGGCGGATTTCAGGCTTGCGCGATCACCACTCATATGTGCTTCACGTCGTCCGGGATGTTGTAGAAGGTCGGATGCCGGTAGATCTTGTCCTCGGCGGGCTCGAACATCGGGCCGTCCTCGGCCGGATCGGAGGCGATGATCTGGGCGGAGGGGACAACCCACAGGCTCACGCCCTCCATGCGCCGCGTATAGGTGTCGCGGGCGTGGCGGACGGCAATCTCCGCGTCCGGCGCGTGGACGCTGCCGACATGACGGTGCGAGAGGCCGCCCTTCGAGCGGACGAACACTTCCCAGAGCGGCCAGTCTTTGGTCATGCGATCCTCCCCGGAACGGAGAGGGGGACCGGCCGCCGAGGGCGGTTGGTGGAGGGGTCGCGAGCGCCAGCGAGCATGGAGAGGCTCCGACCCCTCCACCATGCTTCGCATGGTCCCCCTCCCCGTTCCGGGGAGGATTTTACCCGCCGCACCATCACGCCGCCTCCCTCTTCGCGCGCTTCCCGGCATAGGCCGCCGCCGCCTCGCGCACCCACGCGTTGTTTTCCCAGGCGTCGCGGCGGGCCTTCATCCGTTCCTTGGCAACCGGACCCTCGCCCTTCACCACGGCGTAGAATTCCTCCCAATCTATTTCGCCGAAATCATAGCCGCCCTTTTCATCGTTCCACTTGAGGTCCGGGTCCGGCACCTTGAGGCCGATCGCGTCGGCCTGCGGCACGGTGATGTCGACGAATTTCTGGCGAAGCTCATCATTGGTGTCGCGCTTGATCCGCCAACGCATCGACTGGGCGGTGTTGGGGCTGTCGGCGTCGGGCGGGCCGAACATCATGAGGCTGGGCCACCACCAGCGGTTCAGCGCATCCTGCATCATGCGCTTCTGCTCGGGCGTGCCGTTCGCGAGCGTCATGCAAATCTCGTAACCCTGACGCTGGTGGAAGCTCTCCTCCTTGCAGACGCGGACCATGGCGCGGGCATAGGGGCCGTAGGAGGTGCGCTGCAGCGGCACCTGGTTCATGATCGCGGCGCCGTCGACCAGCCAGCCGATGGCGCCGATATCCGCCCAAGTGAGCGTCGGATAGTTGAAGATGGTGCTGTACTTGGCCTTGCCCGAATGCAGCGCCTCGATCATCTCCTGGCGGCTCGTGCCGAGCGTCTCGGCGGCCGAATAGAGGTAGAGACCGTGCCCCGCCTCGTCCTGCACCTTGGCAAGCAGGATGGCCTTGCGCCTGAGCGAGGGCGCGCGGGTGATCCAGTTGCCCTCCGGCAGCATGCCGACGATCTCGCTATGCGCATGCTGCGAAATCTGCCGGGTGAGCGTGCGGCGATAGGCCTCGGGCATCCAGTCCTTGGGCTCGATGAACTCGTCGGCGGCGACGCGCGCTTCGAACGCGGCGAGCTTCTCCGGGTCCTCGATAGGCGCGACGGCCGGCTTGGCCGACTTCTGCAGTTCGGTGGTGTACATGGCTGGCTCCTTGGGCGCATTCTACCGTTCGCCGACCGATCGGTCAATGAATCCGGCAGCTTTGCCTCACTGTTTCAACGCGCAGCTCCATCCCGAAGTCGCATCGGAAGAAAACGTCATCCCGGCGACGGCCGGGATCTCAAAACCAGAAGTCTCGGCGGGTCTTAGCGAGACCCCGGCCTACGCCGGGGTGACGATTCGTCAAACCCGCTCGATCACCATCGCGATGCCCTGCCCCACGCCGATGCACATGGTGGTGAGGGCGTAGCGGCCGCCGGTGCGGTGGAGCTCTTCGGTGGCGGTGAGGACGAGGCGGGCGCCGGACATGCCGAGGGGGTGGCCCAGCGCGATGGCGCCGCCATTGGGGTTCACTTTCTCCGCGTCGTCGGGGAGGCCGAGCTGGCGCATGACGGCGAGGCCTTGGGCGGCGAAGGCTTCGTTCAATTCGATCACGTCCATGTCGGCGATGCTGAGGCCGAGGCGCTTCAGCAGCTTCTGGGAGGCGGGCGCAGGACCGATGCCCATGATGCGGGGCGGGACGCCAGCGACGGCGGTGCCGACGATGCGGGCGCGGGGGGTGAGGCCGTTGCGTTTGGCGGCTTCCTCCGACGCGACGATGAGGGCGGCGGCGCCGTCGTTGACGCCCGAGGCGTTGCCGGCCGTCACCGTGCCGTCAGAGCGGACGATCGGACGAAGCTTCGCCAACGCTTCGAGGCTGGTCTTGCGCGGGTGTTCGTCCCTGTCGACGACGATCGGATCGCCCTTGCGCTGGGGGATAGTGACGGGGACTATTTCTGAGGCGAGACGGCCGTTCTCCTGGGCGCGGGCGGCCTTTTCCTGGCTGCGGACGGCGAAGGCGTCTTGGTCCTCGCGGGAGACCTGAAATTCCTGGGCGACATTCTCGCCGGTGCTCGGCATGCTGTCATCGCCGTACGCGTCCTTCATCTTCGGATTGACAAAGCGCCAGCCGATGGTGGTGTCGTACATCTCGGCGTTGCGATCGAAGGCCGAGGTCGCCTTGGCCATGACGAAGGGGGCGCGGCTCATGCTTTCCGAGCCGCCCGCGATGACGAGATCGGCATCGCTGCCGCGGATCGCGCGCGCCGCCATGGCAACCGCGTCCATACCGGAGCCGCACAGGCGGTTGAGCGTGACGCCGCCGGACGTGTCGGGAAGCCCGGCAAGGAGGGCGGCCATGCGGGCGAGGTTGCGATTGTCCTCGCCGGCCTGGTTGGCGCAGCCCAGGATGACGTCGTCGAGGTCGGCCCAGTCGACTTGCGCGTTGCGATCGATCAGCGCCTTGATCGGGATGGCGGCGAGATCGTCGGCGCGGACATGGGCGAGCGCGCCGGCATAACGGCCGATGGGGGTGCGGATGGCGTCGCAGATATAGGCTTCGGTCATGGGTGCTCCGTAGCAGCCCCTCTCCCTTGAGGGGAGAGGGATACGAAGACTTGCCAGCTTGCTGGCTAGTCGTAGTTGGGTGAGGGTGACAGCGGTGGAGACTATTCTCGGAGTCTGTCACCCTCACCCAGCTTCGCCTAAGCTCGCCAGAAATGGCTCGCTAAGGCTGCGCAACCCTCTCCCCTCAAGGGAGAGGGGCCTCGTCGATAAACGCCCCGCCCACTGTGCGGGAGAAGCCCTGGAATTCGGCGACGGCGCGGCCATCCTCGGTCTTCACGCTGACATTGTAGACGCCGGAGCGGCCGACGACGGCGGCCTCCTCAGCCTCCGCGATCAGCACTTCGCCTTCCTTCGCGCCGTCGAGGAACACCATCGTCGCCTGGGCGCCGACGGTGCGCACGTTGCGGCTGTTGCAGGCATAGGCGAAGGCGGTGTCGGCCAGCGCGAAGACCATGCCGCCATGGGCGCTGCCATGGCCGTTCAGCATGTCGGCGCGAAGCGTCATGCGGAGGCGCGAATAGCCCTCGCGCGCTTCCACTATCTCGATGCCCCAGGCGGGGCCGGTGCCCTCGCGTGCCAGCATGGCGTGGGCGACGGAGGCGGCGAGTTGATCGGGATCGGTCATCGGGACAGCCTAGCCCTTCTCCCCTTGCGGGAGAAGGATAGTGGAGCTTGCTGCGAAGCAGCGTAGCGGAGCTTGGTCGAGGGGTGCGCTCCGCAAGGAGCGCGCGCTTGCGCCGCAAGCGCACCCCCTCATCCCGCTCACGCTCCGCGTGAGTCGCCCTCTCCCACAAGGGGAGAGGGGCTGATAAGGACGATGCATGTCCAGCTACGAAACCATCCTCTTTTCGCAGGGCGAGGGCATCGCCCGACTCACCCTCAATCGTCCGGACCGCCTCAACAGCTTCACCGTGCAGATGCACGAGGAAGTGGCGGATGCGCTGGGCCAGCTGGATGAGGCGCGGGTGCTGGTGGTGACCGGCGCAGGACGCGGTTTCTGCGCGGGGCAGGATCTGAACGATCGGGCCGTGGCGCCGGGCGAGAGCGTCGATCTCGGCCATTCGGTCGAGACCTATTACAACCCCCTCATCCGCAGACTGACGTCCCTCCCACTCCCCGTCATCGCGCGGGTGAACGGCGTCGCGGCGGGGGCCGGCGCCAATATCGCACTCGCCTGCGACATCGTGATCGCGGCGAAGAGCGCGAAGTTCATCCAGTCCTTTGCCGCGATCGGGCTCATTCCGGACAGCGGCGGCACCTGGGTGCTGCCACGGCTAGTAGGACAGGCGCGGGCGCTGGGCCTGGCGCTGACGGCTGAGCCGCTGCCGGCGGAGCAGGCGGCGGAATGGGGGCTGATCTGGAAGGCGGTGGAGGACGAGGCGCTCGACGAGGAAGTCGATACGCTGGCAACCCGCTTTGCCTCGGCCCCGACGCGGGGGCTCGCGGCCATCAAGCAGATGATCCGGGCGAGTTGGGAGCACAGCCTAGACGAGGAACTGGACCTGCAACGCGACAATATGCGCGAACTGGGCCATAGCGAGGACTATCGCGAGGGCGTAGCGGCGTTCATGGAGAAGCGGACGCCGAGATTTACGGGACGCTAGAGCGAGACTCCCAAATCGTTCGTCCCGAGCGTAGTCGAGGGGCGTATGTGGTGAGTCCGTGCAGCGCCCCTCGACTTCGCTCGGGACGAACGCCTGTGAGGTGAGACGATGAAAACGCTGAAGCTCTTGAACTATGCCGCCGACCAGTGGGTGGCGGGCGATGGCGGTCTGGCGGAGGTGCATAGCGCCGTTACCGGAGAGGTGATCGCGGAGACGGGCAGCAGCGGGCTCGACTTCAAGGCGATGCTCGACCATGCCCGCAATGTCGGCGGACCGGCGCTCAGGGCGATGACCTTCCACGACCGCGCCTGGATGCTGAAGGCGCTTGCCCAGGCGGTGATGGCGCGCAAGGAGGAGCTGTACGAGCTCAGCTACAATAGCGGGGCGACGCGCACCGACGGCTGGATCGATATCGAAGGCGGCGCGGGCACGCTCTTCTCCTTCTCGTCCAAGGGCCGGCGCGAACTGCCCAACGGCCGCATCCTCGTCGACGGCGCGATGGAGCCCCTGTCCAAGGGCGGCAGCTTCGTCGGCCAGCACGTCTTCACCCCGCTCCAGGGCGTCGCCGTCCATATCAACGCCTTCAACTTCCCGGTGTGGGGCATGCTGGAGAAGCTAGGGCCGACCCTGCTCGCCGGCGTCCCAGCGATCGTGAAGCCGGCTTCGGCGACGGGCTATCTCGCCGAGGCCTGCGTCCGCATCATGATCGAGGCGGACGTGCTGCCCAAGGGCGCGCTCCAGCTCATCATGGGCGGTGTCGGCGACCTGATGGACCATCTGACGCTCCAGGACGTGGTGAGCTTCACCGGCTCGGCGCAGACGGCGATGAAGCTCCAGTCGCATCCGGTGATCGCCCGTGAGAGCGTGCGCTTCATCGCCGAACGCGACAGCCTCAACGCCTCGATCCTGGGGCCCGACGCCGCACCCGGCACGCCCGAATTCGATCTCTTCATCAAGGAAGTCGCGCGCGAGATGACGGTGAAGGCGGGCCAGAAATGCACCGCCATCCGCCGGGCCATGGCGCCCGCCGAGCATCTCGACGCGGTGCAGGACGCGCTCTCGGCCCGTCTCGCCAAGGTGAAGATCGGCGACCCGCGCGAGGAGGGCGTCACCATGGGCGCGCTCGCCAGCGCCCGCCAACTCAGAGACGTGCGCGAGCAGATCGGCAAGCTCCATAAGCAGGCGCGGATCGTGTCGGGCAATCCGGACCATGTCTTTCCGGGCCACGAGAAGGGCGCCTTCATCGAGCCGGTGCTGCTGCGAACCGATACGCCCTGGACCGCCGACGCCGTCCACGACATCGAGGCGTTCGGGCCGGTGTCGACAATCATGCCCTACAAGGACATGGAGGACGCGATCGCCCTCGCCAACCGAGGCATGGGCAGCCTCGCGCTTTCGCTCTTCACCTTCGATGCCCGAGTGGCGGAGGAGTTCGTGCTCGGCTCAGGCGCCTATCACGGCCGCATGATGATCCTCGACCGCACCAGCGCCAAGGAGTCGACCGGCCACGGCTCTCCCCTCCCCGTCCTCGTCCATGGCGGCCCCGGCCGCGCCGGCGGCGGTGAGGAGATGGGCGGCATCCGCGGCGTCACCCATTATATGCAGCGGACCGCGCTTCAGGGCTCGCCCGAGGTCCTGTCCAAGGTGGCGCACCAATGGCTGCCCGGCGCGGACAAGCCGACGGGGGACGTCCACCCCTTCCGCAAGCGGATCTCCGAGCTGGAGGTCGGCTACACGCTGAAGACCCACAGTCGCACCGTCACCTTGGAGGACGTCGAGCATTTCGCCCATTTCACGGGCGACACCTTCTATGCCCATATGGATGAGGAAGCCGCCAAGGCGAATCCGATCTTCGACGGCCGCGTCGCGCACGGCTATCTGATCCTCTCCTTCGCCGCCGGCCTGTTCGTCGAACCCGCGCCTGGCCCGGTGCTCGCCAATACCGGCCTCGACAATCTCCGCTTCGTGACGCCGCTCTATCCGGGCGATTCAATGCGGGTGGAGCTGACCGTCAAATCGACGAAGCTCCGCAACGAGGAGATGGGCGAGGTGCGCTGGGCCGTCTACGTCTTCAATCAGAAGGACGAGGTGGTCGCGACCTACGACCTGCTAACGATGAACGCGCCCTAGCGCATGCGAGCGTAACGACTGGAACGGCGATCGGCATCGGCCGTTGGCGAGGCGATTTCCACGCCCCCAAAGGAGACGCGCCATGAAGATCGCCGAATGCATGACCGAGGATGTCGAGATCGTCAGCCCCGATCAGCCCATCCGCGAAGCCGCCCAGTTCATGCTTCGCCACGATGCCGGGTCGCTGCCGGTTTGCGACGGCGACCGGCTCGTCGGCATGATCACCGATCGCGATATCGCCGTCCGCGCGATCGCCGAGGGGCGCGGGCCCGACACGCCCGTGCGGGACGCGATGACCGACCATATCGACTATTGCTTCGATGACGAGGAGGTTGAGGAGGTCGCCATGAAGATGAGCGACGCCCAGATCCGCCGCTTCCCCGTCATCAGCCGCGAGGACAAGAAGCTGGTCGGCATCGTCTCGCTCGGCGACCTCAGCCGCTCCGAGAAGGGCGAGGCAGCCTCGATGGCGCTGGGCGGGATCACCGACCCGGGCGGCTCGCACAGCCAGGGCCAAGGCGGCTGACCTCCACCGTCTGAACGGCGGCTAACAAGCCGGTTCAGCCATCGCTCAACGCGAATCGGCTCTAAGCGACATCGGCGGACGGAGACGCGTATTCGATCCTCCGCCGAGTCGTTTGAGGAGTTCGAGTTATGCGTAAGATTGTTCTCGCGATGTCGGCACTAAGCCTTACCGTTCCCGCTATCGCCGTCCCCACCGCCCCCGCCTTCGCTCACCGCACGGGCTACGAGCATTATCACCGCGGCGACCAGCCTCGCTACAGCCGCGCCTATGACCGGCGTCAGGTGCGGTGCGAGAAGCGCAGCGGCACGACCGGCCTCATCGTCGGCGGCGCCGGCGGCGCCTTGCTGGGCCGCGAGATCGACGGCGGCCGCGACCGCGCCACCGGCACGATCCTCGGCGCCGCGGTCGGCGCGTTGCTCGGCCGGCATGTGGAGCGGAACGTGCTCAACGATAAATGCCGCTAAGGCGGTTTGAGTTTCGGGGTGGGTGTCGAATGCCCTAGGCCCACTCCTCACTAACCCCTCCCCCTCCCCGGGGAGGGGTTTTTCATTCCGCCGGCCAATTCTCCAGCAGCTCGACGAAGCGGCTGAGCCAGGCGTTGGTCTGGTGGCCGTCGACGACGCGGTGGTCGATGGTGAGGCTCACATAGGCCATCGGGCGGATCTGGATGGTGTCGACGCCGCCGACCTCGCGCACCACCACGCGCTTCTCCAGCTTGCCGACGCCGAGGATGGCGGATTGGGGCTGGTTGATGATGATCGGCGACGCGAAAAGCGAGCCCGAAACGCCGTGATTGGAGATGGTGAAGGTCCCGCCCTTCACGTCCTGGCTGGTCAGCTTCTCGGCGCGGGCCTTTTCGATCAGCGCGTCGAGGCCGGCGGCGATGCCTTTCAGCGACAGCGTCTGCACCCGGGGAAGGACGGGAACGATCAGCCCCTTGTCGCCAAGCGCGGTGCCGACGCCGATGTTGACGTCGTCGAAGATTTCGAGCCGGTCGGAATGCCAGCGGCTGTTGATCGCGGGCGCGACCTTCATCGCCTCGGCCGCCGCGGCGACGATATAGGCGGTGTAGGTAAGTTTCACGCCCTTCTTGGCGAACACATCCTTGTGACGGGCGCGGTGGGCCTGGATGGCGCTGAAATCGGCCTCGAACACCGCGGTGACGTGCGGCGCCTGGGTGACCGAGCTCAGCATGTTCTCGGCGATGCGAAGGCGCATGCGGTCGTGGGGCACGCTGTGCGAGCGGATGCCTGCGGCCGGGATGATCCCCTCGACGGGGCGCACGTGCGTCGCCTCCTCGACGGCCTTGTCGACGTCCGCACGCGTGATGCGGCCGTCGCGGCCGGTGCCGCTGATCAATTTGGGATCGATATCGTGCTGCAGGAGCGCGCGCTTTACCGCCGGGGAGAGACGCATCTCGGGATCACGAACCTCGTTCGTCCCGAGCGTAGTCGAGGGGCGTTTCTCAGGGGTCGGTGCCGGCGCCCCTCGACTTCGCTCGGGACGAACGGATTCTTCTGTTTCGTCAGTTGCGATGCGGCCCAGCACGGCGCCGGGGAGCGCTTCGGCATCGGTGTCGAGCACGATCTCCTTGAGCACGCCTGCCGCGGGTGCCGGCACTTCCACGGCCACCTTGTCGGTCTCCAGCTCGACGAGCGGATCGTTCTCCTCCACCCGGTCGCCGATCTGCTTCAGCCAGGAGCGCACCACGGCCTGGGTGCCTTCCTGCTCCTTGGGAACAATGACGTCGATCATATTGAACCCTCAGAAGGAAATGAGATCGTCGATCTTGGCGCGGATGCGCTCGACGCTCGGGACGGCCCAGTTGAGCAGCACCGGATTATGCGGGCTTGGAATATCGGGCATTGTGAGGCGCGACACCGGAGCATCGAGATCGAGAAAGGCCTCGTCCGCCACCACGGCCGCGATCTCGGCACCGAAGCCGCCGGTCTGGAGGTCCTCGTGAACGATCAGGCACCGGCGAGTGCGGCGGACGGAGTCCAGCACCATCTCGCGATCCCACGGCATCAAGGTGCGAAGGTCTATGATGTCTGCGGATACGTCCTTCGCCGCTTCCTCGCAGCGCGGGACCATGGCGCCCCAGGTGACGATGGTGATGCCGCTGCCTTCCCGCGTCTTCTTGGCGCGGCCGAAGGGGAGGACATAGTCGTCGCCCGGATAAGGGCGGCGGGCCCAGACGTCGTCGAGCATGGCGCGGTGCTCGAAGAACACCACCGGATCGTTGCCGCGAAGGCCGGCGCGGAGCAGGCCGACGGCGTCCTCGGCATTGCTCGGCACCGCCACCTTCCAGCCGGGATTGTGGACGAACTGCACCTCGTTGGTCTGGCTGTGCCAGGGGTCGCCGCATTTGAAGAAGCCGCCGGGGATGCGCAGCACCATCGGCGCGGCGAAGCGGTTGTTGGTGCGCCAGCGCATGGTGCCGCAATCGTTGATCTGCTCCATCGCCGGCTCGGCATATTTGCGGAACTGGATCTCGGGCACGGGCATCAGCCCCGCCATCGCCATCCCGACGGCGCGGCCGACAATGCCTTCCTCTGAGAGGCTGGTGTCGAACACCCGCTCGATGCCGAACTTGTCCTGGAGGCCCAACGTCACCGCATGGACGCCGCCCTTGGGACCGATATCTTCGCCGAACAGGAGCACGCGCGGGTTGATCTCCAGCTCATGGTCGAGGGTGCGGCGGATGGCCGTCACCATGTTGATGCGCTGGCCCTCGGGCTTGGGCTGGTCGGTCGAGGCGGGCGGCTCATAACCATGGGTCCATTGGCCGCCGAGCTGCTGCATCTCGCCTTCGTAGAAGACGTTGGAAAGCACCGTCTCCGGATCGGCCACGTCCCGTCCTTCGGCGATCTCGCGCGCTGTCTCGACGGCGGCCTCGGCCTCGGCCTGGATCGCCTCCCACTCGCCGTCGTCGAGGAGCGAGCCGACGAGGTAGGATCTGAGCTTGGGCAGCGGATCGCGCGCCCATTCGGATTCGACCAGCTCCTCGGACTTATAGGTCTGGGTATCCTGGAAGCTGTGCCCCTGGAGACGCGGAACGGTGAGGCGGAGCAGCGCCGGGCCCTTGCCGCCGCGCACATGATCCGACGCCATCTTGAGGAGGCGCGCGGCTTCCGCCGGCTCGGTGCCGTCGCCCGAGATGACGTGGAGATTGGTGAAGCTTTCCAGGTTCCGGGCGATGTTGCCGCCGGGGGTCTGGTAGGTGCCGGGCACGGAGATGCCGAACTGATTGTCCTCGATGTAGAAGAGCATCGGCAGCTTCTGCGTCGTGGCGATCGTCAGCGCCGACCAGAAGCCGTTGGTCGCGACCGAGGCGTCGCCGCCCAGCACCACCGCCATCGCCCCCTCATAGGCGCGGTCCTTCAGCACGGTCCGATAATATTCGATCGCCTGCGCCCAGCCGGCGGTGGGCGTATACTGCGCCCCTACGCCGCCGCACATCGGCAGAGCGGGAGCGCCGCGCGGATTGGGATAGTTGAAGACGACGCCGATATCGCGGCCGTCCGAATAGCCCCCTGCCCGTCCCATGCCGGAGCCGAGCGCGTCCTCCAGAGGCACACCCAGCGAGAGCAGCAATGGACGCGAGCGATAATAGCCGCACACCGCATCCTTCGGCTGGTCGAGGCGCGAGCCCAGCATGATCTGGGCCATGTCGTGCCCGCGCGCCGAGAATTGGTAGAGCACCTTCTTCTCAGGGACGAGCTTCGTTTCCTCCAGCTTGTCGAGGGCGCGCGAGACGTGGACGAGATAGGCGATGCGGCGCCAGTCGAAGTCGGGATCGGGCGCGTTCGCCCGCGCCTTGGGTGACGCCGCCATCGCTTCAGCCACGATCCGCCTCCGGCAGCCTCTCGACGACGGCCCTGGCGAAATAGTCGACATTGTCGTCCGACAGGCCGGCGACGTTGAAGCGGCCGCTGTTCGCCATGTAGATGCCGTGGCTGGCGCGGAGCTCCACCACCGCCTCGGGCGAGAGCGGCAGCATCGAGAACATGCCGTTCTGCTCGTCGATATAGGCGAGGCGCGGATCGAAGGTCGCGAGGCGCGCGCGCAGGCTGCGGATGCGGGCGAGCATCTCCTTCAGCTCCGCACGCCAGTCCGCCTCAAGCTCGGGCGTCTCCAGCACGGTGCGGACGATCGCCGCGCCATGATCGGGCGGCATCGACCACATGGTGCGGGCGAGGCCGATCAGATTGCCGAACACGACGTTGGCCTGCTCCCCGCTCGACGCCTTGACGAAAAGCGCACCGGTGCGCTCGCGATAGAGGCCGAAATTCTTGTCGCAGCTCTGCGCGACCAGCGCCTGCTCCGCCGCCTCGACGACGAGACGCGTTCCGGCCGCATCGTCCTCCAACCCGTTGCCGAGACCCTGATAAGCGAGGTCGACAAAGGGAACGATGCCGCGCGCGGCGATGAGATCGGCGAGCTCGCGCCACTGGTTCAGGCTGAGATCGGCGCCGGTGGGATTGTGGCAGCAGCCATGGACGAGCACCAGGTCGCCGGGCCGCGCCTCCTCCAGCGCGCCCATCATCCGGTCGAACAGCACCGTGTGCGAGGCTTTGTCGTAATAGGGATAGTCGACCATCTCGACGCCGGCGGCGCCGATCAGCGGATTGTGGTTCGGCCAGGTCGGCTGGCCGACGAAGACGCGGGCACCCCCGCCGGAGGCGCGGATCAGTTCCGCGCCGAGCCGAAGCGCGCCGCAGCCGCCCGGCGTCTGCACGCCGACGATACGGTCATCCCGCGCGCCCTGACCGCCGAAGACGATCGGCTTGATGAGCTCGGTGAAGCGGGCATCGCCTTCGGAACCGAGATAAGCCTTGGTTTCCTGCGTCTCGAGCAGGATCTTCTCGGCCGCCTTCACGCAGCGCAGGATCGGAGTCCCGCCCGCCGCGTCGCGATAGACGCCGACGCCGACGTCGATCTTTTCGGGGCGCGTGTCCGCCTTGACGAGCCCGATGAGAGCGAGCAGCGAGTCCGAAGGTTGCGCCTCCAGCCGATCGAAAAGCCTCGGTTCGTCCGCCAAAATGAATCCTTCCGCCATTGAAGCTGCCTCCTTGTTCGTGCGGCCCCACACTCGCTTGCCGATACGCATAGTCCATCAGCGGGTAAAATGGGTCTCATAACTTCGCAGCTTTTCGCTGGATGTGAAACGCACGTTTCACTATATAGCCAATCATGGAAGATGATCGTCACATCGACGCGGTTGACCGTCGAATCGTGCGGGAGCTTCAGCGCGATGCCAGCCTCAGCCATGCCGCGCTCGCCGAGAAGGTCGGTGCCTCGGCCGCCTCGGTCTGGCGCCGGGTGCGGGCTCTGGAGAAGGCGGGCGTGCTGCGCGGGACGGTCCGCCTCGCCGACCCGGAAGCACTCGGCCGTCCCGTCAACGTCCTCTGCCATGTCCGCATGACCCACCAGACGACCGACGCCCGCGCCGAGTTCGAGGCCTTCATCCAGTCGCGCGAGGAGATCGTCGAATGCTACGCCATGTCGGGCGAGTGGGATTATCTGCTGCGCATCTCCGTCCGGGACGTGGCCGATTATGACCGTTTCGTCATGCGCGGCGTCCTCGCCCACCCCAGCGTCGCCAACGCCGCGTCGCACTTCGCGCTGCGCCAGGTGAAATTTACCACGGAAATACCCGTCTAAAATCCGCCCCGGAACGGGGAGGGGGACCATGCGGAGCATGGTGGAGGGGTCGCGAGCGAAGCGAGCTGTCGGCGGCCGCGTTTGGCCCAGAGTCCGTCGGCCCCTCCACCACGCCGCTTCGCGTCGCGGTCCCCCTCCCCGTTCCGGGGAGGATTACGGAACCGCCGTCCTTCCCGGGGATTGAATCGCCAGCGAATCGACTGGAGCAGGACCCATGGCTGCACGCGCTTACTGGAAAGGGCAGATCAGGCTCGCCCTGGTCTCGATTCCCGTCGAAATCTTCAGCGCCACCAAGAGCGGCGCCACGGTCGCCTTCAACCAGATCCACGAGCCGACCGGCAAACGGATCAAATATGAAAAGGTCGTGCCCGGCGTCGGCCCGGTGAACCCCGAGGAGATCGTCAAGGGATTCCAATATGAGAAGGGCCATTACGTCCTCCTCGACGACGACGAGATCGAAAGCGTGAAGCTGGAGAGCAAGAAGACGCTCGAGCTCACCCAGTTCGTCGACCATGACGAGATCGACGTCCTCTATTTCGAAAAGCCTTATTACGTCGTCCCCGCCGACGACCTGGCGGAGGAGGCGTTCATCGTCCTGCGCGAAGCGCTTCGCCGCACCAAGAAGGTCGCCCTCGGGCAGCTAGCGCTGCGCGGGCGCGAATATATCGTCAGCCTCAAGCCCTGCGGCCGCGGCATCGTGCTGGAGACGCTGCGCTATGCCGACGAGGTCCACAAGGCCAAGTCCTATTTCCGCGACATCAGCGACGAGGAGCCGGACGAGGAGCTGCTCGACCTCGCCGAAACGCTGATCGAGAAGAAGACGGCGGCCTTCCATCCCGAGGAGTATCACGACCGCTATGTCGACGCGCTGAAGGACCTGATCGAGCGCAAGCGCAAGTCCAAGGGCGCCAAGATCGAGGCGGAGGAAGAGGAAGCCCCCGCGCGCGGCTCCAACGTCATCGACCTCATGGCCGCGCTGAAGAAGTCGATCGAGAAGCCGGGGGCGGCGGCCGGAAAG
This sequence comes from Sphingosinicella humi, assembly GCF_003129465.1. NCBI lineage: Bacteria > Pseudomonadati > Pseudomonadota > Alphaproteobacteria > Sphingomonadales > Sphingomicrobiaceae > Allosphingosinicella > Allosphingosinicella humi. The sequence goes on from NZ_QFFF01000001.1 coordinate 90,703, forward strand.
GGCACCGCCAAGAAGGCGCCCGCGAAGAAGGCCCCCGCCAAAAAGCCCGCACCGGCCAGGAAGCGGGCGTAGCCATGCCCTTCCCGCCCCGTTCGTCCCGAGCGAAGTCGAGGGGCGCTGGCACCGACACATCACATACGCCCCTCGACTACGCTCGGGGCGAACGGAGGGGTTGAATGGCTCGCACCAACTCCGATCCGCTCGCCACCTATAAGAAGAAGCGCGACTTCACGAAGACCTCGGAACCGGCGGGGACGGTCGCCGACAGCGGCGGCCGCGACTTCATGGTTCAGAAGCACGACGCGACCCGGCTCCATTTCGATTTCAGGCTGGAGCTGGACGGCGTGCTGAAGAGCTGGGCGGTTACGCGCGGACCCAGCCCTAATCCGGACGACAAGCGCCTCGCCGTCCGCACCGAGGATCACCCTCTGGACTACGCCACCTTCGAGGGCACGATCCCAAAGGGCCAATATGGCGGCGGCACGGTGATGCTGTGGGACCGCGGAACCTGGACGCCAGTCCCGGGCAAGGACCCGAGGAAGACGCTGGAGGAGGGCCACCTCCACTTCACCCTCGACGGCGAGCGCATGAAGGGCGAGTGGGTGATGTTCCGCCTGAAGCCGCGCGGCCGAGAGCGGACCGAGAACTGGATCCTGCGCAAGGTGGAAGACGTCCATGCCGGACCGACCGGAGCCCTCACGGAAAAGTTTCTGACCTCGGTCAAGACCGGCCGAACCATGAACAAGATCGCCGAGGCAATGGACGCGGTCTGGACCTCGGAGGGCGAGGTGAAAGCTCCTCCCCGGTCCGGGGAGGGGGACCGCGACGCGAAGCGGCGTGGTGGAGGGGGCGGCGGTGCAACCGCCGCTAACGCGGCGGCCCCTCCACCGCGCTCCGCGCGGTCCCCTTCCCCGTCCCGGGGAGGATCGAAGCCTCCCAAATTCCACGCCGTGCAGAAGGCGACGCTGGTCGATCATGTCCCGTCCGGCTCCGCCTGGCTGCACGAGATGAAATATGACGGCTATCGCTGCCTGCTCGCGCTGGGCGGCGGGAAGGCGAAAATCTATACGCGCACCGGGCTCGACTGGACCGACAAGTTCCCGGAGATCGCCGCGGCGGCGCGCGAGATCGAGGTCGGCTCGGCCCTGCTCGACGGCGAGATCGTCCATGTCGACGAGAATGGCGGCACAAGCTTCTCCGCCCTCCAGCAGGCGATCAGCGAAGGCGGACGCGGCCTTACGCTGTTCCTGTTCGACGCGTTGGAGATCGCGGGCGAGTCTTTGACCAAGCTCCCGAACCTTGAACGAAAGGCCCGTCTCGCGTCGCTAATCGGCGATGGGCAGCCGCCCTTCATCCTCTATGCCGATCACATCGTAAGCCACGGCGAGAAGCTGCTGAAAGGCATGTGCGATGCCGGCCAGGAAGGCATCATCTCCAAGCGCGCCGACGCCCCCTATCGCGGCGCGCGCACCAAGAACTGGCTGAAGATCAAATGCACGCGGCGCCAGGAATTCGTCATCGTCGGCTGGACGCCGAGCGAGAGCAAGGGACGAGCGCTGCGGGCGCTGCTCCTCGCCGTGCACGAGGACGGCAAGCTTCGCTATGTCGGCAAGACCGGCACCGGCTTCTCCATGGCGACGCTGCAGGAGTTGCGCGAAAAGCTCGGGGAGATCGAAGTCAAGAAGGCGCCGGTCGAGGCGCCGCGCTCCGAAACCCGGGGCGCCCACTGGGTGAAGCCCGAATTGGTCGCGGAGGTCGCCTTCGCCGAGTTCACCTCAGAGGGCGTCGTCCGTCACGCGAGCTTCCTGGGCCTGCGCGACGATAAGTCGGCCGAGGACGTGGTCGAGGAAAGGCCTCAGCCGGTCGAGCCCGCCCCGGTCGACGACATCAAGATCACCAATCCCGGCCGCGTCATCTTTCCCGAAGCCAAGATCACCAAGGGACAGCTTGCCGACTATTATCGCGCCGTCGCGCCGCTGATGCTGGAGTGGACCGCGAACCGCCCGGTCAGCCTGGTCCGCTGTCCGCAAGGCCGTGCCAAGAAATGCTTTTTCCAGAAGCATGACAGCGGCAGCTTCGGAAAGCATGTCCTTCATGTTCCCGTGAAGGAGAAGAAAGGCGGCACCGAGGACTATCTCTACGTCGCCGACGCCTCAGGGCTCCTCGCCTGCGTGCAGATGGGAACGATCGAGTTCCACGGCTGGGGCTCGAAGGTCGAGGATATCGAAAAGCCCGATCGGCTCATCTTCGACCTCGACCCCGACGAGGGACTCGGTTTCGACGCCGTGAAAAAGGCCGCGCGGGACATCAAGCGCCACCTCGCGGACATGGGGCTGCAGACCTTTCCGCTGCTCACCGGCGGCAAGGGGCTGCACATCGTCGTGCCGCTGACGCCGAAGGCGGAATGGCCGGCGGTGAAGGATTTCGCCAACCGCTTCGCCCTGGCCCTGGCCGAAGGCGAGCCGGACCGCTTCACCGCGACCATGTCCAAGGCGAAGCGCAAGGGCCGCATCTTCCTCGACTGGCTGCGCAACCAGCGCGGTGCCACCGCCATCATGCCCTACAGCGCCCGCGCCCGCGAAGGCGCCACCGTGTCGGCGCCGATCGTTTGGGACGAGTTGGACGAGATGGAGTCGGGCGGGCGTTTCAGCGTGAAGGATGCGGAGACGCTGCTGGAGCGCGCCTCCGGCCGCCTGCTTCAAGGCTGGGGGGAAGCGGCCCAGGCGCTGCCGGATTTGTAGACGGCGTCATCCGGCGAACGCGGGGACCCAAGAACACCGTTCAGTGAAGAAGGGCTTCGGCGTCTTCTCAAACGCCTGAGTTCTTGGGTCCGGCATTCGCCGGGATGACGTAAACAGTTAATCGGCTGCGTCCGAGACGGTCCGGCCGACGGACTCGACATCCCGGCCCATGCCGGAGATGGTGTTGCAGGCGGTGGTGATGAGGGTGGTGGCCGCGAGGCCCGCCAGCATCAACTTACGAAACATCGATAACTCCAGGACAAAGGGGGAAAGACCGTCCGGGCGGCCGCGAACTCTTGCGTTTCGCCTCTCCCGCTCCGATGATCCACCTTCGGAGATATCCCGTGGCCGACTGTTGCGCAAGCAAGGGGAGCGAACTGGAACGGCTGGCGCGCCAGGCCGAGCAGCGCCGCGTGCTCGTCCTCGTGCTCGCCCTCAACGCCGCCATGTTCCTCGTCGAGTTCACCGCCGGCCTGATCGCCGGCTCGGCGGCGCTCATGGCGGATTCAGCCGACATGTTCGGCGACGCCAGCGTCTACGCCTTGAGCCTCTACGCCCTCGACAGGAGCGACCGCTGGAAGGCCGGAGCGGCGATGGCGAAGGGCCTCTTCATCCTTGGCCTCGGCCTTGCCGTGCTGATCGAGATCGGCGTCAGGCTTCAGACCGGCGTTCCGCCCCGTTCCACCTTGATGCTCTTGTTCGGCGGCCTCGCCCTCGTCGTGAACCTCTTCTGCCTCCGGCTGATATGGCGGTTCCGCTCCCTCGACATGAACATGTCGAGCGCGGTCGAATGCTCGCGAAACGACGTCATCGCCAATTCGGGCGTGCTGCTCGCGGCCGGCGCCGTCGCCGTCACCGGTTCCTTCTGGCCGGACATCATCGTCGCCTCGGTGATCGCCGTCCTTTTCCTTCGCTCCGCGACGCGGGTGATCGCCGAAGCCTGGCCGGCCCTTCGCCGCGTCCCGGGCTGAGCTTGGCTGCGGCAAGTGCCGGGTTGCAAATCGTATACGGTGGCTCCTATCGTTCCGGCCCCGACCACCTTCAGATTTCGAGGCCGCTCGTGACGAAATTCTTGTCTCTCTCCGCTGCTCTCCTAGCGAGCCTCTCCGCCACCGCCCTTTCTGCGCCCGCTTTTGCGCAGGCCCCTGCGGCGACGGCCGAGCGAGGCACCGCCGATGCCCGCCTCCGCGCCCTCTACGAGGCCGAGTGGCAGTGGCGGATGAAGGAATTCGGCCAGATCAAGGAGGAAGGCGAATGGACGGCGGGCGACCATCTGCCCCAGGTGGATGCCGAGAGCCATCTGAGGCGCCTCGCCTATTGGGAAAAGACGCTGGCGGCGCTCGACCAAATCCCGCTCGACCAGCTCTCCCACGAGGAACAGATCAACGCGGCCGTCTTCCGCACCAATCTGGAGCAGGACATCGCCGACGCGCGCTTCCGCGAATGGGAGATGCCGTTCGACAGCGACAGCAATTTCTGGTCGTACCTCAACCCGCGCCAGGGCTACCGCACGGCCGCGCAATATCGCCGTTATTTGAGCCGGATGCGGGACATTCCGCGCTATTTCGATCAGCATGTCGCCAATATGCGCGCCGGCCTGGAGCGCGGCTTCAGCGTGCCGCGCGTGACCTTGGAGGGCCGGGATTCCTCGCTCGTCCCGTACACCAGCGTCGAGGCGGCCAAGAATCCCTTCTTCAAGGCTTTCGAGGACATGCCGGACAGCATCCCGGCGGCCGAGCAGGCGAAGCTTCGCGCCGAGGCCGAAACCCTCATTCGTGACACCGTCGCGCCGGCCTATGGCGAGCTCCTGACCTTCATCCGCGACGTCTATTTCCCCAACACCCGCAAGACGATCTCGGCCGCCGACATGCCCAATGGCGAGGCCTATTACCTCTCCAACGTGAAACAATATTCGACCTTGAACCTGACGCCGCAGCAGATCCACGAGATCGGTCTCAAGGAAGTCGCCCGCATCCAGGCGGAGATGAAGGCGACGATCGCCGAGACCGGCTTCAAGGGCAGCTTCCAGGAATTTCTGCAGTTCCTGAAGACCGATCCGCAATTCTACGCCAAGACGCCGGACGAATTGATGGGCGTCTCCTCCTATGTCGCCAAGCGCGTCGACGGGAAGATCGACGACGTGATCGGCTTCCTGCCGCGCGGCCGCTTCACCATCCTGCCGGTACCGGACGCGATCGCGCCCTTCTACACGGCCGGCCGCGGCGGCCTCGGCAGCTGCCTCATGAACACCTACAACCTGCCGGTCCGCCCGCTCTACAACATCCCCGCCCTCACCCTGCACGAATGCGCGCCCGGCCACAGCTTCCAGGCCGCGCTCGCCCTGGAGGCGCCGGAGCGGCCGGACTTCCGAAACGAGACCTATTTCTCCGGCTATGGCGAAGGCTGGGGCCTCTACACCGAATGGCTCGGCATCGGCATGGGCATCTACCGCACGCCGTACGAGCAGTTCGGCCGCCAGTCCTACGAGATGTGGCGCGCGGTGCGCCTCGTCATCGACCCCGGCATCCACGCCATGGGCTGGAGCCGCGAGAAGGCGATCGACTATCTCGCCAGCCACACCGCGCTATCGCAGCACGAGGTCGAGACCGAGGTGGACCGCTACATCAGCTGGCCGGGCCAGGCCGTGGCCTACAAGCTGGGCGAGATGACCATCCGGCGCCTGCGCGCCAAGGCCGAGAAGGCGCTCGGCGACAAGTTCGACCAACGCTATTTCCACGACACGATCCTCGGCCTCGGCTCCGTCCCCCTCCCCGTCCTGGAAGCCGAAATCGACCGCTTCATCGCGGACGGCGGCAAGAACCCGCATGCGAAGGCGGACGCCGACCGATGAGCCAGCTTTGATTAGAAGGTGTAGGTAAGCCCTCCGCCGACGAAGAACTGGTCGGCATCGCCCGCCTCATCCACCAGGGGGCTCTCCTTGAACTCGCCGAGCATCGAGGAATAGCTGGCGATGCCGAAGAGGCCGAGGCCGCCGGTCGTGAGGTCGCCCTGGAGCTTGTAGCTGCCGAGCAGGCTGGCGCGGACATTCTTCCAGCCTTCGTCGATGGCGAAAGGCGAGAGGCCGCTGGCCGCCGCGCCGGCGGGTGTTACGCCGTAATAGGTGCCCGCGAAATCCTCGCCCACATAGTCGGCCGACAGCTGGAGACCGGCATAGCTCTTGCGGCTAAGCGGCGTGCCATATTCGAGCGCGGGCGTGACGATGAAGCTGTCATGCGTATCGGTGACATCGTGGAGCCACGATAGGCGGGCGGTGACGGTGTCGTAATCGTGCAGCACGCGATTGACGGCCACGCCGGCGAAGAGACCCGCCTCGACGGCATAATCCAGCTCGCCCAGCGCCTTCACGCGCGCGTCCTCGATCCGGCTCGCGCGGTCGACCCGGAGATTGGCGGCGGGGCCGAAGGCGAGATCGACCTTGGCGTCATAGGGATCGCGGATGAGATCGACGTAGAGCGTCGTCGCCCGCGTATAATAGGCAAAGCCGCTAATCTTGCCGAATGCGAGCCCGGCCGGGACGACGATATAATCGTCAGAGCCCTCATATGAGGGCGCCCAGGCGGCGCCGAGGCCGATCGTGAGGCTATCCGGCTCCGAAGCTTTCGGCACGTCCGCGTCTTGAGCGAAGGCCGGGCCGGCCGCCAGAAGCGGCACCACGAACAGGCGCATTCCGAACGAAGCTATTTTCATGCCGCCCCCCTATTCACCCCAGATATCAGTAACCTGTTTTTGGCCTCCGCGAACCCCAGAACATGTGATCGGCCGAACCCCAGCATCTGCCCTTGCATCAGGCGCGGCACCTGTCCCATCGTCCGTCCGAGCGAACCCGCCGAGCGAGAGGGGAAGGTGCGACCGATACAGGCGCAGGACTGGACCACGACGGAGTGGCTGAACAGCGAACGGCCGCTTCGCCTCGACGACCTGCGCGGCCGAGTCGTGGTGCTCTATGCCTTTCAGATGCTCTGCCCGGGTTGCGCCAGCCAGGCGCTGCCGCAGGCGCGCCGAGTGCATGAGACGTTCCGGGCGGACGACGTCGCCGTCATCGGCCTCCACACGGTGTTCGAACATCACGAAGGCAACAGCCCGGCGGCGTTGAAGGCGTTTCTCCATGAATATGGACTCGCCTTCCCGGTCGGTATCGATGCGCCTGGCGAGGGAAGCCCCATCCCGCGCACCATGTCCGCCTATGCGATGCAGGGGACGCCCACTTTGATCCTGATCGACCGCGAGGGACGCCTGCGCCGCCAGACGTTCGGCCATCTGCCGGACCTGCAGCTCGGCGCGGAGATCATGAGCCTGGCCCAGGAGCCCAAGAGTTCCTCCTGACCCGTTCAGCGCGGACGAGTCCAGCGCTGGGATTGGCAGACGAAGAGGATGCAGCCGGAGACCTTGAGCGATCCGTCCGTATTGAGGCGGAGGCGAGAGCGATAGGTCTTGCCGGTTTCCGGATCGTAGATACGGCCGTCCTTCCATCCGCCGCCGTCCGTCTTGAAGCCGCTGAGGATGGTCATGCCGATGATCGGCCGCTTCCGCAGCCTGGGGTCGGGATTCTTGACGTCGGTCTCCGCACGACCGGGCTTGATCACCAGCGCCTTGGCGACCTTGCCGCAGACGCTGTTTCCGCAGCGGCCGATCGCGATCAACGCCGTGCCGTCTTCAGTCACCCAGTTTCCGGTCACGTCCGAAGCCGGCGCGGCGGCTGTCATGAGAAGGAGAGGCAGCAGGGCGAAGAGGCGCTTCATAAACCGATCTCCGCTTCGACTCCGGGGATGATATCATGGATGATATGAGCCGGTGTCCGCATTTCGAGCGTATTGGCGCTATAAAACACCAATTGCCCTTGCACTAAGGGTAGTGCGTGCCCCATCTTCGTCAGTGAACGCCTCAAAAGAAGGGGAAACCATGGCGACGGAAACGAAGCTGAAGCTGGATGCGCCCGAAGCGCTGCAGACCATCGCGCCGCAGGAGGCCGCGGGGCTCGTGCCGCTGAAGGAAGAGCAGCGCACGGCGCTCGAGGAGAAGGTCGACGGCTTCGTCGCCGATCTCGTCGCGACCGACGCCAATTCGCCAGAATTCGGCAAGAAGGTCGATCAGCTGACGACGATGGGCCGCAAGGAGATCGCCGAGGCGGCGGGCCATTCGAACCGCTTCCTTGACCGGCCGCTCAAGGCGATCGACAAGGATACCGGCATCGGCGCCAATCTCACGCAGCTTCGCAAGACGGTGGAGGAGCTCGATCCCGGCCGCGGCGGCGCGCTCACCAAGCCGCGCAAGTTCCTCGGCATCATTCCGTTCGGGAACCGGATGCGCGGCTATTTCATGAAATATCAGTCGGCGCAGACCCATATCGCCTCGATTCTCGCCGCCCTCGCCTCCGGCAAGGACGAGCTTCTCATGGACAATGCCGCCATCGACACCGAGCGCGCCAACATGTGGAAGACCATGGGTCGTCTCGAGCAGATGATCCACATCTCCAAGACGCTCGATGGAAAGCTCGAGGAGAAGGCGAACGAGCTCGACGCCATCGATCCGGCCAAGGCCAAGGCGATCCGCGAGACCGCGCTCTTCTACACCCGCCAGCGGACCACCGATTTGCTGACCCAGATGGCGGTGACCGTGCAGGGCTATCTCGCCCTCGATCTCGTCAAGAAGAACAATGTCGAGCTGGTGAAGGGCGTCGACCGCGCCTCCACCACCACCGTCTCGGCGCTGCGCACTGCCGTCACCGTCGCCCAGGCGCTGACCAACCAGAAGCTGGTGCTGGAGCAGATCACCGCCCTCAACACCACCACCGCCGGCATGATCGAGAGCACCGGCACGTTGCTGAAGACCCAGTCGGGCGAGATCCACAAGCAGGCCGCGTCCTCGACCATTCCGCTGGAGACGCTGCAGCGCGCCTTCCAGAACATCTACGACACGATGGACACGATCGACCGTTTCAAGGTCGAGGCGCTCGCCAACATGAAGCAGACCGTCGACACGCTCTCCAATGAGGTCGAGAAGAGCCGCGGCTACATCGCCCGCGCCGAAGGCGTCGAGCAGAACCGCCTCGCCGGCACCCAATCGCCCCTCGCGGCGCTGGAGGGATAAGCATGCCCACCTTCCGTCATTCCGGCGTACGCCGGAACCCAAGAACGCCGATGGCGGTGGTTGTTCGCAGGCGCCTGTGTTCTTGGGTCCCGACTTTCGTCGGGATGACGCGGCGGGGAGCGCCCTAAATGACCCGCAATCCCCGCAGCGTGGATCAGGCGATCGCCCGCTTCGACGAGATGGCGGCGCGGCTCGACGGCCATCCGCCGGCGGCCCAGGCGGCGCGGAGGCGCTATTACAGCCGCAGCGCGCGGGTCCTCGGACGCCGGCTCGCCAATATTGGCATGGCGGTCGGCGCCCTCATCGTCGCCACCATCGCCTTCGGCCTGTTCGTCTCGCCCATCGGCTGGAGCGGCCTGTTCCTCGTCGCCGTGGCGATGCTGTTCATCCTGATCTTCTTCTCGGTCTGGCCGACGGAAAGGCCGGCCGTCGAATATAAGGAGGACATGCCGAACAAGGCGGTCGTCCAGCGGCTCGACAATCTTCTCGTCCGCCGTCGCGCTGCTCTCCCCGCCCCGGCCGCGCAGCAGGTGGACGCGATCAGCCGGCAGCTGCCCCTGCTGGAGCAGCGCCTCGCCGAAGCGAACATCCTCGATCCCCTGGCTCAGGACGCCCGGCGCCTGATGGGCAAGCATATTCCCGAGCTGATCGAGCGCTACCAACGCGTCCCGGCGCAGTATCGGCACGAGCGCGACGGCGAAGGGATGACGGTCGACGAGCGCCTCGTCTCCGGCCTCGATGCCGCCAAGTCCGCGCTCGACGATCTCGGCCGCAAGCTGGCGCATGAGGACCTTACCGCCTTCGAGACCCAGGGCCGTTTCCTCGAGAGCCGCTACAAGGACGAGGGCGGCGCCATCCGGGGCGAATGACATGGGTTTCGAGCTGGAGCGCGTTCTCTACGAAACCGAGGATTTCCTGAGGCGAAACCTCGGCTCCCAATCCCGCCGCGAGGCGAAGAAGCGCAAGCTCAGGCGCAAGTTCGAGGAGTGGATGCGCCGGGTGAGGCGCGCGAGCCTGATCCTCGCCGGCCTGCTGCTGGCCTTGATCGCCTTCAGCCTCCTCGTCGATCCGATCGGCTTCTTCACCTGGCTGGTGGCGCTCCCGACCGTGTTCCTCGTCGCCTTCCTCTCGCTCTTCTTCGGATCGGGCAAGCGCGCGAGGGCCGAGGATACGACCGCCGCGCCCCTGCCACTCGGCGAGCTGGCCGCCCGCGCCGAGGAAGGCCTGCTCGACCGATCCCAGGAGCTCCCCGGGCGTGCGCTCCCGGCGGCGGACGCGATCATGACCCGCCTCGCCGAGCTGCAGCCGCACCTCGGCACGCTCGATCCGCAATCGATGCTGGCGGGCGACGCGAGGCGACTGATCGGGCAGCATCTGCCGCGCCTCGTCGACTCCTATCTCGATCTGCCGCCAAGCGCCCGGACGCCCGCGTCCGAAAGCAGCGAGCGCTTCACCGAAAGCCTTGGCATCGTCGCCGGAGAACTGGACACGCTGCTCGATCAATGCTGCCGCGACCGCCACGACGGCTTCGAGACCCAGCGCCGCTTCATCGAAAGCCGCTACCGAAACGACGATCTCGGCGACGATCGGACCAAGGCCTGATCCCCTGCTGAAACGCCTGTTCCCGGATCCCTTCATCGGGTGGATGATCGGGGCCGTTCTGCTCGCGAGCCTCCTGCCCGTGCGGGGCGTAGCCGCGGCCGCATTGGATGCCGCCACCTTGGCCGCGATCTTCTCTCTCTTCTTCCTTCACGGCGTCCGCCTTCCGAGGGAGGCTCTGGTCTCCGGCCTCACCGATTGGCGCCTGCACGCCGCGATCCTGGCCTCGACCTACCTCGTCTTCCCCGTCGCGGGGCTGGCCTTGGCGAACCTCTTCCCCGGCCTGCTGTCGCCGGAGCTCTGGGCCGGAATGCTCTTCCTCTGCGCCCTCCCCTCGACCGTCCAATCCTCGATCGCATTCACGTCCATGGCGCGCGGCAATGTCGCCGGTGCCGTGGCGGCGGCGGCGGGTTCGAACCTGCTCGGCGTGTTCCTGACGCCGCTGCTCGTGGGCCTTCTGCTCAGCGCTCAGGGGACGCAGGTGTCGTTCAGCGGCATCTGGAATATTGTCGCGACCCTGTTCCTGCCCTTCATCCTCGGCCACGCGCTCCGGCCGCTCCTCTTCCCGCTCATCGCCGGGCGGCCACGCCTCACCACCTTCGTCGACAAGGGCACGATCCTGCTCGCCGTCTACGGCGCCTTCTCGGCGGCGCGGGTAGAGGGGCTTTGGAGCCGCATCCCGCCCGTCGACATCGCCGCCGTGATCGGCCTTTGCCTGGTGCTGCTGGCCCTGATCCTCGTCGCCACCGTCGCGATCGGCCGCTTCGGCGGTTTCAGCCGGGAAAGCCGCGCGGCGATCCTCTTCTGCGGATCGGTGAAGTCGCTGGCGAGCGGGGTGCCGATGGCGCGCATCCTGTTCCCCGGCGCCGCGGCGGGGTACGTGATCCTGCCGGTCATGCTGTTCCATTCCTTCCAGCTCATCGTCTGCGCCTGGATCGCGGCGCGGCTGGCGGCTCAGAATTCTCCGGCGATGGAGAGGACGTAGCCGTTGCTGCCGAGGCTGAAGCCGGAAGCCAGCAGACGATCGCGCATCTGGTCGTCGGCGGGGCGGACGGCCAGCTCCACCTGGTAGCGACCGTCCTCATGGACGCGGAGGCTGAGCGCTTCCATGCCGGACTGGCTGGCTAGCGGAAGCAGCAGCGCGCCCTTGTCGCAGCGCGCGGTGCCACTGAGGCCGGCGGGCAGGGACAGGCCGGCTATGGCGCCGGCGATACCGGCCTTCACCAGCCCCTCGGCACGGCTGCACTGGCCGTCGGTGAAATGCGCGGTGACGTCGCTGAGTTCGAGGCTGGCGATCGGCAGCGGCGCGAGCGCGGAGCCGATGTCGAGCCGCCCGGTAGCGTCGTCGATGCCGAAATGGTGACGCGACACGGTGATCGAGCCTTGGAGCGGGTCCCCTTCCCCACCCCTTTCCAGGTCCACTCGCGCGCGGCCCAGGAACAGGGGCCATGTCCTGAGGCGCGCCTGGAGATCGCCGAGCTCGACGGGACCAAGCTGCGCCTCGCTCAATACGCCGAGCCAGATGCTGCCATTCGCCTCGCGCGCGGCGAGACCCCGCTGGTCGAGCGACAGCCAGTCCATTCCCAGCCGCAGCGGCAGGAGCGCCACGAGCGCGAACAACGTGGCGCACAGCACGAACAGCGGGCGGCCCAGCGGCAGGCGGAAGCGCATCAGCCCGCCCTCGCTCGAAAGGTGACCTCGACGGCGAGAGTCTGATCGCTGTTGGTGCTGGCGCTGAGCCGCTCCACGGCGAGGCCGCGGTCCTCGAGCTGTGCGACCCAGGCGAAGAAAGCCTGCGGACGCACCGCGTCCATCACGACCGTCGCCGCGACCGCTCCTTCGCGTTCGATGCGGCTGACCTGGAACCCCGCCTCGCTCGCGGCGGCGCCGACGATGGCGTCGACCGGACCGCCGAGCTCCGCCGGTTCCTCCCGCTCCAGCCCCGCGATCAGCTTCGCCTGCGCCCGCGCTTCGGCGAGCGCCACCACCGCATCGCCATGCCGCTCGCGGGCATCGGACAAGGCATCGCCGAGCGGCCGGACGACCAGCAGCCAGGCGAAGACGATGGCGGCGAGCGCGATCATCGCCAGCAGCAGCCTCTGCTCCCGCAACGTCCGCGTGCGCCACCAGGGCTTCAGGCTGTCCATCATGACGCGCGCACCGTCAACTCGGCCGTCGGCTGGCCGCCACCGCTTCGGGCGGGTCCCACATCCACCTCGAAGCCGCTCGCCTCGATCCGCTGTTCGAGCGCGCTGAAGGCGGCCGGCGTGTCGCCCTGCACGGTCGCGCGCAAGCTGCCCTCGCGATCGAAGACCAGGGCCGTCAGCTGGACGTTCGGCGTGGCGCGGATCCCAGCAATCAGGCCGGACGCCAGGGTGTCGAAACCGGCACCGCCGCCGCCCAGCTGCGCCAGGCGGGAGTCGAGCTGCCGCGCCGGATCGGTGACGGGGCCGCTGCCGGGAAGCACGCCCGCCGCCACTTCGGCGGCCTCCGCCTCCAGAGCGTCGGCCGCGAAGGTGTAGCGGAAGATGGAAGCGATCTGGATGGCCAATGTCAGCAGCAGGATGCCCGCCGCGACCAGCGCCGTACGCCGCAGGCGCTTCCAATCGATCGCCCAGCGCCGCCGCTTGGCGAAAGCCCCCTGGCGAAGATCGACCGCCGGCGCGGCGATGGTATCGCCAAGGCCTCTTTCAAAGGCCTCGTCCCCGATCGTCTCGACAGGGGCGTCGCCAACGACCAGCGCCGCCAAGTCAGGCTCGATGCTGAAGGCTTCGTTCCGGCCGCGATAGAGCGGGAGCTCGCCCCGATCGTAGCGGCGAAAACCTTCGTCCGGCGCCGTCAGCAGCAGCGGTTCGGGGATGACACTGTCCGGGTCGAGTCCCTGGGCCTGAAGGCGGCCGAGCCAATCCGCCATGGCGAGCGCCGGCACCAGCGCGACGAGGCGCAGCGCGTCCCCCTCCCTCCCCGCTCCCACGGCGACGTGCATCTCGGAGACCGGTTGGGCGCTGACCTCCGCCGCCATGAGGCGCGCCGCCGCCGCGGCCTGGGCGGGCGCGAGACCTTCAGGAAGCTCGAAGCGATGGATGGCCACCGCGTCACCCGGGACCGCGGCCACGATGCGCAGCGGATCGGCAAGGTCCGGCAGCCCCTCAAGCCCGGTGCCGCGCGCCACGACAGCGCCGTCCCGAAGCCGGAGCCAGCCATCCACGCCTTCACGCCGGCCGAGGAAGATGAGAAGGACGTCGCTCACGCTCAATCGTCACTCCCCCAGCGTCTCGCCACCACCCGCGCCGGCGCGATCCGCGCATCGACGAGCGCGGTCTCGTGCAGCTCGGCCCCTTGAAGCTCGACCCGAAGATCGAGCGAGAACCACCGCGTCCTTAGCTGAGGTTGCAGTTGAACGTCGAGCGCCAGATGCGCGTCCTCGAGCGCCGGCTCCCGGTAGAAATCGACCAGGCTCGCCCATCCCGACGCCGGCCGCTCCGCGATCAGGCGGCGGGCCGCGTCGAGGCTGATCTGATTGGGATCGAGCATGGCCAGCAGAGGCGCCTGCTCCACGTAGAGCGTGTTGACGTTGATCGGCGACAGATCGGTCGTGGGAAGCGCGCAAAGCCAGGGTCGAACGTGCAGATAGATCTCGGGCGTCATGCCATTCACGGCTCGCAATTCGCTCACGTCGGCGAAGAGCGTGTTGCCGGTCCTGTAAGGCTGCTCGGCGCCGCCATAGACGCGGTCCTCCGCTCCCTCTCGGGTCGGATTGACGTCGGCATCGACCCAGTCGCCGGCGCCCTCGGCGATGCGTCGAGCCGTGCCTTCCGGGACTTCGAGGATGCGGAGAAGCGCGACGAACTGCTCGATGCCCGCCGCGCGCGGCGCGAGGTCCGTCGCCAGCGCTCCGGTGGCGACGCTGTTGATGTTGAAGCAGTTTCCGCCGTCGCGGACGGTGGCCTCGACCAGGCCGCCGCCGGGCATGGGATAGCGCCTCGTCTCTCCGTTCCAGCCGCCGGCCAGCGTCGTCCGGTCGGGGCTGGCGGCGAGGATGTCGTCGGCCCGGAGCGCGAGCAGCGATTCGACGCCGATGGCGAAAGCGCGCGCCTGATCGAGGCCGCTGCTGTTGGCGGCAAGGGCGGTCGAAAGGCGCAATTTCTCCAGCGCCGACGCCGCAAGCGCCCCCATTACCGCGACGAGCAGCAGCACCGTCAGCAGGGCCGCGCCGCGTTCGGCGCTGGGAATGGGTCGGCACATGCTCAAAGACCCGCCCCGACCAGGAAGAGCTGGCGGACCGGACCGCCGTCCCGGACGTCGACGATCATCTCGACGGCGCGCGGCAGATCGGTGATCTGGGTCGGGTCCCACCGCTCGCGCCACTCGCCTTCCGAATCCCGGTAGCGAAGGCGGAGCGCCTCCACGCCTTCCAGCACGGTGACCGGCTCCATCGGCGCCGCGCCGTCGAGATTGCGATAGGCGATGCGCTCCAGCCGAACGCCGGTGAGGCGATACTCCACCTTCTGCAGCGAGGGCCGGCCCGCGCCGTCGGGATTGTCCCAGCCGCGCCGGACCAGCGCCAGGGCGATATCGCCCTCCGCGCCGGTTCCTCCCACGAAAGCGGGCTTCACCGCCCCCGCCTCGTTGCGGACGACGCGCGCCGCTGCCTGGGCGAGGTCGCCGGTCAGCAGCGCGCCCACGCGCCGCATCGCCGCGACATCGTCAAGGCGCGCATCGGCCATGTCCTGGGCGCGCACGCTGAAGGACAGCAAGGCGACGCCCGCGGCGGCGATCATGCCGAAGATGAGGAGCGCGACGAGCAGCTCCACCAGGGTGAACCCCTGTTCGCGGGAGGAGGCCGAATTCACAACGCCGCCCGCCGGAAGATGGTGAGCGTCGCAGATTCCGGTCCGGCCTGGCTGCGCACGCTGATCGTGATCATCTGGATGCGCGGCTCGGGCGACAGCGCGACGAGCCGGGTCCAGCCCCAGCGGCGGCCGCCATTCTCGACCTCGCCGCTCTCCTGCCCCAGCGACGGCGGCGCCGGATCGGTCATCGTCTCCACCGCGATGTTGCGGGCGACGACCTGCGCCATCGCCTGGTCCTGCAGGCGTGCCGTGTTGGAGACGGTGGCGCCTTCCAGGCGCAGCAGCGCCAGCGCCGCCAGGCTGAAGATGGCGAGCGCCACGAGCATCTCGATCAGCGTGAAGCCGTGTTCAGCGGAACGCCTCGGGGGCGTGAAGCCGTGTTCGGCGGAACGCCTCGGGGGCGTAAGGCCGGCCTCGCCGGGATTAGACGATGACATCGATCTCGCCATCCGCGCCGATCTCGACCACCACTTGCTCGTCGTCGCGCACCAAGGTCAGGCGGGCCGGGTCGACGAGTCCGGTGGGATCGAACAGGATGCGCACGGCTTCGCCGCCGTCGGCGCTGGCGCGCGTCCCTTCCGTCCACCTTTGGTCGCCGAACGGCTTGCGTTCGAGCGGCTGCCACTCGGAATCGACGCGCCGGTCGAAACCATAGCCCGTGCTGGTGACGCGGAGCGACAGGGCTGCCGCATCGATGATCGCCCGGTCCCGCGCGGCCGCCGCCCGCGCGGCGAACCGCTCCGCCTCTTCCGTGAGGCTGCCGCGCGTGTCGGGGATCGCCATCACTACGCCGGCCGAGGCAAGCCCAATTATGGTCAGCACGATCAGCAGCTCGACGAGGGTGAATCCGGCTGTCCTCCCTGCGAGCGAAGCTCGTGGGGAGGGGGACCACCCGAAGGGTGGTGGAGGGGTAACTGGCGAGGCCTCGTCAGCATACCCCTCCACCATGCTCCGCATGGTCCCCCTCCCCCCGCTGCGCGCGGGGAGGATCGGGTCACCAATTACCGATATCCGCATCGTCGTCCTCGCCGCCCTCGCGGCCGTCGGCGCCGTAGGAGTAGATGTCGAAGGCGCGACCCTCTCCGCCCGGCGCGGCATAATGATAGGGATTGCCCCAGGGGTCGTCTGGCAGGCGCTTGACGAAGCCCTCGCTGACCAGCGCCTGCAGCCCCTCGCCGCTCGCCGGATAGTTGAGCTTGCTGAGGCGATACATCTCCGTCGCCTGCTCCAGCAGCGCGATGTCCGCCTCCGCCTTCTTCACCCGCGCCGTGTCCTGCGCCGGCATGACGTTGATCGCGACCACTGTGGCGAGGAGGCCGATGATGACGATCACCACCATCAGCTCGACGAGGGTGAAGCCTTCCTCGCCCTCATCCTGCGTCCTTTCGTCATTCCCCATCCTTTTGTCATTCCCGCGAAAGCGGGAATCCAGGCGGCGCTGGTGCCTTGCCCCGACTCTGAATGGATTCCCGCTTCCGCGGGAATGACGGGAAAGGATTCGGTTCAGGACCATTTCAAACTCCGGAGGCGAGCGTATCGAGTTGCAGGATGGGGAGCAGGATCGCCAGCACGATCACCGCGACGATCGCTCCCATGATGACGATGATGGCGGGCTCCAGCAGCGACAGCGCCGCGCTGGTGAAGCTGTCGAACTCGCGCTCCAGATAGTCGGCGGCGCGTTCCAGCATGATGTCGAGCTTGCCGGACGCTTCGCCGCTCGCCGCCAGGTAGACGAGCAGCGGCGGGAACACGCCGGCGCGCTTCAGCGCGGCCGACAGGCTGCCGCCGGTGCGGATCGCCTCGGTGATTTCCTCCGACGCCTGCCGAAGCGCACGGTTGTGGACGGTTTGCGTCGTGAGCTTCAGGCCTTCCAGCAGCGGCAGGCGGCTGCCGACCATGGTCGAGAGCGTTCGCGCCATGCGGGCGGCGTGCAGGTCGCGGATGAGGCGGCCGATCAGCGGCAGGCGCAGCAGCCGGCGATCGAAGCGCAGCCGCAGCGCTTCGTCCTGCAGCGCGCGCCCGATCAGCAGGCCGACGCCGATGAGGGCGAGGAGCAGCGCCCACCACCAATTGCCGAGGAATTCGGAAAGGGCGATGACGATGCGGGTGAGCAAAGGCAGCGCCTGCCCCACATCCTCGAACTGCTCGACCACCTTGGGCACGACGAAGATCATCAGCGCGAACACGACGAAGGTGGCGACGATGGCGAGGATGACGGGATAGGCGAGCGCGCTCATCACCTTTCCCCTGACCTCGGCCTGCCGTTCGAGCAGGTCCGCCATCCGCTCGAGGATCTGCGGCAAGGTGCCCGAGCTCTCGCCGGCCGAGACCATGGCGCGATAGAGCGGCGGGAAGCTGGTCCGCTCCCGGCCCATGGCCTCGGACAGGCGGCGGCCTTCGACGACGCCGCCATGGACGCTGTCGAGCACGCGGCGCACCATCTCCTGCTCGGCCTGGCGGGCGATGGTGCGCAGCGACTCCTCGAGCGGGCTCACCTGGACCAGGGTCGCCAGCTGCCGCGTGAAGAGCGCCAGCTGCTTTGCCGTGAGCTTCTTGCGGAGCAGCGCGCGGCGAGACAGCAAAGGCGGCGTCGCGGCGCCCGTCCCCCGCTCCAGCTTCACGACGAACAGCTTGCGCGCGCCAAGAGCGGCGCGGGCGTCCTCGACGGTCGCGGCCTTCACCGACCCGCGCCGTTCGCGTCCGGCGGTGTCGAGCGCGAGATAGTCATAGTCAGACATGTTCGGCTTCGGCTCCCCGGCGCGAAATCCTGACGGCTTCCTCGGCGGTCGTCACCCCGTCGCGGACCAGCGCCCGCGCGGCGGAGCCGAGATTGGGCGCGTTGCGAAAGGCATGGTTGGCGATCACCGCCTCGTCGCCATTGGCGTTGATCAGGCGACGGATGGACTCGTCGATGCGCACGGCCTCGAAGACGCCGATCCGTCCCTTGTAGCCGCTGTGGTTGCACTCGGAGCAGCCGCGCGCCTCGTAGATGACCGTGCCGGTATCGAAGCCGAGCAAGGCGCTCACCGATCCACTCGCCTGCACCGGCTCGCGGCAAGTGGGGCAGAGCCGCCGCACCAGCCGCTGGGCGATGACGGCACGCAAGGTGGAAGCGAGCAGGAACGGCTCGATCTTCATGTCGCGCAGGCGGGTGATGGCGCCCACCGCGTCGTTGGTGTGCACCGTGGAGAGCACGAGATGGCCGGTCAGCGAGGCCTGGACGGCGATGTCCGCCGTCTCGCGGTCGCGGATTTCGCCGACCATCACGACGTCGGGATCCTGGCGGAGGATGGCCCGCAGCCCGGTGGCGAAGCTGAGGCCCACCTTGTCGTTGACCTGGGTCTGGCCCACGCCCTCGATCGCATATTCGACCGGATCCTCGACGGTCAGGATGTTGCGGCTGCCGTCGTTGAGGAGGCGCAGGCCGGCATAGAGGCTCGTCGTCTTGCCCGAGCCGGTCGGACCGGTGACGAGGACGATCCCGTTCGGCTCGGCCAAGGCGTCCAGATAGATTTGATGGATGGCCGGCGGCATGCCGAGCACGTCCAGGTCGATGCCGGCATTGTCCTTGTCGAGGATGCGCAGCACCACTCGCTCTCCGGCGCGGCTGGGCAGCGTGGAGACGCGCACGTCGAGCAGCTTGCCGCCGAGCGTCAGGCCAATGCGCCCATCCTGCGGCACCCGCCGCTCGGCGATGTCGAGTCGGGCCATCACCTTGATGCGGCTCACCACCACCGGCGCGACATGGGGCGGCATGCGCAAAGTCTCGCGCAGCACGCCGTCGACCCGCATCCGCACGACGAGGCCGGATTCATAAGGTTCGATATGGATGTCCGACACGCCCTGCCGAGCGGCGTCGGCGATGATGCCGTTGATGAGCCGGATGGCGGGCGCGTCGTCGGCGCTGTCGAGCAGGTCGTCGGCGGTCGGGAGATCGGTCGCGAGATGGCTGAGCTCGTCGCCGAGGCCGAGCGTCCCCGCTGCGTCGGCGGCGGCCTGCCCGTCCATCGCATAGCGTTCGGAGAGGATGCGGTCGAACCTGTCGGGCGCCGCGAACTCGACGTCGAACGGTCGCGAGAGGAAGCGGCGAACCTCGATCAGGGTGCGCGGGTCGGCCCCTTCGCGCATGACGATCGAAAGATGCCCGTCCTGTTCGCCGAGCAGCGCCACGCCATGCCGCTTGGCGAAGCCGTAAGGGATGTTGAGCGGCAGCGACGCCTCTTGCGGCGCGGCTGGGTCCCCCACCTCGTCGGGTATCTTGTCGCCGCGGCTGATCTTCATCGAGGCACCTGGCTTTGCGGAACGGGGACGGGATCGACGACCGCGTCCCCCGGCTCGACCGCCGGCGCATAAAGGCGCGGATCAGTCGGCGGCGGCGCGAGCGACCTCGGCGGCACCGCGCCCATATAGTCGCGCACCAGCTCATCGATGCTCGGCTCCCGGTCCGGATTGCGCTGATACTGCATGCCGCGAATATAGCCGTATCGCCGCTCGGTCATGGCGCGCGCGTCGTCCGCCGAGCGCATGATCGTCGGCCGGATGAAGACCATGAGGTTGGTCTTGGCGCGCGAGCGTCCCCGCGACTTGAATAGCTCGCCCAGCAGCGGAATGTCGCCGAGGAACGGGATCTTCTCCAGGGTCCGCCGCTCATTGTCGTCGAGCAGGCCGCCGATGCCGACGATCTCGCCGTCGTCGACCGTGATGGTCGTCTCGATCTCGCGCTTGTTGAGGATGAGGTCGTTGAAATTGTTCGAGACCGGCCCTGCGATGGAACTCACCTCCTGGCGCAAGTCGAGCTTGATCGCGCCGCCGGCGTTGATCTGCGGCTTCACTTCGAGGACGATGCCGATCTCCTGGCGCTGCACGGTGCGGAAGGCATTGTCGAAATTGTCGGACAGCGCCTCGCCGGTGGTGATCGGTATCTCCTGGCCGACCAGGATGCGTGCTTCCTGATTGTCCAGGGTCATGATCGACGGCGTCGACAATATGTTGGAGTTGTTGTCCCGCTGCACCGCGTTGACGATCGCCCCAAAGACCTCGTTGCCGCTGCGAAAAGCCCCGCCGATGAGCGCGCCAGACGAGCCCGCGATCTCGCCGACTGCGGCTTCGGTCAGCGCATCGGCGAGGTCGCCGAGGCCGTTCGAATCATCGTCGTCGTCATCCTTATCGTCGTCGCGCCGCAGCTCGTTGGCGATCACCGCGCCGGCGACCACGTTCATGTTAGGCGTGATGTTCGAATAGTTGGTGACGGCGAACGGGATGTTCGATCCCTTGAGCCCCGAAAGGAACAGCTGCACGCCGAGCTGCTTGGCGGCGGTGTCGGAAATCTCGACGATGATCGCCTCGACGAGCACCTGGGCGCGGCGGACGTCCAGTTGGCGGATGACCTCGCCCAGCATGCGCTGCACGTCGTTGGGCGCGGCGATGACGATGGCGTTGGCGCCCTCGAAGCGCGTGACGACCGCCGCCTTGTTCCCGAACACGCTGGCGCCGGTCGACAGCGAGGCGGCTTGCGGCGCGGGCGCATTGGTATCGCCATTGGCGACGGGCGCCGGGCCGGCCGTGGGGCCGGACGCCTGGCCCAGAAGGCGCTGTAGTACCGGCAGCAGCTGCTCGGCATCGGCATGTTCCAGGAAGATGACGCGAAGCTCCGTCCCGCTCGCCGCCCGTTCATCGAGCTCACGCGCCATCTCCATCAGCCGCGCGACGGTCGCCGCATCGCCGCGGAAGGCGATGGAGTTGGAGCTGTCGATGGGAACGACCGAGGCGGCCGCCCCGCCCTCGCCACCGGCCGCAACCAGCGTCGACAAGGCTTCGGCGATCTCGCGCGCGCCGGCATTTTCCAATGTCAGCATCTGCGTCGCCGCGGTGTCGCGGTCGATGCCGGCCAGTATCTGGCGGATGCGCGCGATATTGTCCGCGAAGTCGACCACGATCAGGCTGTTGCGGTTGGCCGTGACCGAGCCTTCCTTGCTCACCAGCGGCCGTACCGTCTCCGCCGCCGACGCGGCGTCGATGTTCCTCAGGCGGAAGATCTCGGTGACGAAGCTGCTGGGGCTCGTCGCCCTGCCGACCTGTGCGGTGCTGGCGGCGGTGGAGGCGGGCTGGATGCGCAGCGCCCCGCCCGGCCCCGGCACCGCGACCAGGCCATTGGCGCGCAGGGTCGACAGGAACAGCTCGAAATATTCCGATCGCGACAGCGGCCGCTGCGTCACCACCGACACCTTTCCCTGCACGGCGGAGTCGATGATGAAGGTGCGGCCCGTCACCCGCGCGGCGTCCTCGATGAAGGCGCGGATATCGGCCTCGCGCAGGTTCAGCACATATTGCGACCAGGCCGGCGTCACCGAAACCGAGGCGAGCGCCAGGGCAAGCGCGATGCGAAGGCGCTTCATCGATCCGCCCCCACGCGCAGCGACAGCAGGCGGCCGTCTCGATCGACCTGAAGGATCGCCTCGCGCCCGTCGATCTCGGCCGCGAGCCGACGTGCGTCGTCGGCGGAGCGGATCGACCGTCCGTTGACCGACAGGATCACGTCGCCGGGTGCGAAGCCGGCCGCCCGAAAAGCATCGCCGCTTCCCGCCGGCTGGACGACGACGCCCCTGACCTCTCCACCCTCCATGCGAGGGGCGAAGCGCATCTGGGAGGCGGCGGGAGGGACGACGGGCGGCGCCGGCGCGATCTCGGAGACCGCATTGCCATCCGGCGCCACCACCGTCGCCGGCGGCGACTGGTCGAGAAAAAGCTGCTCGGCAGTGCCGCCGCGGGTGATGACCACGCCGTCGAAGCCCACCGACTGGAGCGTCACGCCCGGCACGATCTCCCCGCCGACTTCGAAGCTTTGCTGCCGCCCGTCGGGTGTGCCGATGATGGCCGAGCCACGTCCGCTGGCGCGGTTCTCGCGCACGCCGAACAATTTCAAATCGAGGGAGGTCACAACCATAGGGCCGCTATCGCCGCTCAGCCGGAAGAATGGATCGAAATCGCCGAGCCCCGAAGCGTCCGACGAAACCGCCGGAGAGAGGGCGCTCTTTGCCGTCCATTCGCCCACCGGCCCGACCGGGGTCGCCAAGGTCCAGACGAGCCGCGCGCCCTGAATCGCGAGCAGCGTCAGGAGCAGCAGCTCCATCGCCGTGTAAACAGTATTCCGCGGCACCCGGCGCAACAGGCGACGGGCCCGCGGATCCAAAGCTAGACGCATTCCATGACTCCACCCCTCGGCCCCTAGGTGCCCACCATGACACAGCGATTGTGGAATTGTGACAGGAAATTGAATCCGTCGATTTCGGTGGAAATCACCTCGACGTCGCTTATGCCGCACCCATGCAGACCGCCGATCGCCTGACTCGCGCCGAAGGGATTCAGAAGGTCCCCTCGCCCAAGCTCGATCTATTCATCAGGAAGGGTTTCATCGGTCCGGACGAATGCGCCGGCCTCATTGCTCTCATCGATGCCGAGCGCCGCCCGTCCACCATAGCCGATGACGGCGGCGACGCCCTGTTCCGGACGAGCGAGACCTGCGACCTCGATTCGCGCCACCCCGCCGTCGCCGCGTTGGAAGAGAAGATCGCCGCCTTCACCGGCCTCGATCCGAGGCTCGGGGAACCGGTCCAGGGCCAGCGCTATGGCGAGGGCCAGGAGTTCAAGGCGCACACCGATTATTTCGAGCCGAACGGCGCCGACTTCCTCCGCTACTGCGCCGTGTCGGGGCAACGCACCTGGACGGTGATGATCTACCTCAACGAGCCCACCGCCGGCGGCGCCACCCGCTTCAAGACGATCGGCAAGACGATCCAGCCCGAGACCGGCAAGCTCCTCGCCTGGAACAATCTGAAGCCGGATGGAAGCGTCAACGCCAACACGCTCCACCACGGCATGAAGGTGCGAAGCGGCACGAAATATATCGTGACCAAATGGTATCGGGAGCGGCCCTGGGGCTAAAGTCCTCGTCATTGCGAGGATCGAAGCGACGAAGCAATCCAGATGGACATCTCCGCAGCTCTGGATTGCTTCGCTACGCTCGCAAATGACCGGTAGGCACAAACAGGTTGGGCGGCGCCTCTAGGGAAGAGCGCCGCCCAGGCCTCTTCTTTAGAACGTCATACCTAGACCCAGGCTGAACACGCGGCCGAGATCGTAGCTGTTGGTGTCGATGCGGCTGCCGTTGAGCGTCTGATACTCCTCGTAATTCTCACCGAGAAGGTTCCGCGCCTCGAACTTCAGCTCCATGTCGGCGCCCAGCAGTCGGATGCCTTCGCGAGCCACGAAATCGAGGCGGAACCCCGGCTCCTCGATCAGGTCCGGCTGGCCCGAGGGCCCCCGATTGGTGACGCGCCGGCTGGCATAGGTCAGCATCAGCGTCTGCTGCGACAGGCGGTCCTGGTTCTCGAGGCCGATCTGGAGGTTGGCGAGATGCCTGGACTGGCCGGTCAGCCGCGATCCGTCGGCGAAGAGATTGGTCGCCTGCACCGGCATGCCCCCGCTTCCGATCGGGATGGTCGTGTCGTTCGGTCCCACCTTTATGTCGGAATCGGTGAAGGTGTAGTTGCCGATCAGCACCAGCCGCCTGGCGGCGAAGAAATCGCTGCTCGAGACCATGTCGAGCGGCACATATTTCTGCACCTCGATCTCGCCGCCGACCAGCGTCGCCTCAGGCGCGTTGGCGAAGGTGGTGAAGAAGGTGCCGCCCTGCTCGAACGCAACCGCCTCGATCGGCCGGTCGATCTTCTTGTAGAAGCCGGCGAGGCTGACGCGCTGGTCAGGTCCGAAATAATATTCGTAGCGCGCCTCGGCGTTGAACAGTTCGCTGTCGGTCAGGAACTGGTTGCCGAAGAAGGTGCGGTCCGTCTCGGTGTCCAGATATTGCTGCGGCGCCAGCTCGCGGAACTGCGGGCGGGCGATCGTCTTGGAGGCGTGCAGCCGGAACTGCATGTCCTCGGCGAAATTCCAGGTGAGCGTCGCCGCCGGCAGCCAATAGCTGTTCTCGACCTCGGTCGGAACGACATTGGCGCCGCCCAGGCCGAACAGGTCGATCGGCGTCACGCTCTGCTTGCCGTCTTCGAAGCGGACGCCGGCTTGCAGCCGCAAGGTCGGCACCAGTTCCGCCTCGACCTGGGCATAGGCACCGAAAACCTCGAGATCGGCCTCATAGGCCGCGACGCCGGCGGCGCTGGAGACGTCGGTGAGGACGATATCCCAGGTGTGGACGTTGTAATCGGACAGAAGATAGTCCGGCCGCTGCTGCGTCACCAGGAAAGGCAGCGCGTCGAGCGGCGTGTAGCGGAACTCCCGCCGTTCGGCCGAGCGATCGTTCTTAAAGTAGGAGAGGCCCGCCGAGGCCGTGATCGCCCGCGTCGTCGGCAGCTCATAGGCGAGGTCGGCCGACCCCGAATAGACATTGTCGCTAAGGTCGCTGAAAGCGATGCGCGCATATTCGCCGTTGGAGCGAAGATCGTTCACGAAGTCGTTGGCAACATTGTTGAAACGGTAGCTGATCGTCCGCTCGTACGGCGACTCGCGCTGCGAGTTGGCGTAGGTGCCGCGGATGTCGAGGCTCACCGGATCCCAGTCGAACTCGCCGACCAGCTGGGTGTCGATCAGCTGCCGCTCGAACCAGGCGGTGTTGCCGATGTTGAGCAGGTCGTCGCCGACGTTGATCTGGTCGGTGCCGGTCTGGATGCGCGCTTCCTTGATCGTGTCGCGAATATAGAGATTGGTCCAGCGCAGCGCATGCTCGCCGAACTCGAGGCCGAGGCCAAGCAGGCCGTTCACGACGATTCGGTTCTCGGTCGAAAGGAAGCGGAAATCCTGGTCCGGCTTCAGTATCTCGCTGCCGTCGTCGCCGATCGCGATGCCGCCGGCGAGCTGCTGAAGCCCGCCCTTGGTCTGCCACTTATTGTCCCAGCCCGCCGCCGCGATGACGCCGAAGCGGCTGGAGCCGATGTCCCAGCTCTTGCCGGCGCTGACGTTGAGGCTGCCGTTGATTGGAATGTCATTGTTGCGCTGGATAAGCGTGGTGGGGGCATTCACCAGGCTGGCGGTGAAGCCCTTGACCTGCTCCTCGCTGAAATTGGGGCCGATGACGATCAGATTGCCGCTGTCCATCGCCGCGGCGAGGCCGGCGGGAATGTCGCGCGTGCCGTCGTCGAAGCCGGTCCAGTCGGTATCGCCGCCATAATAGGTGTAGCCGAGCTCGCCGGTCGTCTCGGTGTCGAAGCCGAGGCTGCCGCCGATGGTGAGGAAGGCTTCGTCCGGCATCGACTTGGTGGTGAGGTTGACGACGCCGCCGCCGAACTCGCCCGGATAATTGACCGAATAGCTCTTCTGCACGACCGAGCTGGCGATCACGTCCGTCGGGAAGATGTCGAGCGGCACGACCCGCCGCAGCGGCTCGGGCGACGGCAGCGGCGAGCCGTTGAGAAGCGCCAGCGAATAGCGCTCGCCGAGGCCGCGCACATAGACGAAACGGCCGCCGACGACGCTGAGGCCGGTGATCCGCTTGAGGGCGCCGGCGATGTCGCCCTCGCCCGTCCGCGCGATATCTGCCGTCGACAGGACCGAGATGACTTCCGGGGTGCGGCGGATCGCATTGGGGATGTTGCGCCCCACGACGACGATGTCGGCCGCAGCCGCCGGAGCACCCGGTCCCGATATCTCGATCTCTTCCTCGACCGGCTCCACCGGCGGAACTTCCGCGGCGGGCTCGGGTGCGGCGTCGACCGTCTGGGCGAGCGCGGCCGGCGCGATGAGGGCGGTGGACAGGAGCAGCAGGCTCCCGAAGGCGGCGATATTCCTCATGAGCGATATTCCAGGATAAAAGGAGGGGCGGCGGCCGAAGCCGCCGCCCGAAGCAGGTTCGGCGAAGGGATCAGGCGCCCGTGCTCGGCACCGGAGCCGCCGTGCAGGACGGGGAGTTGGTCCCCAGCCCGCAGGTCCAACCCTGCCACCAGGTGTCGTTCTGGTCGCGGACGGCGCCGATATAGTCGACGTCCTCGAAGAAGCTCCGGACCGAGCTGGCTTGGAAGGCCGTCACCGCATTCTCGTTGGCGCCGTTGATGAAGACGCTAGTGAGGGTCGAGGTGCCATCGGACACGTTATTCGTGCCGGCGCCGAAGATCGCTGCGATCTGGGCGGCGGTGACGCTCGTGTCATCGCGGAACGGATCGGCGCAGGAGAGGAACACCGATTCAAACCGCGGCGGCCCCTTCTCGTCGAGCGCGGCGTCGGCCGCCTGGACCGTCGCATTACCGTCGATGTCGAGGCAGATGGGAGCGCCCGTCACGACCGAGTTGAGGAGCGTGAAATCCATGCCGCCGCGAAGCAGGAGCGAGTCCGGATTATCCGCCGCGCCGCCGCTGACGAAGGTCGCATTCGCGATCGCCGTGTCCTGACGTGGAGTGGCGTTTTCGTTGCCCGAACTGTCGCCCTCGATGATCCGGTCACCGCCGGTGCTCCGCTGGACGACGAGCGCGAACTGGATCGCCCCCTTGAAGCCGGTGTCGGTGTCGATGCTGTCATCGTCAGCGCCGGTGACGACGATATACTTCTGGTTCACCGTGCCGCCGAACCATTCGATGCCGTCGTCCGAGCTGTTGTGGACCTGGACATGGTCGATGGTCGTGCCGGCTCCGACACCCGCGAGGGTGATGCCGTTCAGTTCGTTGCCCGGCGAGACTTCGAAGCCCGGATAGCGGACCTGCACGTAACGGATGCGGCCGCTATTGTCGTTCGGCGAGGCGCCGCCGTAGAAAGCGTCGCCCGAGGTACCTTCGACGGCGCCCTGGCAGCCCACGCTGCCGCCCGGCACGTTGCCGATGCAGTCGCTGATCGGCGCGCGGCCGAGGACGACGAGCCCGCCCCACTGGCCGATCGAGTCGGCGCCCGCCGTGCCTTCGACATTCTGGCGGCTGGTGAAGATGATCGGCTGCGTCGCCGTGCCTTCGGCGAAGAGCTGCGATCCGCGGTTGACGAGCAGGAAGTCCGCACCAGACGAGCCGAAGAGGACGACGCCCGGCTCGATGGTGAGGATGCC
The DNA here is from genome assembly GCF_003129465.1 of Sphingosinicella humi. Classification (NCBI taxonomy): domain Bacteria; kingdom Pseudomonadati; phylum Pseudomonadota; class Alphaproteobacteria; order Sphingomonadales; family Sphingomicrobiaceae; genus Allosphingosinicella; species Allosphingosinicella humi. Next base: position 118,035 of record NZ_QFFF01000001.1, read on the forward strand.
CTGCTGACCGCCCGGCGCATTGCCGTCGCCGCCGACATCGACGCCAACCGTGACCGCGCCCGAGAGGGAGTAGATCACGCCGGGAAGGTTCGCGATCGTCCGATTGCCGGTGATCGTGCCCGAAATCTGGCAGTTCCGAAGGTCGTTGATGACGCCGACATTGGCGGTGCCGGCGGGGCAGTCCGCGGCGGGGCCGCCCGGGGTCGGAGTGGGCGTCGGGGTCGGGGTGGGAGTCGGCGTGGGCGTCGGAGTCGGAGTCGGCGTCACGATCACGCCTTCACCGGGTGACGCCACATCGTCGGCACCGCAGGCCGCGAGCGGAATGACCGTGCCGATGAGAAGAGCTTTACGAAGAATAGACATTCTAGTTTCCCCCTTGCTGGAGCCAGTGCCGAGACACGAAGCGTGGACTCGACGCTCCGTTCTTCTGGTTGGCCAACTAGGGAGGTTCCGTGATGGATATATTACAGCCGCATAATCAACTGCAATAATCATGGATTATTACTTACGTAGCACAAACGTAATCTTATTTACGCCGATTCGTAACATCGCTGCAACAATGTTTAACGCTGACTGCTGTTCTGCTCGACCTTTCCAGTCATCCTCCGGCCAGCGCGGATGAAGGCGATCTCGATCGTGCGGGCGCTGGCGAGTTCGGCCGACAGTTCCAGCACCTTCTCCTCGCTCCTGAAGGCCTGGCCGTTGATGCTGACGATCACGTCGCCCGGCTTCAGCCCCGCCCGCTGAAAAATGGCGAGTTGGGCGCCCGGGCGAATCGCGAAGCCCTTGATCCGGCCATCTTCCTTCAGCGGCATCAGGCCGGTCCGGAACTCCAGCGTCTCCCGCCGCCGATCCGGGTTCGCCTCGCTCGCCGCCGCCGCCACCGCGGTCGGGGCGATCTCTCGTGCTGCCTTGTCGAACTCCAGGCGGCTCTCGCCTGCGGACGTGGCGAGGATGACGTGCCGCAAGGCGACCGCCTTCAGCGTGACGCCCGGCAAGACCTGCCGGCCGACCGGGACCGATCGCTGGCTGCCGTCCGGAAAGCCGATGATCGCGGTCCCGCCCCTCGGACCGCCGCCCAGCACGCCGCGCAGCACGAGGCCGGACAAGGATGCGGCAGGCGGGAGCGGGGGCGGCGCCGGCGGTGCCGCTCCGGAAGACGGTTGATGAAAGGCCGGTACGGGCGGAGGCGACTCGTCTCTCGGCTCTTCTGGCGCCGAGGTCGGTCCGCCGGTCGGCACGAACAGATAAAGGAGGAAAGCCAGCAGCGCCGCCGCGCCGGCGACGAGGAAGCGGCGCTCGCGCGGATTGAGGTCGGCAAGGCATGTGGCGATCGGTCCCATCGGGCCGGACTAGGCCGCGCCTGTGACAGGCCGGTGACCGACGTCAGCGCGCGATCAGCAGCCAGATCGGCCAGGCGGCGATGGCCATCAGCGTGCCGAGCGGCAGGCGGTCGGTCCCAGTCACCTTCTCGCCCCTCAGCCATTGGGTCAGCACGGCGGCAAGCCCGAGCAGCCCCGCTCCCAGCAGCACGATGGGAAGCTGCTGCCACCCCAGCCAGGCGCCGATCGCCGCCAGCAGCTTGGGATCGCCGCCGCCGAGGCCCTCCCAGCCCCTCAGGCGCTTGTAGATCACCGCGACGAGCCAGAGGATCAGATAGCCGATGGCCGCGCCGATCAGCCGGTCCTGGAGCGCGGGGCCCATGCCGATCCAGGCGACGCCCCAGCCCGCCGGCAGCAGCGGCAGGGTCAGCTTGTCCGGCAGCCACTGATGCTCGAGATCGATGAGCGCGATCAGCAGCAGCCACCAGCCGAGCAGCGCCGTTGCCAGGGCCAGCGGGAGCGGATGCGCCAGCGTGGCGACCAGGCCGATCGCGGCGGCGGCGATCTCGACGGCGACGTGGCGAGAGTCGATCGCGGCGCCGCACCGGCGGCAGCGTCCCCGCTGAAGATAGTAGGACAGGATCGGCACGAGCTCAGCCGGCCCCAGCGCTTCTCCACAGCTGTCGCAGCTCGATCGGCCGCCGAGGACCGAGCGCCCTTGCGGCCAGCGGATGAGGATGACGGCCAGGAAGCTGCCGACGATGGCGCCGAACCCCAGCCCGGCGAGCGCCGTCAGGAGAAGGCTCAATCCGCGGCGGCGAGCGTGCGCCGCGCCTGGACGAGATGGGGGCGGTCGATCATCCGGCCGTCGAGCGACAGCGCCCCGGCGCCCGGATTCGCCTCGAACGCCGCCACGACCGCGCGCGCATGGGCGATCTCGGCCTCGGACGGCGTGAACGCCTCGTTGATCACCGCCACCTGCGCCGGATGGATCGCCATCATGCCGGTGAAGCCGTCCCGCCGCGCCCGGGCGGCATAGGCGGCCAGCCCGTCCAGGTCACGAAAGGCCGGATAGACCGTCTCGATCGGCGCCACCCCCGCCGCCGCCGCGCCGAACAGGCAGAGCGAGCGCGCAAGCTCGTAAGGCGGCGTATAGCGCCCATCCTCCTCGCGCGACGTCGCCGCGCCGATAGCAGCCGGCAAATCCTCCGCGCCCCAGGTGAGGCCGGCGAGGCGCTCAGACACTTCGGCGTAGGAACCCAGCCCGAAAATCGCCGCCGGAGTTTCGGTCGCGATCGGAAGGACCAGAGGATTCTGTTCGTAGAAGACTCCTGCAAAGTCGAGACGCATCTCCAGCCGCCTCACGTCTTCGAAGCTTTCGCATTTCGGAAGAACGATTCCCTCGGGCCTCTCACGAACGACAATCAGGTCTTCGTTGGCAAGCTCGGTATCCAGCGGATTGATCCGCACGAACAGGGGCACAGTTCGGTCGCGGGCGAGAAAGGCGAGCACCGCGTCGCGCGCCTCCGCCTTCCGCTCGGGAGCGACGGCGTCCTCCAGGTCCAGAATCAAGGCATCCGCGCCGGCGCCCAGCGCCTTCTCCATCCGATCCGGCCGATCGCCCGGCACGAAGAGCAGCGAGCGGAGCCTCATCGTTAGTTCGTCATTCCCGCGAAAGCGGGAATCCAGACGAAGGTCATGCCAGGCGCCGAAGCCGCTTGGATTCCCGCCTTCGCGGGAATGACGGAAAACCCGATCACCCCGCCCTCCGCTGCATCAAGGCCGTCCGCTCGCAGACGCAGACGACTTCATCTCGCTGGTTCAGCATCCGGTGCTCGAAGGTCACGATCCCCGCCTCGGGCCGCGAACTGGAATCCTTGAGGCCGATCACCTCCGTCTCCGCCCGGAGCGTGTCGCCGATGAACACCGGCTTGGGCATCCGCACCTTGTCGTAGCCGAGATTGGCCACCAGCGTCCCCAACGTCGTGTCCCCCACCGACAGCCCCACCATCAACGCGAAGGTGAAAGTGCCGTTGACGACGATCCGCCCAAACTCGGTCGCGCCCGCATATTCCGCGTCGATATGCAGCGGCTGCGGATTGTGGGTGAGCGTAGAGATGAGAAGGTTGTCCGTCTCCGTCACCGTGCGATGCGGCTGATGCTCCAGCCGATCGCCGACGGTCCATTCGTCGAAATAGCGGCCAGGCATTATCGCCCCTCCCTCCTTGTGGGGGAGGGTTGCGAAGACTTGGCAGCTTGCTGCCTAGTCGCAGCTGGGTGGGGGGTAAGCGCTCGCCTCGCAAGCGCGCGAGGCTTCGCCTCGCTCACCCCCATCCAACTCCGCCTAAGCTCGCTTCGCTCACTAAGGCTCCATATCCTTCCCCCATCGAGGGGGAAGGCTGCGCTCCGTGCCATCACTCCCCCTTCTCCACCCGCACCAGCATCGTCCCCTCCGTCACCTGCGCGCCCTCGGCCGCATTCAGCTCCGCGACAATGCCATCGAAGGGGGCGACGAGGCTATGCTCCATCTTCATCGCTTCCAGGGTCACCAGCTTTTGGCCCTTCATGACCTTGTCCCCCTGCCGCGCATCAACGGCGATCACGCGCCCCGGCATCGGAGACAGCAGCGAACCATCCGAAGCCGCGCCGCCCGCTGCTCCCCCACCCGCGCCGGGCAGCTTGAAGGCGAAAGCCTGGCCCTCCGCGAACACCAGCATCGTGTCCCCGCTCGCCGTCGCGACGCCGGCCAGCTCCGCATCCTCGGAAACCGCGATCGTCCGCGTCTCGCCCCCATGGCGCAGCGCCACCCGCCAATCCGCCTCGGCATTGGCCCTGAATCCCTGCAACGCCCGCCACGGATCGGCCGCATCCGACGGCCCGCCGAAGTCCGACGCCAGCACCGCTTCCGCCGCCATGTTCCAGACGCCTTCGGGCGGCATGGAGTCGGGAACCAGGCTGTCGAGCCGCGCCGGAATGAAGGCGGTGTCCACCTCCCCGGCCCGGAAATCGGCGTCCGCCGCCGCGCGGGCCAGGAAGGCGGCATTGGTCTTCACCGGCCAGACCTCGACCTGCTCCAGCGTTTCGACCAATGCCTCGATGGCCTCATCCCGGGTCCGGCCATGGGCGATCAGCTTGGCGATCATCGGGTCGTAATAGGGGCTGATCCGGTCGCCTTCCTCGACGCCCGTATCGACGCGAATGCCGCGCCCCAGCACGAAATGGTCGAGCCGCCCGGTCGAGGGCAGAAACTCCTGCGCCGGGTCTTCGGCATAGAGCCGCGCCTCCATCGCCCAACCGTCGATCGAAAGCTCCTCCTGCCGCTTCGGCAGAGGCTCGCCGCTCGCCACCCGAAGCTGCCACTCAACGAGGTCCTGCCCGGTAATCTCCTCGGTCACCGGATGTTCGACCTGGAGCCGCGTGTTCATCTCCATGAACCAGATGCGGTCGGCGCGGAGGCCTTGGGAGGCATCGGCGATGAACTCGATCGTCCCGGCGCCGACATAATCGACCGCCCGCGCCGCCTTCACCGCCGCCTCGCAGACGGCGGCGCGTGTCGCCTCGTCCATGCCCGGCGCCGGCGCTTCCTCGATCACCTTCTGGTGGCGCCGCTGGAGGGAGCAGTCGCGCTCGAACAGGTGGACGACATTGCCATGGCTGTCCCCGAACACCTGCACCTCGATATGGCGCGGGCGTTCGATATATTTCTCGATCAGCACCTTGTCGTCGCCGAAGGACGCCGCCGCCTCGCGCTTGCAGCTCGTCAGCATGTCGGCGAACTCGGACGCGGCGTTGACCTTGCGCATCCCCTTGCCGCCGCCGCCCGCCACGGCCTTGATCAGCACCGGATAGCCGATCGCGTCGGCCTCCGCCTTCAGCCGATCCGGCGCCTGATCGTCGCCCAGATAGCCGGGCGTCGTCGGCACACCAGCCTCGTCCATCAACCTCTTGGCCGCATCCTTCAGCCCCATCGCCCGAATGCTCGCCGGGCTCGGTCCCACCCAGACCAGCCCCGCCTCCATCACCGCCTCGGCGAACTCGGCATTCTCCGACAGAAACCCATAACCCGGATGCACCGCCGCCGCCCCCGCGGCCTTGGCGGCGACGAGTATCTTCTCCCCCACCAGATAGCTCTCGCGCGCCGGCGAAGCCCCAATATGCACCGCCTCATCCGCCTCCCGCACATGCAGCGCCTGCCGGTCCGCGTCGGAGAAAACGGCGATGGTGCGAATGTCGAGGCGGCGCGCGGTGCGAATGATCCGGCATGCGATCTCGCCCCGGTTAGCGATGAGGAGGGAGCGGATCACGAAAAATCCTCCCCGGAACGGGGAGGGGGACCAGCCGAAGGCTGGTGGAGGGGCCGAAGCCTACGACACTGCTCGACGATCCCAAGCACCACACCCTCCAGATTCTTCAACACCTCACGCGCGGGAACACGCATCACTGTGAATCCAAGCTCCTGCAAATACGCGTCCCGTCTCTCGTCCCTCGCCGGCCGATCGCCACGATCATGCGCCTCGCCATCCACCTCTATACCGAGCCGCGTCTCCAGACAGGCGAAGTCCAACACATAAGGATTCTGAGGAAACTGCTTTCGAAACTTGAAGCCCTCCGGCCGCTGCCGAAGCTCACGCCACAGCAGCACTTCCGGTAAGCTCATTTCCTTCCGCAACTGACGTGCGCGCTTCACCGTCTCATCAGAAGCGCCGACGGTTCGGTGCTTGACGCGACGCCGTTCCTCCCCGGAACGGGGAGGGGGACCGCGACGCGGAGCGGCGTGGTGGTGGGGCCGGAGCGCGGCCTGTGAGTCAGCATCGGCCCCTCCACCAGCCTTCGGCTGGTCCCCCTCCCCGTTCCGGGGAGGATTTTGAGGCCTCGACTCCACCATCACATCCGGAACAGGCCGAAATTGGCCCGCTCCGGGATCGGCGCGTTCAGCGTCGCCGCGAACGCCAGCCCCAGCACGTCCCGCGTCTGCACAGGATCGATAATACCGTCATCCCACAGCCGCGCGGTGGCGTGGTAGGGGTTACCCTCACCCTCGTAGCGCTGCCGAATGGGCGCCTTGAACGCCTCCGCCTCCTCCGGCGTCCAGCTCTCAGCGTCCTTGTGAACCGTTGCCAGCACGCTCGCGGCCTGCTCGCCGCCCATGACGGAAATGCGGCTGTTAGGCCAGGTGAAGAGGAACCTCGGCGAATAGGCCCGGCCGCACATGCCGTAATTGCCGGCGCCGAAGCTGCCGCCGATCAGCACGGTGATCTTCGGCACCTGCGCCGTCGCCACCGCCGTCACCAGCTTGGCGCCGTTCTTGGCGATCCCCTCCGCCTCATATTTGCCGCCGACCATGAAGCCGGAGATGTTCTGGAGGAACAGCAGGGGCGTCCGCCGCTGGCAGGCGAGCTCGATGAAATGCGCGCCCTTCAAGGCGCTCTCGCTGAACAGGATGCCGTTATTCGCCAGGATCGCGACCGGCATGCCCCAGATGCGCGCGAAGCCGCACACCAGGGTCGTGCCATAGAGCGCCTTGAACTCGTGGAACTCGGAGCCGTCGACGATGCGGCCGATCACCTCGTGCACGTCGTAGGGGGTGCGCACATCGTCGGGAATGATGCCGTAAAGCTCCTCCGGATCGAGCTTCGGCTCCACCGGCTCGGCGATGTCGAGATCGACGGCCTTCACACTGTTCAATCGCGACACGATATCGCGGACGATCGCCAGCGCATGATCGTCATTCTCGGCGAGGTGGTCGACGACGCCGGACTTGCGGGCATGGAGGTCGCCGCCGCCCAGGTCTTCCGCCGAAATGACCTCGCCCGTCGCCGCCTTCACCAGCGGCGGGCCGGCGAGGAAGATCGTGCCCTGGTTCTTCACGATCACCGTCTCGTCGGACATGGCCGGAACATAGGCGCCGCCCGCCGTGCAGCTTCCCATCACGCAGGCGATCTGGGCCAGCCCCTCCGCCGACATCTGCGCCTGGTTGTAGAAGATGCGCCCGAAATGCTCGCGGTCCGGAAACACCTCGGCCTGGTGCGGCAAATTGGCGCCGCCGGAATCAACCAGGTAGATGGACGGCAACCGGTTCTGCAGCGCGATCTCCTGCGCGCGCAGATGCTTCTTCACCGTCATCGGATAGTAAGTGCCGCCTTTGACGGTGGCGTCGTTGCAGACGATCATCGCCTCGCGCCCGGAAACGCGGCCGATCCCCGCGATCATCCCCGCGCCCGGTACCTCGCCCTTGTACATGTCGCAGGCGGCGAGTTGCCCGATCTCCAGGAAGGGCGACCCCGGATCGAGCAGCCGCGCCACGCGGTCTCGCGGCAGCAGCTTGCCCCGCGCCACATGCCGCTCGCGATGCTTCTCCGCCCCGCCCAGCGCCGCCTCCGCCACCCGCGCCCGCAGGTCGTCGGCCAGGACCCGGTTGTGCACGGCATAGCGGCGGAAGGTGTCGGAGCCCTCGTCGATCTTGGACGTGATCTGCGTCACTGGCGCTCCCCCCTCGTCATAGCGACGAGCGTAGCGACGAAGCAATCCAGCCGCCGCACTGGGCCTCGCTGCGCTCGCAATGACGGCAGAAACACCTTCATGCCGACATCTCCACCGGCCGCTTGCGGATGAGGTAACGGTAGATGCCGAGCAGGTTGATCCCGAACAGCACGATATTCTGCGTCAAGAGCCCCCCTTCCTCGTCCATCAGCCCATAGCCGACCCAGGCCAGGCTGGCGAAGGCGAACAGCACGAACCCCCAGCCCGTCACCCGCCGCCCGAAATCGAGCGAGATCATGAACGCCGCGACGATCCCGCCGATCGTGGCGAACCATTCGAGCGCGGGGATCATTGGACCGCCCCTCTCTTCGTCATCCCCGCGAAAGCGGGGATCCCGCTTTTTCTTTTTCGGCGTCGGGGCGGAAGTGAAGCGGGATTCCCGCTTTCGCGGGAATGACGGGAGAGAGTGCCCATCATGCGCCGATCAATTCCCGCCCGATCAGCATCCGCCTGATCTCGTTCGTCCCCGCGCCGATATCGAGCAGCTTGGCGTCACGGGCATAACGCTCCACCGGCCAGTCCTTCGTATATCCGGCACCGCCCAAGGCCTGGATCGCCTCCAGGCTCGTCCGCACCGCATTCTCGCTCGCCAGCAGAATGGCGCCCGCCGCGTCGAACCGCGTGGTCTTGCCCGCATCGCACGCCCTGGCCACCGCATAGACATAGGCCCGGGCCGAATTCAGCGCGACGTACATGTCCGCGATCTTGGCCTGCATCAGCTGGAAGCTGCCGATCGGCTGCCCGAACTGCTTGCGCTCCCGCACATAGGGAATGACGACGTCCAGGCACGCCTGCATGATGCCGAGCTGGATGCCGGCGAGCACCGTGCGCTCATAATCGAGCCCGGACATCAGCACCCCGACGCCGCCATTTTCCGGCCCCATCACATTCTCTTCCGGCACCTCGCAGTCGTTGAAGACCAGCTCCCCCGTCGGCGAGCCGCGCATGCCCATCTTGTCGAGCTTCTGACCCGTAGAGAAGCCGGGCATGTCCTTCTCGATGATGAAGGTGGTGATGCCCCGGCTCCCCTCGCCGGTCTTGGCATAGACGACCAGCGTGTCGGCATAGGCCGCGTTGGTGATCCAGAATTTGCTGCCGTTGAGGAGGTAGCGATCGCCCTTCCGATCGGCGCGAAGCTTCATGCCGACTACGTCCGATCCGGCCCCCGCCTCGCTCATCGCGAGCGCCCCGACATGCTCGCCCGAGATCAGCTTGGGCAGATATTTCGCCTTCTGCTCGGCATTGGCCCACCGCCGTATCTGGTTGACGCAGAGGTTCGAATGCGCGCCGTAGCTGAGGCCGATCGAGGCCGAGGCCCGCGCCACTTCCTCCTGCGCGACGACATGCTCCAGATAGCCAAGTCCGAGACCGCCATCCGCTTCGTCGACCGTGATGCCATGAAGCCCCAGCGCCCCCATCTCCGGCCACAGCTCCTTGGGGAACCAGTCCTCCTCGTCGATCTTCGCGGCCAGCGGCGCGATCCTGTCGGCGGCGAAGCGGCGGGTAGTCTCGCGGATGGTATCGGCCATCTCGCCGAGCGCGAAATCGAGCCCGAATTCGGACATGTCTGGTCTCCTGTTCGGCCTCGGCCCTAGCAGAGCCCCGCCGATTTGAACAAGCGGCCGCGCGAGACTATGTGCAGCGCACAACTTTCTCGTTCGTCCCGAGCGTAGTCGAGGGGCGCCCGTGATGACTCAGTGCCAACGCCCCTCGACTACGCTCGGGACGAACGATGCCTAGGAGTTCGACCACACCATGACCGCCACCGCCGACCCGATCGTCATCCTCTCCTACGCCCGCACGCCGATGGGCGGCTTCCAGGGCAGCCTTGCCGGCGCCACCGCCACCGAATTGGGCGCCACCGCCGTCCGCGCTGCGGTCGAGCGCGCCGGCGTCTCCGCGCAAGACGTCGAGCGCTGCTACATGGGCTGCGTCCTCCCCGCCGGTCTCGGCCAGGCCCCGGCGCGCCAGGCCGCGCTCGGCGCCGGCCTTCCCAAATCCACCGAAGCCGTCACCATCAACAAGATGTGCGGCTCGGGCATGAAGGCGGCGATGATGGCCGCCGACAGCCTGGCGGCCGGCAGCGCCGACATCATCGTCGCGGGCGGCATGGAGTCGATGTCCAACGCCCCCTATCTCCTGAAGAAGCACCGCGCCGGCGCCCGCATCGGCCACGACACCGTCTACGACCACATGATGCTCGACGGCCTCGAAGACGCCTACGAGCCTGGCCGCGCCATGGGCACTTTCGCGGAAGCCACCGCCGGCGAGTATCAGCTGACGAGGGCGGCGCAGGACGAATATGCCATCGAATCCCTCACCCGCGCCCAGACCGCACAGAAGAGCGGCTGGTTCGACAAGGAGATCGTCGCCGTCGAGGTGAAGACCCGCAAGGGCGCCGAGACGGTGGACAAGGACGAGCAGCCGCTGAAGGGCGACGCCTCCAAGATCCCGGCCTTGCGCCCCGCTTTCTCCAAGGACGGCACCATCACCGCCGCCAACGCGTCGAGCATCTCCGACGGCGCCGCCGCCCTGGTCATGACCCGCGCCTCGACCGCCGAGGCCAAGGGCCTGAAGCCCGTCGCCCGCATCGTTGCCCACACGGCTCACGCCCGCGAGCCGGCCCAGTTCACCACCGCCCCGATCGGCGCCATCGAGCGGCTGCTGGAAAAGACCGGCTGGAAGATCGGCGACGTCGACCTGTTCGAGATCAACGAGGCCTTCGCCTGCGTCACCATGTTCGCGATGAAGGACCTCGGCATCCCGCACGACAAGGTCAACATCCACGGCGGCGCCACCGCCATGGGCCACCCGATCGGAGCCTCCGGCGCCCGCATCCTCGCCACCCTCATATCGGCCCTCGAACGCACCGGCGGCAAACGCGGCATCGCCAGCCTCTGCATCGGCGGCGGCGAAGCCACCGCTATGGCGGTGGAGTTGATCTAAAAGACCCTCCCCGGAACGAGGAGGGGGACCGCACGAAGTGCGGTGGAGGGGCCGCCGAAGGCGGAACAGCGCATGATCTACAAAGTCCGCCAGCTGTCGTCAGACGACCTCCCCGCCTTCGACGCCCTCCTCACTCTGTTCGGCGATGTCTTCGAAGACCCCGCGAGCTACGACGAGCGCCGCCCCCGCCCCGCCTACCTCGCGCGGCTCCTGCAACGCGACACCTTCGTCGCCCTCGCGGCCTTCGAGGGCGACCAAGTGCTGGGCGGCCTCGCCGCCTACGTCCTCGACAAGTTCGAGCGGGAACGCTCCGAGATCTATATCTACGATCTCGCCGTCGACGCCGCCCATCGCCGCCGCGGCATCGCGACCGCCCTCATCGCCGAACTCCAGAAGGTCGCCGCCCAGCGCGGCGCCTGGGTCATCTACGTCCAGGCCGATTATGGCGACGATCCCGCCGTCGCCCTCTACACCAAGCTCGGCACCCGCGAGGACGTCATGCACTTCGACATCCCGGTGCCAGCACGGCAGCCGTAAAGACTCTTGGCTGCCCGCAAGAGCCAGCCCACTAGTCTCGTTCACGTCGCACCTACCATCCAGTGGTTCCCTCCGTCATTGCGAGCGTAGCGAAGCAATCCAGTACGGCCTCTGCGGCAGGACTGGATGCCGCGTCGCTCCGCTCCTCGCGATGACGACCACCCGTTCATCGACCGAACAAGTTCAATGACTTAAACTGTGTCCATGATGGCGCGCCTCGATTCCGACCGCCTCAAATCCGCGCTCGGCGTCGCCGCCTTGCACGCGGCTCTCGGCTATGCCTTCGTTGCCGGCCTGGGCTTCGAGCTTCCCGCCACGGTTGACAGCTACCTCAAGCTGTTCGACGTCCGCGCCCTGCCGCCGCCGCCGCCGCCCGTCGCGCAGGCCGACCCCGACAGCGAACGCACGCCCGAGCCCGAAGGCGCCGCTGCCCCGCCGAACCTCAAGGCGGACCCCGCCCCGATCGTCGCGCCAAAGCCCGAGATCGTCATCCCCATCCCGCCGCCCGTCGTCGCCGCGCCCGTGGCTGGCACCGGCCCCGCGCCCTCCGCCGGCGCCTCGGACCGGCCTGGCCCCGGCACAGGAGCGGGCGGCGAAGGGACGGGCACCGGCAGCGGCCGCTTCGGCAGCGGCACCGGTGGCGGAGGCGCCGCCACCCCAGCTCGCCAGATCGCCGGCCGCATCGTCGATTCCGATTATCCCCGCGCTGCCCGCCGCGCCCGCGACGAAGGCCGCGTCCGCGTCCACTTCACCGTTGCGACCAACGGCCGCGCCACCGACTGCCGCGTCGTCATGAGCAGCGGCCACCCCGAACTCGACGCCACCACCTGCCGCCTCATCGAACGCCGCTACCGCTTCGAACCGGCGCGGGACGCGCGAGGGCAGCCCGTGCCCGAGACCAAGGGTTGGGAACAGGTCTGGTGGCTGGAGGGACGCTAGCCCGCGACTTAGGAGCGCCTGCGAGGAGCCGAACGTGTTGCGGGCCGTCAGCCCGCTCATGCTCTCCGCCCAACCGACACTCCGCCACCGCGAGTCGAGGAACGGACGCCCTCGCGCATCCGCTGGAAGGGCATGGACGAACTCATTTTAGAACCCGCGCGCGCCTGGCTTCCCGGTTGGGCGGAGGGTCCCGCGACGCTGGCGGCGGCACTGCTGATAGCGCTCGTCCTTCACTGGCTGCTGATGCACGTCGCAGGGCGCATCGCCCGGCGCTCTGAAGGACTCGACACCGGCATCGTCACCTGCGCCGGCCAGCCGCTGCGCCTGCTGTTCATGGTGGCCGCCTTCATCGCCGTGCTGCCGGCGCTCGACCTGGGGACGAAGAGCGAGGAGGTCGTGCGCCGCGTCCTCGCCTTGGCCGTTCCCGGCCTGCTCGGCTGGCTGGCCATCCGGTTCCTCAAGACCGTCCGCGGCATCGTCGAGCACCGCTCGGACATCTCGGTCCGCGACAACCTCCGCGCCCGCCGGCGCCGCACCCGTGTCGCCATCCTCTATCGCGTGGCGGTGATCCTGGTCGGAGTCGTCACCCTCTGCTTCATGCTGATGACGATCCCGTCGGTTCGCGCCGTCGGCCTCACCCTTTTCGCCTCGGCGGGCATAGCCGGCCTTGCCGTCGCGGCCGCCGCCCAGCCGGCGCTCAAGAACCTCATCGCCGGCATCCAGCTCGCCTTCACCGAACCGATCCGCATCGACGACGTCGTCATCGTCGAGGGCGAATGGGGCCGGATCGAGGAGATCCGACTCACCTATGTGGTCGTGCGCGTCTGGGACGATCGGCGCCTCGTCGTCCCCGTATCGAAGTTCCTCGAGAATAGCTTCCAGAACTGGACCCGGCAGTCGGCCGATCTCCTCGGCACCGTCTTCCTCCATGTCGATCCCACCGTCGACGTGCCGCCGATCCGCGAGAAGCTCATGGAGCTGGTGAAGGCGCATCCGCTCTGGGACGGGCGCGTCGCCGTCCTCCAGGTGACCGAGGCGAGGCCCGAGGCGGTCGAGCTGCGCGCTCTCGTCAGCGCCCGCGACGCAGGCGAGGCCTTCGATCTTCGCTGCGACGTCCGCGAGCGGTTGCTTGCCTATATCCGCGACACCCAGCCGCATGCCCTGCCCCGTAGCCGGACGGAATGGGTCGAAGCGGGGGATGAGAATGCCAGCCGACATTCATTCATGTTCCCCGGCGAAAGCCGAGGTCCAGAAGGGCGGAAGAGCTGGGCCCCGGCTTTCGCCGGGGAGCAGGACCGCGACGTCGGCGACCGCTGAAGACCTAGCAGGCCTCCGGCTCGGGCGTCGGCTCCCGCCGCACTGGCGGCCGGGCCTTCTCCAGCGCCTCGACGAAGGCGTGGCGCCAGGCGACGACATCCTCCTGGCGGACGACTTCCACCATCGCCTTCCAGCGGCGGATGCGTTCTTCCTTCGGCATGCGGATCGCCCTCATGATGGCGTCGGCGATCTCGTCCTTGCTGTACGGGTTGACGAGCAGCGCGTCCTTCAGCTGCAGCGCGGCGCCGGCGAAGCGCGAGAGGATGAGCACGCCCGGGTCCTCCGGGTCCTGCGCCGCCACATATTCCTTGGCGACGAGGTTCATGCCGTCCCGCAACGGCGTGATCAGCGCGATCTCGGCGGCGCGGTAGAAGCCCGCCAGCTCCTCGCGCCGATAGCCCTGGTTGACGTAGCGGACCGGCACCCAGTCGACGTCGGCGAACTCGCCGTTGATGCGGCCCGACAGCTCGTCGAGATGTTCTCGGATCACTTCGTAGGTCGCGACTTCGCCCCGGGAGGGGGGCGCGATCTGGAGAAGGAAGAGCTTGCGCTGATATCTGGGATGCTTCTCCAGGAAGCGGCGGTAGCCGAGGAAGCGCTCCTCCAGCCCTTTGGAGTAATCGAGCCGGTCCACGCCGATGATGGTCCGCCGCCCAGCCGCGCTGGTACGGAGGCGCTCGAAGGATTCCCGCGCCGCGTCGCTCTCCAGCGCCTCGGTGAACTCCTTGAAGTCGACCCCGATCGGATAGGCGGCGGCGTGGACGGAACGGTCGCCGACATGGATGACGCCGTCCGGATCGACGGTGCCGCCCAGCTCGCGCTCGACATAGTGGCAGAAAGATTCGAGCCACTCCTCGGTCTGGAAGCCGATCACGTCATAGGCAAGCATCGTGCGCACCAGCTTCTCGTGATAGGGCAGCGACACCATCAGCCGCGACGGCGGCCAGGGGATGTGGAGGAAGAAGCCCATCCGGTTCTTGAGGCCCCGCTCGCGCAGCTGCTGGCCGAGCGGGATCAGATGATAATCGTGCACCCAGATGAGGTCGTCCGGCTCGATCAGCGGCGTCACCGTCTCGGCGAAGCGCTCGTTGACCCGCTCGTAGCCGCTGCCGAAGCTGCGGTCATATTCGGCCAGGTCGATGCGATAGTGAAAGAGGGGCCACAAGGTCCGGTTGGCGTAGCCGTTATAATATTCCTCGACGTCCTGCTCTTCGAGATCGATCGTCGCGGTGGTGACACCGTGGGCCCGCTGCATGTCGATATGGCCGGTGAACTTGTCCGTCTTCCTGCCGGACCAGCCGAACCAGAGGCCGCGATATTCGCGGAGCGCCGCGGCCAGCGCCACCGCCAGCCCTCCCTGTGCGCCGGAACCGTCCTCGGTCTTGGGTGGCGATACCCGGTTGGAAATGACGATGAGGCGGCTCATCTAACAGCGCTCCAGGGCTTGGACAGAAGTCCGGCACAGTTGATCAATCCTACAAGCGAATATGTCTGCGGATAGTTGCCCCAAAGCTCGCCGGTGGCGAAATCGCTGTCCTCCGACAAAAGCCCCGCGGGCGTCAGGCGCTCGAGCGTGCTCGTGTAGAGCTCGCGTGCCTCCTGCTCCCGGCCGACGAGGTGAAGCGCCTCGATCAGCCAGAAGGTGCAGAAGTTGAACGCGGTCTCGGGCAGGCCGAAATCGTCCTCGGCCGCGTAACGCAGCATGTGCTCGCCGCGCCTCAGCCCCTGCTCGACCGCGTTGAACGTGCTGACGAATCGCGGGTCGTCCGGCGCCAGGAAGCGCATGTCGATGAGTTGGAGGAGGCTCGCATCGAGATCGTCGCCGCCGAAGCTGGCGGCGAAGCGTCCCTCGCCTTCATGCCAGGCGCTTTTCTCGATGCGCTTCCGGATCGCCTCGGCCCGCTCGCGCCAGAGCACGGCACGATCGCTGAGGCCCAGCACGCTCGCCGCATTGGCGAGCCGGTCGCAGCCCGCCCAGGACATGACCGAGCTGTAGGTGTGGACGGAAGTGCGGGTGCGGAATTCCCAAAGGCCCGCATCGGGCTGGTCGTGCATCGTCCAGGCCCGCTCGCCGACCTTTTCCAGCGCGGCAAAATCGTCGTTGGTGGCCTTGCGGAACAGCCGCTCGTCGAAGAAGGCCTGGGCGTTCGACAGGATGATCTGGCCGTAGGCGTCGTGCTGGACCTGGGTGTAGGCCGCGTTGCCCACCCTCACGGGCCCCATGCCGCGATAGCCGGCCAGCCCCTCGGCTTCATATTCGTCCAGTTTCGGCTCGCCGGATACGGCATAGAGCGGCTGGATGTGGCCGCCCTTCGATTCATCGACGATGTTGCGCAGATAGCTCAGGTAATTTTCGAGCACGTCGAGCGCGCCGAGGCGGTTGAGCGCCTGGACGGTGTAATAGGCGTCCCTGATCCAGCAATAGCGATAGTCCCAGTTGCGACCGCTGTTCGGCGCCTCCGGGATCGAGGTGGTGAGCGCCGCGACGATCGCGCCGGTTTCCTCATACATGCAAAGCTTGAGCGTGATCGCCGCGCGGATCACGACCCGCTGCCATTCGAGCGGGATAGCGAGGCCGCGCACCCAGGATCGCCATTCGTCCGCCGTCTGGTGCAGCATCTGCGCCAGCGTGTGGCCGACATTGCCGACGAACGGCTCGTCGGGGCCCAGGAAGAAATGGAGCGACTTCTCGGCCCGGAAGGCGCGACCTTCGAGCAGGTGGGCGACCGGCGCGTCGGTCGTCAGCCGGAGCGGCTGCGGCTTCAGCAAATATCGGATATGATTGGTGCCGCTCGTGCGCGCTGCGTCCTTGCCGCCCCAGTTGGTGGAGGGATTGAGCGACACCCGTATCCGCGGCGCGCCGGAGACAGGCCGGACGATGCGGACGAAGGCGACCGGCCGATACATGCGCCCCGAACGCTGGAAGCGCGGGCAAAAGTCGAAAATCTCCACGGCGGCGCCGTCGGAGTCGGTGAGGCGGGTCACCAGGATCGGCGTGTTGCGGAGATACCATTGCTCCGCCTTCGCCTGGTTCTCGACCGTAATGCGCCATTCCCCGCGCGGCATTGCGCGTTCGTCCTTCGGATCGAGCAGCGAACAGAAGAGCGGATCGCCATCGACGCGCGGCTGGCACCCCCAGACGAAGCCTGCCGCCTCGTCGATGAGAGCGCTCACCTGGCAATTGCCGATCGGCCAGAGGGAAAGGTTGCTCACCGCTGCAGCTCCCCCGCCGCCGCTTCGAGCCAGGCCGCAACCGCGGCGACATCGTCGAGGCGGAAGCGCGCGGCGGACGGCCGCGAGGGCCCGACGAGGATACCCGCCCCTCCCATCTCGGCCGCCACTTCAAAAGCTCGTTCGTCCGTCACATCGTCTCCCAGGAAGACAGGACGCGCGCCGGTGAATTCCGGTTCCGTCATGAAGGCGCGAACGGCATCGCCCTTGTCGGCGCCGTCCGCACGCAGCTCCGCGACCATCTTGCCTTTCTGGACGATAAGCCCGGTGCGAGCGGCGAGATCCGCCATGAATGCGCCGGCCCGAGCCGCCTCCGCCGGCGCCCGGCGGAAATGGAGCGCGACACCGAGCGGCTTGTGTTCCGCCAGCAGCCCTTCGGCCGTCGCCGCGAACCGATCGACTTCCTGCCGGGCGACGTCCAGGCCGGTCGGCGCCGATAGCGGCAACTCGGTGCCGTCGCGCAGCTTCAACTCCAGCCCGTGCGATCCGGACATGGCGATCGCCGAGCAATCGAGATGTCGCTCGAGATCGGCGATGGCGCGGCCGCTGACGATCGCGACCCGTCCGTCCAGCGTCTCCGACAGTCGTCGCAACAGCGGCCTAAGGCCAGGTGGGACGGTGATCGCCTCGGGGGTCTCGGCGAGATCGACCAGGGTGCCGTCGAAATCGAGGAACAGCGCCGCATCGGCGAGCAGCGAGACGGGAGGAACGCGGTCTGGGACGGCCATGCGTCCCGTTGGCAAGCTATCGATCAAATCTCAAGGCACCTAGTCGATCGTCTCGCCCGCGCTCGCCCCCCAGATATGTTCGGTGCGGATATAACCCTCCCGACCGCCGACCTTGAATCGGCACCAGCCGCCGCCGTCGCAATCGGAGAGTCGCCCGACCACGCCCGGCTCCGCCAGGAACCGCACCCGGGCGTCCTCGGACGGGCCCTGACGCAGCGGCCGGGCCTCGTCACCCGTCACGATGGCGGTGCGCGCGCTGCTCAGAAGGTTGACCAGCATCCAGCCGGTGGTCCCCTCCGGATCCTCGATCTTGCGCCATTGGCGATAGACCTCGACCACCTTGATCGGCAGGTCGGCGCGTTGATAGAGCCAGGTGGCGGGATAGGTGCGGGCGGGTCCGGTGCGCATCATCGCCTTGCCGGCGGAGATGGACGCCCAATAGGGGGTCTTGCGCTCGTCCTGCGCCTGGGCCGCGAAGGGCAAGGCCATAGACGCCATCACCATCGCCGCCGCCACCCACTTACGCATGTCCCCTATTGCCTCCCTGATCGCTACCCCACCTTCCGGCTGCTACGACTGATCGAGCTCAGTCGCCGGTCTGAATACGTTCAACCAATTGCTTCACTGTCGGCACGAAGCCGTTGGAATAAAAGGGATCGTTCTTGAAGCGGAACGCCGCGTGGCCGGCGAACATCAGATTCTGGTCGACGGGTCCGCCATGGGCGATGTCCTGCAGCGTCTTCTGGATGCAGAAGCTGCGCGGGTCGGCGAGACGGCCGGTCGAGTTCTTCTCATTGTCCGCCCAGCTCGAGAAGGCGCACTGGCTGAGGCAACCCATGCAGTCCGCCTGATCCTTGCGGATCATCGTCTTTTCCTCGGGCGTGACGAAGACCAGCGTCTCGTCGGGCGTCTTCAGCGCCTCGGTATAGCCCTGCGCATACCATTCGCGCGCGTGAAGCAGGTCGCCGCGCGTCACCCAATAATTCTTCTTCCCGGCCACGCCGACATCGAGCTGGAAGCTGTGATCGCCCAGCTCCTCCTTGGTGAAGGCGATCTGGCGGTGCGACCGCCCCTCGAGCGCGCGCAGGAAGCTGTTGCGCACGGCCGACGAATAGAAACCCGTCGGCGAGAATTTGTGGAGCAGGACATCGCCCTCCTGAAGCGTCATCAGCCGCGCCTTCCATTCGTCGGGGATCGGGCTTTCCTTGGTGAGCAGCGGCCGCGTGCCGAACTGGAAGGCGATCTGCCCGAGCTCGGGATTGTCGATCCAATGCTCCCATTCCTTCAGGTTCCAGACGCCGCCGGCCATGACGATCGGCACATGGTCCGGAATGCCGCCCTCGCGCATCGTCTCGCGAAGCGCCTTGACGCGCGGATAGGGATCCTCGGGCTTTAGCGGATCCTCGGCATTGGAGAGACCGTTATGGCCGCCCGCCAGCCAGGGATCTTCGTAGACCACCGCGGCCAGCCATTCGGCGGCCTTCGAATAGGCGCGCTTCCACAGCGCGCGGAAGGCGCGGCCCGAGCTGATGATCGGCAGATAATTGACGCCGTAGGAGGCAGCGATCTCCGAAAGCTTGTAAGGCATGCCGGCGCCGCAAGTGACGCCCGCCACCATGCCCTTGGTGCGTTCCAGCACGCCGTGGAGGACGCGCTGCGCGCCGCCCATTTCCCACAGCACATTGATGTTGATCGCACCCTTGCCGCCGGCGATGTCATAAGCGCGCTGGACCTGCGCCACCGCGCCGTCGATGGCGTAGCGGATAAGCTCTTCGTGCCGGTCGCGCCGGGTGAGGGCGTGATAGACCTGGGGAATGATCTTGCCTTCGGGATCGTAGCTGTCGGCATTGACCGCCGAAACCGTGCCGATACCGCCCGCCGCGGCCCAGGCGCCGGAGCTCGCATGGTTGGTCGCGGAAACGCCCTTCCCGCCTTCGATAAGCGGAAGCACTTCGCGACCCGCATAGCGGATCGGCTGGATACCCTTGAACATCATTCCTCCAAATCGGGGGCGCCCTGACGGCGCCAAACATGCCGGCCATGGCCCTATAGGGCTAGGTATCCGTTTTGCCCAATTTTTTCATGCCTAATGCGCCTTCAGCGCCTCGAGGTCGGCGATCGCCTCCCCGTATAGGGCGGCATATCGCTCGATCATGCGCACCTCGTCATAATCGGCGGCTGCGCGTTCGCGATTGGACCGCCCGATGCTCCTCCTAAGATCGGAACGCTGCGCCAGCGTATCAAGGGCTGCGGTGAAAGCCGCCTCATCCTCGCGATCGACAATGAGCGGTCGATTGTCCGTCGAGACCATGGCGGGGATGTCGCCGACCCCCGTCGCCACGACCGGCAGCCCGGCCGCCATCGCCTCGACGAGCGATATGGGGAACTGCTCACTGTCGGACGACAGGGCGAAAATGTCGAAAAGCCCGACATAGCGTGACGGCTGGGCAAGGAAGCCGGGAAGATGCACCCGTCCGGCCACGCCGCAGACGCGCGCCTCGGCGGCGATGCGCTCGCACTCCGGCCCTTCGCCGACGATAACGAGCCGCGCTGCCTTCTCCCGCATGGCGGCGAAGGCACGGACCAGGCGCGGCAGGTTCTTGACGGCGCGCAGACCCGCCACGGTGCCGATGACGATCTCGCCCTTACGGGGCTCTAGGCCTGGAATGGCGTCCGGAGCGGGCGAGGCGGCATAGTCTTTGACGGGAATGCCGTTGGCGATGCGGGCGATCCGCTCCGGCGGCTGCGCCCAGGCCTTCAACGCCACCCTTTCCAGCCGCTCCGAGGGTACGACGAGCTTGTGCGCCGCGGACAGGCCGAGCCGGCGGTAGAGGTTGCGGCGCCTGTTCAGCCGCTCCGCCTCGTCCTCGTTGAAGCCGTCCTCATGGTGGATCAGCGGCGGTCCGCCGAACAGATATTTCGCCATGACGGCATCGAACGCGCCCCAATTATAGGTGAGGACGAGATCGAACGCTCTCATGTAGCGGGCGAGGCGGAACAGCCGACCGAGGCTGGGTCGACCGGCCAGAGGCGGCGCGTCTTCCGGGAAGCTCGCCCTTATGTCGCGCGAGATCGCCGCCCTCGCCGAGAACTGGCCCGGCATGCTGCTCAAGACGACATGCTCGGCCCTTTCGCCGAAAGCGTTCATCAGCCGCACCGCGCGCGCCTCCTTCCCGCCGAGCGAAAAAGTGGAATGGGCGTGAAGGACGCGGATCGTCATGGCCGTCTTATGACGCAGCGCTCCTCTTTTCCAAAGCCTCGGAGAATTTCGGATGCCGCCCCTTGCACCCTCTTTCGAACTGCGCCACGGCTCCTGGGAATTGTTACAGTTCGATGACAGCCGAGGGGGCTGCCCATGCTCGAGAAATATGGCGTGCTCGCCTATGACATTGCCGCCGACGGGGAGCCGCGCTTCCTGCTGATCACGTCGCGCGAGACCAAGCGATGGGTGATCCCGCGCGGCAATGCGGTGCCCGGGCTGCCGCCGCACCAGTCCGCCGCGCAGGAGGCCTATGAGGAAGCGGGGCTAACCGGCCTCGTCGACCCCGAGGAGATCGGCACCTACCGCTTCGACAAACGGCGGAAGGGCGGCACGACGGAGGAAGCGATCGTCCACGTCTTCCCGCTTCGCACTACCATCCAGAGTGGCCAGTGGCCCGAACGCGAGGAGCGAGACACGCGCTGGTTCACCCGCGAGGAAGCCGCGGCGGCCGTCGACGAGCCGGGCCTCAAGGCGCTGATCCGCGACTTCACTCCGCCGGCGGAAGCCGCGGCCCGCGTGCCGGTGGCCGCGCTCTCGGCGCCGCCGCCTCTGGGCAAGCGGCCTGGCTTCTTCCGTCTGTTCAAAGCGATCATGCCGAAGGAGGACAGCTTCTTCGATCTGTTCGCGCGGCACGCGGAGACGGTCGTCGGCGGCGCCGATGCGATGAGCGCCATGTTCTCGGGCGAGGCGGGCATCGAGGAATCCTGCCGCCGCATCGCCGAGTTCGAGCAGCAGGCCGACACCATCACGCGCGACGTGCTCCACGCCGTGCGGCGCAGCTTCATCACGCCGTTCGATCGCAGCGCCATCACCGGCCTCATCTCCTCCATGGACGACACGATCGACGAGATGCATCAGACCGCCAAGGCGATCAGTCGCTACGAAGTTTCGGCCTTCGAGCCCCAGATGCACGAAATGGCCGCCCTCTCGGCCCAGGCGGCGCGGCTGGTCGTGGAGGCGGTGCCCCTTCTCCGCTCGGTCGGCAAGAATGGCGGCCGTTTGGATCGCATCACCGAGAATATCGTCCATCTCGAAGGCGCCGCCGACGACCTTCACGAGGACGGGCTCAAGGCGCTGTTCAAAGCTCATGGCGAGTCGAGGCCCATGGCCTTCTTCGTCGGCCGCGAGATCTACAGCCATCTGGAGCGCGTGCTGGACGGCTTCGAGGATGTCGCAAACGAGATCCAGGGCGTCGTGATCGACCACGCCTGACGCATGGACGCCACCCTCGCCTTTCCGCTGCTCGTGGCGCTGATCGGCGTCGCCTTGCTGTTCGACTTCCTGAACGGCCTGCACGACGCCGCCAACTCGATCGCCACCGTCGTCTCCACCCGCGTGCTGAGGCCGCAGATCGCCGTCGCCTGGGCCGCCTTCTTCAACTTCATCGCCTTCCTGTTCTTCGGCCTCCATGTCGCCGAGACGGTGGGCAAGGGTATCGTCGATGCGAGCGTGATCGACGCGGCGGTGATCTTCGGCGCGCTGATGGGGGCGATCAGCTGGAACGTCATCACCTGGGTGCTCGGCATCCCCTCCAGCAGCAGCCATGCCCTCATCGGCGGACTGCTGGGAGCGGGCCTCGCCAAAGCAGGCCTGTCCGCGGTCGTCTGGGACGGCGTGATCAAGACGACGGTGGCGATATTCCTGTCGCCGACCATCGGCATGTTGGTCGCGCTAGTGCTGGTGCTGATCACCAGCTGGCTGTTCTCCCGCATCAATGCCCAGTTCGCCGACCGTACCTTCCGGCGGCTCCAGCTCATCTCCGCGGCGCTCTATTCGCTCGGCCATGGCGGCAACGACGCGCAGAAGACGATGGGCATCATCGCCGTGCTGCTCTTCTCGCAGGGCATGCTCGGCGGCGAGTTCTACGTGCCTTTCTGGGTGGTGATCACCTGCCAGGCGGCGATGGGCCTCGGCACCCTGTTCGGCGGGTGGCGCATCGTCCACACCATGGGCTCGAAGATCACGCGCCTCACGCCGCATCAGGGATTCTGCGCGGAGACGGGCGGCGCGATCATGCTCTTCTCGGCGACCTGGCTCGGCATCCCCGTTTCGACCACCCACACGATCACCGGCTGCATCGTCGGCGTCGGCGCCGCCCGCCGCGCCACCGCCGTCCGCTGGGGTGTCGCCGGCAACATCGTCATCGCCTGGGTGATCACCCTGCCGGCCGCCGCCGCGATCGGGGCGCTGGCTTATTATCTGACGGTTATCTGGGGCTGACCCGCGCCAGCAGCTTGTCGATCGCTTCCACCGCCTCCGGTTCGTCCAGAGTGGGCGCATGGCCGACGCCGGGCACGGTGACGGTCTCCATGAGGGGCATGGCGGCTTGCATCTTCGCGATGGTGGCGGGGGTGAGCAGATCCGATATCTCGCCATGGACCAGGAGCGAGGGGATGGAATCCAGGCCGGAGAAGGCGCCCCAGAGGTCGAAGCCGGTTTCGCCGCCGGGCAGCTTGAATGGCTCGGCGATGCGCATGTCATAGTCGAAGACGATGCGGCCGCCGGGGCTCAGCTTGCACAGGCGCTTGGCGAAGACGAGCCACTGGTCGATGCTCCAGTTGGGATAACGATCCTTCTGCGCTTCGCTGAAGAAGCGGGCGGCGTGGAGCCAGGTCGGCCAGCTTTGCGAGCGGCCGACATAGCCGCGGATGCGCTCCAGCCCGCGCGCATCGAGGACCGGCCCAATGTCGTTCAAGAGCGCGGCGGCTATCTGGTGGCGATGATTGCCCGCGAGCAGCATCGTAAGGAGACCGCCGAGGGAAGTGCCGAACAAGACGAAGCGCTCCAACGCCAGCTCCCTCAGCAGCGCCTCCAGGTCCTGGAGGTAGGTGAGCGGCACATAGCTCATCGGGTCCTTGGCATAGCCGCTCTCGCCCCGCCCCCTCAGCTCCACGCAGATGAGGCGCCACTCTCCGGCGAGACGCGCCGCAACCCCTTCGAAGTCGCGGGCGTTACGGGTGAGCCCCGGAATGCAGATGATCGGCGGGCGTTTTGGGTCTCCCGCATAATCGCGATAGTGAAGTCTCAGACCGTCGTTCGACCACCAATAGCCATCGGACCAAGCCGCCATGCATCGCTCCCCTGCTCGCCCCTTCCCTATCGCCCGATGATCCACCGCCCGCAACCCAGTCCTTACCGGCCGGAACGGACGATCCTTTCGCTGGGCGAAGCGTTCTACGACGAGGTGGAAGCGGCCCAGTTTCCCCGAACGATGCTCAGATTCCGCAACCAACGCTGGGCGGAGGCTGTCGGGCTAGGCCATCTCAGCGAAGAGCAATGGCTGCGGCATTTCGGGCGTTTCGAGCCCATGCCCGAAAACCTCGAACGACCGCTGGCGCTCCGCTATCACGGTCACCAGTTCCGGGTTTACAATCCGGACATCGGCGACGGCCGCGGTTTTCTGTTCGCGCAGATGCGGGACAATGCGGGCCGCCTGCTCGATCTCGGCACCAAGGGGTCGGGCCAGACGCCCTACAGCCGCTTCGGCGACGGGCGACTGACCCTGAAAGGCGGCATCCGTGAAGTGCTGGCGACCGAGATGCTGGAGGCGCTCGGCGTCGAGACCAGCAAGAGCTTATCGTTGATTGAGACGGGCGAGGCGCTGGAGCGGAATGACGAACCCTCCCCCACCCGCTCCTCCGTTCTGGTCCGCCTCCAGCACAGTCACATCCGCATCGGCACCTTCCAGCGCCTCGCCTATCTCGGCGAGGCGGAGAATATGCGGACGCTCACCGATTATTGCCTGGAGCATTATTATGGGGAGGACTTATCCCCTCGTCATTGCGAGGACCCCGGACTTGATCCGGGGGACGAAGCAATCCAGTCACCGAGCGCCGGAGAAGCTGGATTGCTTCGCTCCGCTCGCAATGACGACGGTTCAGATGCGGCAGCCCGCCTACTCGGCCATGTCGCCAAAGCGGCGGCTCGGCTCGCGGCTTCCTATATCGTTGCGGGCTTCGTCCATGGCGTGCTCAACAGCGACAATATCGCGATCACGGCCGAAAGCTTCGACTACGGCCCTTGGCGATTCACCCCCTTTTGGGACGGCACCTTCACGGCCGCCTATTTCGATCATATCGGTCTCTACGCCTTCGGACGGCAGCCCGAGGCGATCCATTGGGACGTGGTGCAGCTCGCCCGCTCGCTCACCGCCATCGCGGAGCCCGAGGTACTGACGCCGGCGCTGGAGGGCTTTTCCGCCGATTTCCAGGACGCGCTGGCGGTGGCGGTGCTGGACCGGCTGGGCGTAAGGCGGAAAGGCGTCGGGCCGGACAGCGAATTGCTCGTCGCCCTCGAGACGGCGTTGGCCCGGAAGACAGTGGAAATCGACCGCTTCTTCTTCGACTGGCGCGGCGGCAGGCGCCGCGGTCCCTCGCCTGCCGATGCCCGTTATGAAGCAGAAGACTTCGCAAAGTTATCCGACCTCATTCATTATTATGAGCCCGCGGCACGCCTCGATCATCCTTACTGGTCGGACGAGGCGCCCTGCTCGATGCATATCGACGAGGTCGAAGCGATCTGGGCACGGATCGACGAGGCCGACGATTGGTCCCTCTTCGATACAAAGATCGAAGCCGTCCGCCGCATGGGCGAGGCAATGCGGGGCCGCCCTTGACCCGATCCCGCAAACATGGTGGGGCGTCGCCAGCAGGAGAGTCCTGATCTTATGACGGAAATGCTGATTTCGACCGAGCCGGCGACGGGCGCGGAGCTCTGGAGCGGCGCCATCGGCGATGTCGACGCGGAAGTCGCCGCCGCCCGCGCCGCCTGGGCAGGCTGGGCCTCGAAGCCGCTCACCGTTCGCGTCGAGACGTTGCGCCGCTTCGCCAATGTCGTGCGCGGCAGGAAGGACCAATTCGCAGACGTCATCGCTCGCGAAACCGGCAAACCGCTCTGGGAGGCCGGCACCGAGGTCGACGCCGTCGTCAACAAGGTCGACATCTCGATCTCGGCCTATTCGGAGCGCACCGCCCAGCGCAAACAAGAAGGCGCGCTCGGCGCCCGCGTCGCCGTTCGCCACAAGCCGCACGGCGTGCTTGCGGTGCTCGGGCCGTACAACTTCCCGGCGCACCTCCCCAACGGCCACATCGTCCCGGCGCTGATCGCCGGCAACGCGGTGGTGTTCAAGCCTTCGGAGAAGACGCCCGCTGTGGGCGAGTTGCTCGTCAAGCTGTTCCATGAGGCGGGCGTGCCCGAAGGCGTGGTGCGCTGCCTCATCGGCGGCCCCGACCAGGGCCGAGCGCTCGCCGCCCATGCGGGTATCGACGGCCTCCTCTTCACCGGCTCGGCGCGCGCGGGCATGGCGCTGCACCGCCAGTTCGCCGACACCCCGCAGAAGATCCTAGCGCTGGAGCTGGGCGGCAACAACCCGCTGGTCATCTGGGACGCGCCCGACACCCATGCGGCGGCGGTGATGGCGGCACAATCCGCCTTCCTCAGCGCCGGCCAGCGGTGCACGGCGGCGCGGCGGCTGATCGTCAAGGACGGCGCGCATGAGGAGGTTCTGGATCAGCTGCGCAGGCTGGCCGAGCGCCTGATCGTAGATCACCCGCACGCGACCCCCGCGCCCTTCATGGGCCCCGTCATCGACAACGCGTCAGCGGACCAGCTTCAGGAAGCCTTCCTCGACCTGATGATGAAGGGTGGCCGGCCGCTGAAGCATTTGGATCGGCATCAGGAGGACAAGCCCTTCCTGTCGCCCGCGATCATCGACGTGACGGATGTTCAAGAGCGGGCGGACGTCGAGCTGTTCGGGCCCATATTGCAGGTCATCCGCGTGCCGGATTTCGACGCCGCACTGGCCGAGGCAAGCGCGACCCGCTTCGGCCTCGCCGCCTCGCTCGTCGGCGGCAGCCCGCAGCTCTACGATAAGTTCTGGGCCAATATCCGGGCCGGCGTCGTCAACTGGAACAAGCCGACCAACGGCGCCCCTTCCAACGCACCCTTCGGCGGCGTCGGCATCTCCGGCAACCACCGCCCCAGCGCCTATTATGCCGCGGATTATTGCGCCTATCCGGTGACGAGCTCCGAGGCCGACAATGCCCGCGCCTCGATCGGCGTCGGCCTCAGGGACCCGTACGCCGCCGCGAACGAACTGGAGGGCTAAGGATTCCGTCCGAGGGACCTTGTGCGCGGTCCTAACCCCGTACCTCGGGGAGGTAGCTTTCCTCCACATAATCCGAGAAGCGCGTGATCTTGCTCTCGAACTTGAGCTTCACCTTGCCGGTGGCGCCGTGGCGTTGCTTGGCGATGATCAACTCGGATAGGCCATAGGCCCGCTCCATGTCGCGGGCCCAGGCTTCGTGGGCCTCGAACGTCTTGGCATCGTCGCCCTCGATCGGCCGCTTGGGCTCGCGCGCGGCGACATAATATTCCTCGCGATAGACGAAGAGCACGATGTCGGCGTCCTGCTCGATCGATCCGGACTCGCGAAGGTCGGAGAGCTGGGGCCGCTTGTCCTCGCGCTGCTCGACCGCGCGGCTGAGCTGCGAGAGCGCGAGCACCGGCACGTTCAATTCCTTGGCGAGCGTCTTCAAGCCGCGGCTGATCTCGGAAATCTCCTGCACGCGGTTACCGTCACCCGCCTTGCCGGTGCCCTGCAGGAGCTGGAGATAGTCGACGACGATGAAGCCGATATTGCGCTGGCGCTTCAGGCGCCGGGCGCGGGTCCGAAGCGCGGCGATGGTGAGGCCGGGCGTGTCGTCGATATAGAGCGGCAGATTCTCCAACTCGGCGGCGGCGCGGGCGAGATTGCGGAAATCCTGCTGGCTGATCTTGCCCATGCGCAGATTTTCCGAGCTGATGCCGGATTGCTCGGAGAGGATGCGGGTCGCCAGCTGGTCCGACGACATTTCGAGGCTGAAGAAGGCGACGGCGGCACCCGCCGACTTCTCCGGCAAGATGCCGTCCTCCGTGTCGCGCACCAGGCGCTGGGCGGCGTTGAAGGCGATGTTGGTGGCGAGCGAGGTCTTGCCCATGCCGGGACGCCCGGCGAGGATCAGCAGGTCCGAATGATGGAGGCCGCCGGTCCTGGCGTTGACGCTTTCGAGGCCGGTGGTGACGCCGGAGAGGCCGCCGCCGGTGTTCAAGGCCTTCTCCGCCATCTGGACGGCAAGCTTAGTGGCTTGGGCGAAGCTCTTGACCGAGCCCTCGCCGCCGCCCTCTTCGGCAACGCGGTAGAGCGCCGCCTCGGCGCTTTCGATCTGGCCCTTGGGATCGACATCCTCGCTGGTGTCGAGCGCCTGCTCGACCATGTCGCGACCGACGCCGATCAGGGCGCGCAGCAGGGCCAGCTCGTATATCTGCTCGGCGAAATCGCGCGCGCCGATGATGGCCGCGCCGCTGCCGGTCAGCTGCGCGAGATAGGCGGGACCGCCCAGCTCCTTCATCTCCTGGTCATTCTCGAACAGCGGCCTCAGCGTCACCGGCGAGGCGATCATGTTCTTGTCGACCAGCTTCAGGATCGATTCGTAGATCCGGGCGTGCAACGGCTCAAAGAAATGATCGGGCCGAAGCTTCATCTGAATGTCTTCGGCGAGCCGGTTGTCGATCATCAAAGCGCCCAGGAGCGCCGCCTCCGCCTCCACATTCTGCGGCAATGCGGGGGCTTCGGGAGTGGATTCGACGACGGTCAGGGGATGGGCCATAAGCCCTTGTCGTCCTTTCGCTCTTCCCCCTCAAGACACATTAACTCTGTGGATGCGGTGTGGATAAGCTTTGCTGCACCCGCTAACAGGCGGGTATGGGCGACCCACGCATCATCGATATCCAACTCGACGACCGGACCATCATCCGTCGCAACGAGGATATCGAGCGCGAACGGAAAGTGGCGATCTTCGATCTGCTCGAGGAGAATCATTTCGCGCCGAGCGGCCATGAAGGCCCCTTCCAGATACTGCTCAGGGTCGAGGACAATCGGCTCGCCATCGACCTCAAGGACAAAGCAGGCGAGCCGCTCGACACGATCCGTCTCGGCCTCGCCCGTTTCCGCCGGCCGATCCGCGAATATTTCGCCATCTGCGACAGCTATTTCAAAGCGGTTCGAGCGGGCTCGGCCAACGGCATCGAGCCCATCGACATGGCCCGCCGCGCCCTCCACAACGACGCGGCCGAATTGCTGAAGGAAGCGCTCGAAGGCCGGATCGACATGGATTTCGACACGGCGCGGCGGTTGTTCACGCTGATCTGCGTGCTGCATATCAAGTGAAGGCGGCAGCTTGACTTCGCGGTCCCCTAACCGTCATTCCCGCGAAAGCGGGAATCCATGGCCACGGCAGGCGAGCTTCTGACAGGGCGGTGTCCTTGGATTCCGGATCAAGTCCGGAATGACGAATTGGGAAATCAGTGAAATACTTCCTCCCCCTCACCCTGCTTGCCCTGAGCGGCTGCGCCACGGCCGACGAGACGCCCTACAGCCCCGTCGGCCAGTTCCAATATGGCGCGATGGGGCATGACCCTTTCTGGATGGTCGCGATCGGCGACGACCAGATCGTGCTCACCATGGGCCCGCCGGGCGGCCGCGCGGACGGCGAGCTGACCAGCACCAGCTATCCCCGGGTGCTGCCGCAGGTGACGGACGGCGTCCGCCGCTGGGAGTCGGGCGAAGGAACGCAGGTCATCGCCATTGAGGCCCGCACGGCCGAGTGCACGACCGGCGGCCGGCGCTTCCCTGACCGCGTGACCGTGTCTTTGAGCGGCCGCATGCTCAAGGGCTGCGGCGGCGAGGAACTGACGGAGAGCCGCGGCTGATGGCGATCATGTCGGACAAGTGGATCCGCGAGCGCTCGCTCAAGGACGGGATGATCGAGCCTTTCGTCGACGGCCAGAAGCGGGACGGGACGATCAGCTACGGCCTCTCCTCCTACGGCTATGACGCGCGGGTATCGGACGAGTTCAAGATCTTCACCAACGTCGACAACGCCATCGTCGACCCGAAGAACTTCGCTCACAACAGCTTCGTCGATCGCAAGACCGACGTCTGCATCATCCCGCCCAACAGTTTCGTCCTCGCCCACACGGTCGAATATTTCCGGGTGCCGCGCGACGTGCTCGTCATCTGCCTCGGCAAGTCGACCTATGCCCGTTGCGGCATCATCGTGAACGTGACGCCGCTGGAACCCGGCTGGGAAGGCCATGTCACCTTGGAATTCTCCAACACGACGCCGCTTCCCGCCAAGGTCTACGCCAATGAGGGCGCCTGCCAGTTCCTGTTCCTGCAGGGCAATGAGCCGTGCGAGATCAGCTACGCCGACCGGGCGGGCAAATATATGGGCCAGCGAGGGGTGACCTTGCCGAAGCTCTAGTCGCTTAAAGGGGGGGAACATGGGACCGGTAACGCCGACGAAGATCGCGTCCTACGGTCTCTGCTTCGCCGGTCTGTTCCTGCTCCTGGCCGGCCGAACGATCGAAGCGGTGCAGGGCGGCTTCTGGGTCGGCGTGGCGCTGCTGCTGCTCGCTCTTTCCTGCTTCGTCGACTCGCTGCTTCCCGGCGGATCGGAACTCACCTCGGAACAAGTGGCGATGATCCGCCATATGGGCGTGCCCTACCGCGAAGGCGCGGAGAAGGTCGCCAGCATCATACTCGGCGTCGTGCTGCTGCTCGGCGGCCTGTATTTGATCAGCTAGGGTCGCCTTGGAAGTATTTCGCCTGTAGAAAAGCGCTCTGGACGAGAACCGTCACGCCTCCCTATGTTACGGTACCGATATGGTCAGATGGGAGACTTTGCCATGAATGCCACGAGCCTCTCTTCCTGGGCGCCCCGCGCCCTCAGTCTCCTTCGCATCGTCACCGGCCTCATCTTTGTCGAACACGGCACGCAGAAGTTCCTCGGCTTCCCCGGCGGAGACTTTGCGGGATCGGGGCTCGCGCTCGACAATATGGGCGCCTATGCGGGCATTGTTGAGCTGGTCGTCGGTGCCCTCATCGCTCTCGGCCTCTTCACCCGCCCCGCCGCCTTCATCGCGTCAGGCACCATGGCGGTGGCCTATTGGTATGCCCACGCGCCGCAAAATCCCTTTCCGGTCAACAATGGCGGCGACGCGGCGATCCTCTACTGCTTCGTCTTCCTCTATTTCGTCTTTTCGGGCGCCGGACCGTGGAGCCTGGATGCCCTGCGCGGCCATCGACAAGTGGCCGTATGATGGACGACCGAGCCAAATCATGAGACACTGTATCTCGTCGCCCGACTCGTTGGGCTCGTGGGAGAGAACTGCCATGAAACTGAACGGAATTCTTCTTTGCGGCGCGGGCGCGCTGCTCGCCGCAACTTCGGCCTCGGCCTCGGCACAGGAGCCCGCGCCGAGCGGGATCAAGGAGGCGGGCGCCATGTCACTGCCCTTGTCGGCCTATCCCGCGAAAGCCCGTAAGAAGGGCCAGGAAGGCGAGGTCGGCTATCGCGTCGACGTCAATGCCGAGGGTGAGCTCCGCAGTTGTGAAATCATCAAGAGCAGCGGCCATAGCGTGCTCGACCAGGCCACCTGCGAACTCATGATCCAGCACGTCAAGTTCACGCCGGACGTCAATGCTCAGGGACGGTCCCTCGAGTCCATCATCCAGGGCACGATCGTGTGGAAGCTGCCAGACGGCGAGGGCAATTCCGAGGGCTGAAGACGCTAGCGCTTCCGCCGCGTCGCCCGGCCCACGCGCCTGTCTCCTGACCCCGAAGGCTGACGCGCTGTCGGCCGGCGCCGGCCGCGCGTCCCGTTTGGCGCCGGGGATGCGTCAGGCAGCTCGAACCGCAGGCCGCCGCTGACGGGATTGGCTTCCGCGAGCCGCAGCCTGAGACGCTGGCCGGGCATGAAGCTGACGCCGGTATCGTCGCCGGTGAGGGTCTGGCTCGCTTCATCATAGCGGAAATAGTCGGTGCCGAGGGTTGAGACGGGGACAAGGCCGTCGCCGCCCAACCCCTCGACCGTGGCGAAGAAGCCGAACGGCTGGACGCCCGTGATGCGGCAATCGACCAGCTCGCCGACGCGCTCCGCCAGATAGGCGGCGACATAGCGGTCGATCGTCTCCCGCTCCGCCTCCATCGCGCGGCGCTCCAGCGTCGAGATGAGCTCGCCCGTCACCTCCATGGAATCGGCTTCCTGGTCGGTGAGACCGCCCTCGCCCAACCTGTAGGCCCGCGTCAGCGCGCGATGGACGACGAGGTCGGCATAGCGGCGGATCGGGCTGGTGAAATGGGCGTAGGAGCCGAGCGCCAGGCCGAAATGGCCGTGATTCTCCGGGCTGTAATAAGCCTGGGTCTGGGTGTGCAGGATCTGCTCCATGATCTGCGGCTTGAAATCGGCCTCGCCGACCCGATCGATGATGCGGTTGAAGGTCGAAGGCCGGATCACCTGGCCGAGCGCGAACTCAACCTCAAAGGTCTTGAGATAATCCTTGAGCGCGACCAGCTTCTCGCGGCTCGGCGGCTCGTGGTCGCGGTACATGACGGGTGCCTTCTTCGTCTCCAGCGCCTTGGCCGCGGCGACGTTGGCCGCGATCATATAATCCTCGATCAGCTTGTGCGCATCGAGGCGCTCGCGCGGGGCGACGGAGAGGATGCGCCCCTTCTCGTCGAGCATGACGCGGCGTTCTGGCAGGTCGAGATCGAGCGGCGCCCTCTTCTCCCGCGCGGCATAGAGCGCGCGCCAGCAGGCCCAGAGCGGCTTCAGCGCCGTCTCGATCAGGTCGGCAGGGACCGGAAGCGGCGGCACGTTGAGATCCGCCTCGGACAGGCTGCACGGGCTTGAGGAAAGCTCGCCGGGATCGTCGATCAGGGCACCCTTCTCGACTAGGTCGATGGCGGCCTGGGCATCCTCATAGGCGATGTTGGCGGCGATCCGGACCTTGGCTCGGGTGAAGCGTCCGGTCTTGATCTGGCCGTCTTTCGTGATCTGGAGGTGGCAGGCCATCGCCGCCCTGTCCTCGCCCTGCTTCAGCGAACAGATATGGGCGGACAGCGTCTCCGGCAGCATCGGCACGACGCGGTCGGGGAAATAGACGCTGTTGCCGCGCTTTCTCGCTTCCTTGTCGAGCGCCGAGCCGGGGCGGACGTAGAAGCTGACGTCGGCGATGGCGACGATCGCCTTCCAACCGCCGGCATTGGCGGGATCGTCGTCCGGCGCGGCCCAGACCGCATCGTCATGGTCGCGCGCATCGGCCGGGTCGATGGCGACGATGGGCAGATGGGTGAGGTCTTCGCGGTCCCCCAGCGGCTGCGTCGCAACCCGCTCCGCCTCCTCCAGCACGCCCTCGGGAAATTCGTGCGGGATGCCGTGCTTGTGGATGGCGATCAGGCTGAAGCTGCGCGGCGCGAAGGGATCGCCCAGGATGTCGGTGACGCGGGCGGTGAGGCGGGGTGGACGGCCGGTCTTTTCGGCGAGCACGAGGTCGCCGACCTCCGCCTTGCCCTTGTCCGAGATGGGAAGCTCGCGCCGCTCCTTCTTGTCGACGGGCCGGAGCCAGTAACCCTCGCCTTCCTTGTGGACGACACCCAGCACCAGTTCGCTGCCCTTGAGCAGCTTCTTCATCGGATGGGCGATGAAGCCGGTGCCCTTCTCCTCGGTGCGCGCGAGGATACGGTCGCCCGGACCGAGCGCGCCCTTGCGCCCCCGCTCCTGCACCCGAAGTCGCGGCTCCGGAGCATCCGCTTCCCAGCGCTCCGGCACCGCCCAGGCCTGACCGCTGTCGTCCACGTCGACGACGCGCAGCACCGTTACCTTCGGCACGCCGCCCATCTTGTGGAAGGCCCGGCCGGGGGCGCTGTCGATCAGCCCTTCGTCGCCCATGTCGCGCAGCAGCTGCTTCAGCGCGATCTTGTCATTGCCCTTGAGGCCGAAGGCTCGCGCGATCTCGCGCTTCCCTGCTGGCTGGTCGGAAGTCTCGATGAAGTCGAGGATCTGCTGACGGGTCGGGAGCCCGGGTCTGATCTTTCTTGCCATGAAACCGTCAACCCCCGTCATGCCGGACTTGATCCGGCATCCATGAACGCAAGCAGCATTCAGTCCGCCCAATCCGCGTTCATGGATCCCGGATCAAGCCCGGGATGATGATTACTGGGTCGCCGCCGGCGGCGCCCAAGGCTCGAACGCGCCGCCCGGGACGGCGGAGGCGACCGGGCTTTCATAGCCGTCCTCCGAGACAGACGAGACGCCGAACACCCAATCGTCGACGCGGATGCCCTTCAACACATGGCTGGTGGCGGTGCCGGGCACACGGAGGCTGTTTTCCCAGCTGGCGGCGTTGGTCGGCCGCCAACGAATGATATAGGCGGCAGCACCCGGGGCGGGCTGCCAGCTGACGGTGGTATCCGGCTTCACCGCGCCCTCGACTTCGGACGCCGGCGGCATCGGCGCGCGGGCAAGAGCGGCGAGCGCGGCGACGTTCAGCTTCGTCACCTTCGCGAGATAGGGGAAATCCATCTCATCGATCGTGTCGCCATATTTGATGCCCTTCTCGGTCCTCAGATCCTGATGCTGATGCTCATAATCCTCGACCGCCACCGTGAAACGCACGGCCGGAAAGCCGATCTCCTGGAAAGCGATATGGTCACCGCCCCGGCCGAAGCGGTCGGTCCGCCAGATCTGCCGAACGTCGAGGCCGAGGCCGAGATCGTCGGCCAGTCCCTCGACGAAGCGCGAGATATTGCGCGACGGCGAGTCGTTGAAGCCGCCCCGGCTGCGCTGGGCGGCGATCAGTTCCTTGGTCCAGTCGCCGCGCACCCCTTCCGAGAGAACGCGGACATGACTGTCGTCGCAGTAGCCGTCGGAGCCGCAGCTGTTGCCGATGATGTCATTGTTGAGCACCGCTTCGACCTGCCAGCCTTGCGCCTTGGCATAGTCGGCGAGGACCTTGCCGCCGAGCAGACCCTGTTCCTCGCCCATCAGCGCCGCATAGACGATCGTCGCAGGGAACTTGTGCTTCGAGAGCACCCGTGCCGCTTCGATCACGGCGGCAGTGCCGGAGCCGTCGTCATTGGCACCGGGCGCATCGGCGGTAGAGTCCATCACGTCGGTGACGCGGCTGTCGATATGGCCCTGGATGATGATAACGCGATTGGGTTCGACGGTGCCGCGCTGTACGGCGACGACGTCGGTTATCTTGGTCGGATTGGGCACGCGCCGACCTGTGACGGTGTCGGAAGGAGTCACGATCGTGAGACAGCCGCCGCACGCTTTGGAATAGCGATCGAACTCATCCTCGGCCCAGCGCAGCGCCGCCCCGATGCCGCGCTTCGGATCGGTCTGGGACGACAGCGTGTGGCGCGTGCCGAAGCTCACCAGCTTCTCGACCGTGCCGCGGAGTTGCTGCTCCGATACATCGTCTGCGATCTCTTGGGGGGTGGCGGCAATGGCAGCGACAGGAAGTATCGCGGCGGCGAGCAGAAGCGCAAATTTTGTCATGGACATCATTCATGGACCGGTGCGGACCTGCTTGGCAAGGGAACCGCCCTCCGACGCTAGTCGAACCCTCAGGGCGCTTCGTCGAAGCTTCTGGCAAGTCCACTCAGGTCCTGAATAACCCCGTCTTCATTCATCTGAATCACGGGGGCGCAATCATGACCAAGCTTCAAATCAAAGGAACGACGATGCTGCTGCTCGGCCTGAGCCTGGCGTCCCAGGCTATTCCGGCACGCGCCCAGCCGGGTTCGACGGGGTCGACCGCCGAACCCCGTGAGGAACGGGACGGGCAGCGCGATTTCGATTGGGAGATCGGCACCTGGAAGACCGAGCTCAAACGGCGTCTGCG
Organism: Sphingosinicella humi; assembly: GCF_003129465.1. Classification (NCBI taxonomy): domain Bacteria; kingdom Pseudomonadati; phylum Pseudomonadota; class Alphaproteobacteria; order Sphingomonadales; family Sphingomicrobiaceae; genus Allosphingosinicella; species Allosphingosinicella humi. Next base: position 153,588 of record NZ_QFFF01000001.1, read on the forward strand.
TCCCTTGACGGGCTCCAACGAGTGGGTCGAATATCAGGGAACCTCCCGCGTGCGGGAAATCTGGGACGGTCGCGCCAACCTGGTGGAACTCGACGTGCAAGGGCCGGCAGGACGCATCGAGGGGCTGTCGCTACGGTTGTACAATCCAGAGTCCCGCCAATGGAGCCTTAACTTCGCCAACAGCGCCGGCGGCACAATGACACCGCCCACGATCGGCGAGTTTGAAGACGGCCGAGGCGAGTTTTTCGCGCAGGAGACGCTGAACGGCCGGGCAATCCTCGTTCGATTCGTCATCTCCGACATCACGCCGACATCGGTCCGTTTTGAGCAGGCATTCTCGAATGACGGCGGAAAAACCTGGGAAACGAACTGGATCGCCACGGACACGCGAGTGAACGATTCCATCGACTGAACGGGCGGCGCTGGTCGAACGGGGCGGTGCATTTGTCGAAGGATGCAGGCGTCGGAACCGCTCTAGCGCCAGCGTAGCACCTGAAAAGCGGAGAGCTCCCAGAACCATGATCTTGCAATCGCTGCTGCTGGCCGCGGCGTTGACGGCACCCCAACCTGCCACGCCGCAAGCCGTCGTAGACGGCCTGATCGAAGCGGACCGGGCTTTTTCCGCCGCGGCAGCGGACACGGACCCCGCCTCAGGTCTCACCGCCATGATGGACCAGGGCGCGACCATGCCGGTGCCGGGCAAGGGGATCGTCGAGGGTCGCGACGCCGTGAGCGCCGCGCTTCGGTCCAGTTCATTCGCCAAGGGCGACAGGATCAGCTGGACGCCGGTGCGCGGCGGTATTTCGGCGGACGGCACCCACGGTTTCACCTTCGGCTATATGACGCTCAAAGGCGGGGATCCGCGCGTGACGGCGCAGAAATATCTGTCCTACTGGATCAAGCGTCCGGAAGGCTGGCGCGTGGCGGTCTTCAAGCAGATGCCGCGCCCCGCCGGCGAGGTATCGTTCGATCTGCTCCCGCCATCCCTTCCCGCGAGCTTGACGCCCCCGATCGTCGACCCCGCCGTCCTCACCACCCACCGGCGCAGCCTCGCCGATGTCGAGCAACAATTCTCGGATGAGGCGCAGCAAATCGGCCTCAAGGCCGCCTTCCGCAAATATGGCCGCCCGGATGCCATGAACATGTATGAGGGCGCCGCCTTCACCATCGGCCTCGACGCCATCACGGCCAGCTTTCCGGATGACACGACCAGCCCGCTCTATTGGTCGGCGGAAAAGACGCTGGTCGCGTCGAGCGGCGACCTCGGCGTCAATATCGGCACCATCCACCGGAAGGCGCCGGAAGCAGGCAAGCCCGCTTCGATGCCTTTCTTCACCATCTGGCGTCGCGACAGCCCCGGCGATCCCTGGCGCTACGTCGCCGAATAGGAATCAGGCGGCGACCACCGTCTGCTCGATGGTGCCGAAGATGGCGTGACCGTGTTCGTCCTCCATCCAGATGCGGACGGTGTCGCCATGCTTGAGGAACGGCGTGACGGCCTGGCCATCGAGGATGGTTTCGACGGTGCGTACCTCGGCGAGGCAGGAATAGCCGCGCCCGCCGCGGGCGATCGGCTTCCCGGGGCCACCATCGGCGTCGCGGTTGGAGACGGTGCCGGAGCCGATGATCGAGCCGGCGCCGATGTTGCGGGTCTTGGCGAGGTGCGCGACGAGGGTGCCGAAATCGAAGGTCATGTCCTCGCCGGCGTCGGCGCGGCCGAAAGGCTCACCGTTGAGGTCGACATTGAGCGCGCCGAGGAGCTTGCCGTCCTGCCAGCGTTCACCAAGCTCGTCGGGCGTGACGAAGACGGGGGAGAGCGCGGAGGCCGGCTTGGACTGGAGGAAGCCGAAACCCTTGGCGAGCTCGGCGGGGATGAGGTTGCGTAAAGACACGTCGTTGACGAGGCCAACGAGACGAATGTGGTTCAGCGCCTCGTCCCGAGAGACGCCGCGGGGCACGTCGCCGGTGACGACGACCACCTCGGCCTCGAGGTCGCAGCCCCAGGCTTCGTCGGCGAGCGGGATCGGATCGCGCGCGCCGAGGAACTCGTCGGAGCCGCCCTGATACATGAGCGGATCGGTCCAGAAGCTTTCGGGAAGCTCCGCCCCCCTCGCCTGCCGCACCAGCTTCACATGGTTCACATAGGCCGAGCCGTCCGCCCACTGATAGGCGCGGGGCAAGGGCGCGGCGGCCTCCCGCTCGTGGAAGCGCATCATCGGTATCGCCTCGTGCGCGAGATCGGTTGCGAGCAGCTCGAGTTGCGGCGCCACGTCAACCCAGTCGTCGAGCGCGGCCTGCAGCGTCGGCGCGATATGAGTCGCATCCGCGCACCAGGCGAGATCGTGGCTCACCACGACGAGGCGGCCGTCGCGGCCCGATTTCAGCGATGCGAGTTTCATTGACGCTTACCCTCTCCTGTCACGCCGGCACCCTCCCGTGTCACCCCGGGCTTGACCCGGGGTCCATGAACATTGGCGGTGCCTGATCCGCCTCTTCGGTGTTCGTGGATGCCGGATCAAGTCCGGCATGACGTTTCTCGTTGACGATTACGTACCGAGCAACCGTGCCTGCCGGACACCGGCGAGTTCCGTCAGCCAGGCGACGAAGGCGTCTACGCGAGGGAGCTGACGCGTGTCGGCGTGGGTGACGAGCCAGAAGGAACGAGTCACCGATATATCGTCGAGCACGCGCGTAAGCGCGCCGTCCGCGTCGCCGATGAAGCAGGGCAGGACGGCGATCCCCGCGCCCGATGCGACAAGGCGATACTGGGCGTTGATGCTGGTGCTGCGGATGCGCGGCTCGAGCGCTGGCGCGATCTCGGTAAGATAGCGCAGCTCCGGAGCGTAGAGCAGGTCGGGGACGTAGCCGATGAGCGGGTGCCCACGGAGCGCCTCGACATTCGGAACTGGGCCCCGCGCTTCGAGATAGGAGCGCGCGGCATAGAGGCGCAGGCGATAGTCGGTGAGCTTGCGCGTGAAGAGCGGCCCCTTGCGCGGGCGGGCGAGCAGGATGGCGACATCCGCTTCCCGGCGCGAGGGATTGAGGAAGCCGCTGCTGGCGACGAGGTCGATCCGAAGGCGCGGATGGGCGGCCGCGAATCCGGAGAGATGGTGGGCGACGAACCAAGTTCCAAACCCTTCCGACACGCTGACACGAATGGCGCCGGCGAGATGCTCGCCCGCCTCGGGACTGGCCTCGATGGCGCGGACCTCGCGCTCCATCGCCTCGGCCTTCACCAGGAGAAGCTCGCCTGCCTCGGTCGGAGTCTGACCTTCCTGGGTCTGTTCGAACAAGGTCTGCCCCAGCGCCTTTTCCAGCCTGCGCACGCGCCGCCCGACGGTGGTCGCATCCACGCCCAAGGCTGCAGCCGCGCGGCTGAGCTGGCCGGCGCGGGAGACGGCGAGGAAATAGCGCAGATCGTCCCAGTGCATCGTACCTGCATTAATGCAGGCGTAAGCTGCATGTCTATCGCTTGCCTGCAACAATGGGGAGGCTCATAGCAGCCTCACTCGAGGAGCCGGACAGGACGAACATCACATGCGGAACATCGATCATTTCATCGGCGGCGCGGCCATCGCTTCGGGCGAACGGCAGGGCGACGTTTTCGATCCCAACAATGGCGGCGTGCAGGCGAAGGTAGGCTTCGGCAGCGCAGTCGATCTCGACAAGGCGGTCCGGATCGCGCTGGATGCGCAGCATGGCTGGGCGGCGACCAACCCGCAGCGCCGCGCCCGCGTGATGTTCAAGTTCAAGGAACTGGTCGAGAAGAATATCGAGGAGCTCGCTCTCCTTCTCTCCTCCGAGCACGGCAAGGTCATCGCCGATGCGCGCGGCGACGTGCAGCGCGGCCTCGACGTGATCGAGTTCGCCTGCGGCATCCCCCACGCCCTCAAGGGCGAATATACGCAGGGCGCCGGCCCCGGCATCGACGTCTATTCGATGCGGCAGCCTCTGGGCGTGGTCGCCGGCATCACCCCGTTCAACTTCCCCGCGATGATCCCGATGTGGATGTTCGGTGTCGCCATCGCGGTCGGCAACGCCTTCATCCTGAAGCCCTCCGAGCGCGATCCTTCCGTCCCCGTCCGCCTCGCCGAGCTGATGCTCGAGGCCGGCGCGCCCGAGGGCATCCTCCAGGTCGTCCATGGCGACAAGGAGATGGTCGACGCGATCCTCGACCATGACGACATCAAGGCGGTGAGCTTCGTCGGTTCCTCCGACATCGCCCATTATGTCTACAAGCGCGGCGTCGCCAACGGCAAGCGCGTCCAGGCGATGGGCGGCGCCAAGAACCACGGCATCGTCATGCCCGACGCCGATCTCGACCAGGTGGTCAACGACCTCTCCGGCGCCGCCTTCGGCTCGGCCGGCGAGCGCTGCATGGCCCTCCCCGTCGTCGTGCCGGTCGGCGAGAAGACCGCGAACGAGCTGCGCGAGGCGCTCCTCCCGGCCATCGCCAAGCTGCGCGTCGGCGTCTCGACCGACCCTGAGGCGCATTACGGCCCCGTCGTGAACGCCGCCCACAAGCAGCGCATCGAGAATTACATCCAGATGGGCGTCGACGAAGGCGCCGAGCTGGTCGTCGACGGCCGCGGCTTCTCGCTCCAGGGGCATGAGAACGGCTTCTTCGTCGGCCCGACCCTGTTCGACCACGTCAAGCCGACGATGCAGTCCTACCAGGAGGAAATTTTCGGGCCCGTCCTCCAAATCGTGCGCGCCGACAGCTTCGAGGAGGCGCTGCGCCTTCCCTCGGACCACCAATATGGCAACGGCGTCGCCATCTTCACGCGCAACGGCCACGCCGCCCGCGAATTCGCCCACCGCGTGAATGTCGGCATGGTCGGCATCAACGTGCCGATCCCCGTGCCGGTCGCCTACCACAGCTTCGGCGGCTGGAAGCGCTCGGCCTTCGGCGACATCAACCAGCACGGCATGGAAGGCGTCCGCTTCTGGACCAAGACGAAGACCATCACGCAGCGCTGGCCGGACGGCTCGGCAACGGGCGAAAACGCCTTCGTCATTCCGACCATGGGTTGAGACAGCCTCTCTCCCCTTGTGGGAGAGAGGTTGGAGAGAGGGGCGGCCGGCGTCTGCCGGCCAAGAGACTTTCTCTCAGAAGATTCTTTCAGCCGCAGACGCGGCTGGCCCCTCTCCCTACCCTCTCCCACAAGGGGAGAGGGGCTGATAGAGCGAAGTGATGACCACCCAATTCGACCTTACCGACGAGCAGCGCCAGATCCAGGAGATGGCGCGGCAGTTCACCGCCGATGCGATCACGCCCCATGCGGCGGAGTGGGATGAGAAGCATATCTTCCCGCGCGACACGATCCGGGCCGCGGCCGAGCTCGGCTTCGGATCGATCTACGTATCTGAGGAGTCGGGCGGCATCGGCCTCGGGCGGCTCGAGGCTGCGCTGATCATGGAGGCGATGGCCTATGGCTGCCCCTCCACCTCGGCCTTCATCTCGATCCACAATATGGCGAGCTGGATGATCGACCGGTTCGGATCGGCGGGGGTGAAGCAGAAGTATCTTCCCTCGATGGTGACGATGGAGCGGATCGGCTCCTATTGCCTCACCGAGCCCTCCTCGGGCTCCGACGCGGCGGCGCTCAAGACCAAAGCGGTGAAGGAGGGCGACCATTATGTCGTCTCCGGCTCCAAAGCCTTCATCTCGGGCGGCGGCGAGAACGAAATCTACGTCACCATGGTCCGCACGGGCGAGGAAGGACCCAAGGGCATCTCCTGCCTCGTCATCGAGAAGGACCTGCCGGGCGTCAGCTTCGGCGCGCAGGAGAAGAAGCTCGGCTGGCATTCCCAGCCGACCGCCCAGGTCAACTTCGACGAGGTGAGAGTGCCGGTCGAAAACCTGGTCGGCGCCGAAGGTGAAGGCTTCCGAATCGCGATGATGGGTCTCGACGGCGGCCGCCTCAACATCGGCGCCTGTTCTTTGGGCGGAGCGCAGCGCTGCCTCGACGAGGCGGTCTCCTACACCAAGGAGCGCAAGCAGTTCGGCACTGCCATCGCCGATTTCCAAGCGACGCAGTTCACCCTGGCGGACATGGAGACTGAGCTGCAGGCGGCGCGGACGCTGCTCTATGCCGCGGCGGTGAAGGTGACCGCGAACGCGCCCGACAAGACCCGCTTCGCCGCCATGGCCAAGAGGCTTGCGACCGACACCGGCAGCAGCGTGGTCGACCGAGCGCTGCAATTGCATGGCGGCTATGGCTATTTGCAGGATTATCCGGTTGAACGCTTCTGGCGCGACCTTCGCGTCCATTCGATTCTGGAGGGGACCAACCAGATCATGCGAGTCATCATCTCCCGCGACATGCTTCGCCAATGAGCGACGTCATCACTAACGTCGAAGGGTCGGTCGGACGGATTCGGCTGAACCGGCCCAAGGCGATCCACGCGCTTACGAAGGACATGTGCACGGCGATGATCGCCGCGCTCACCCAGTGGCGCGCGGACGAGAGCGTCAAGGCGGTGATGATCGACCATGCCGAAGGCCGCGGCTTCTGCGCGGGCGGCGATGTCCGCATGCTCGCCGAAAGCGGAGCCGTCGACGGCGCCGAGGCGCGCGCCTTCTTCCACGAGGAATATCGCCTCAACCACCTGCTCTTTACCTATGCCAAGCCGATCGTGGCGTTCATGGACGGCATCACCATGGGCGGCGGCGTCGGCATCTCGCAGCCGGCAAAGTATCGCGTTGCCACCGAGAATACCCGCTTCGCCATGCCGGAGACGGCCATCGGACTCTTCCCCGACGTCGGCGGCGGCTGGTACCTCTCGCGCCTGCCTGGCCGCACCGGCCAGTTCCTCGCGCTCACCGGCGCACGGATGGACGGGGCGGAGTGCCGCTACCTTGGCCTTGCCACCCATTATGTGCTGCACGACGCGCTCGAGGACCTGAAGGCGCGGATCATCGACCATCCGGAGCGGATCGAAGGCGCGCTCGGCCAGGCGAGCAACACCGCGCCGGAGCCGCGCATCGCCGACAACCTGCTCCAGATCAACAAGACGTTCGCGTCCGATCGGCTGGAAGAGATACTGAGCGCGCTGGAGAAAGACTCGTCCGACTGGGCGAGCACCGAACTTGCGACCTTGAGGACCAAGAGCCCTCAGGCCTGCAAAGTGTCGCTCCGGCTCCTCGCCGAGGGCGCGAGGATGCAGGATTTCGCCGACGAGATGCGGCAGGAATATGCGGTCGCCGCCAAGGTCGTGCAGCGGCCCGACTTCCTCGAAGGGGTCCGCGCGGTGCTGATCGACAAGGACAATGCGCCCAGTTGGAACCCCGCGACGCCCGACGGGGTCACCGATCACATGATCGACACCATCTTCGCGCCCATGCCCGAAGGGGAAGAATGGACGCCGCTTTGACCCAACCCGTCATCCTGACGAAAGTCAGGATCCATGAACACCGCGCATCGCGAACCGAAAAGCACAATGTTCATGGATCCCGGATCAAGCCCGGGATGACGATTTGAAAAGAGACGATGCAATGAACTACGAGAATATCCTGGTCGAGCAGCGCGGCGCGGTGACGCTGATCACGCTTAACCGGCCGAAGGCGCTGAACGCGCTGAACACAGCGGTTCTGAAGGAGCTGATCGACGCCTTCGCCGCCTTTGACGCCGACGACAGCCAGCGCTGCGCCGTGCTGACCGGCAGCGAGAAGGCCTTTGCGGCGGGCGCCGACATCAAGGAAATGGAATCCCAAGGCTTCGCCAGCATGTATGCGTCCAACTTCTTCCAGGGCTGGGAGAAGGTGACGTCGACCCGCAAGCCGTGGATCGCGGCGGTGGCCGGCTATGCGCTCGGCGGCGGCTGCGAAGTCGCGATGATGGCCGACTTCATCATCGCCGGCGATAACGCCCAGTTCGGCCAGCCGGAGATCAAGCTCGGCGTCACCCCTGGCATGGGCGGGTCGCAGCGCCTCACGCTCGCGGTCGGCAAGGCCAAGGCGATGGAGATGTGCCTCACCGGCCGGATGATGGGCGCCGAGGAGGCGGAACGTTCCGGCCTGGTGGCGCGGGTGGTGCCGGCCGGCACGCTGATCGACGAAGCCATGAAGACGGCCGAGGCCATTGCTGCGATGGCGCCGCTCGCGGCGATGGCCACCAAGGAGCAGATCAACGCCGCCTTCGAAATGCCGCTGGCCCAGGGAATCGCCTATGAGCGGCGCCTGTTCCACGGCCTCTTCGGCACCGAGGACCAGAAGGAGGGCATGGCCGCCTTCGTCGGCAAGCGTGAGGCGGAGTGGAAGGGGCGTTAGAGGGAAAACCCTGAGTCCGTTCGTCCCGAGCGAAGTCGAGGGGCGCTGGCAGGGACTAATCGCGGGCGCCCCTCGACTGCGCTCGGGACGAACGACACTGGAGACGGCAGAATGGCACGGGTAGCATTTATCGGTCTCGGCAATATGGGCGGCGGCATGGCTGCGAACCTGGCGAAGGCGGGTCATGACGTCCGCGCCTTCGATCTGTCGCCCGAAGCACTGGAGCGGGCGAAGAAGGCCGGCTGCCTCCCCGCCGAGTCCACGGACGATGCCGTGGCCGAAGCCGAAGCGGTCGTGACCATGTTGCCGGCGGGCAAGCACGTCCGTGACGTCTATGAGAACCACATCTTCGGCAAAGCGCCGCCTGCCGCCATTTTGATGGACTGCTCGACCATCGACGTCGCCACCGCCCGCGAGGTGATCGGGGACGCCCAGGCCAAGGGCTATAGGATGGTCGACGCGCCCGTCTCCGGCGGCATCGCCGCGGCCGAGGCCGGCACGCTGACCTTCATGGTGGGCGGCACCGAGGAAGCCTTCAACCGCGCCGAGCCTTTCCTCGATATCATGGGCAAGGCGGTGATCCACGCCGGGGGTGCCGGTGCGGGACAGGCGGCCAAGATCTGCAACAACATGCTCTTGGGCGCCTCGATGATCGCGACCTGCGAGACGTTCGTGCTGGCCCAGAAGCTGGGGCTCGACCCCAAGACCTTCTTCGACATTTCCAGCCAGGCTTCGGGCCAGAACTGGTCGATGACCAGTTATTGCCCCGTCCCCGGCGTGGGCCCCGAAACGCCCGCCGATCGCGATTATAATGGCGGCTTCGCGGCGGCGCTGATGCTGAAGGACCTGCGCCTCGCCATGGAGGCCGCGCGCAGCGTCGACAGCTATACGCCGATGGGCGCCTATGCCGAGGAGCTCTACACCCGCTTCGCCGAGAAACTGGGCGGATCGGGCAAGGATTTCTCGGCGATCATAAAAATGATCGACGACAGCTGGAAGGCCGAAGGCGCCCCGCCTCCTCCGCCACCGGGCGTGCAGCTGAACGGCTGACTCAGCGCGCCAACGTTGCGGCCATCGCCTTCTTCCAACCGTCGAGCCGTCGCTCCCGCGTCTTGAGGTCCAGCCGCGGATCGAAGCGTTCGACGGCGCCGCGCATGGCCGCAGCTTGTTCAAGGCCGGGGAAGAGGCCGCAACCGACGCCGGCGAGCATTGCGGCGCCCAAAGCGGTCGTCTCGACGAAGGCCGGACGTTCGACGCGGAGGTTCAGCATGTCTGCCAGATCCTGCGCCAGCCAGTCGTTAGCGACCATGCCGCCGTCCACCTTCAAGCATTCCCAGGCCGCGCCGTCGGCGGCGAAGGCGGTCATCAAGTCGTGGGTCTGGTGCGCCATCGCCTCCAGCGCCGCGCGGACGATGTGAGCGCGGCCGGTGGCGAAGCTGAGGCCGGAGATGGCGGCGCGGGCGGACGGCTCCCAATAAGGCGCGCCGAGGCCCGCCAAGGCGGGCACGATATAGGCACCGCCATTGTCGGGAACCGAGCGGGCGAGCGCCTCGCTTTCGGCGGCCGAGCCAAGCAGCCCGACGTCGTCGCGCAGCCACTGGATCAAGCTGCCGGCGACGAAGACCGAGCCCTCGAGCGCATAAGTGCGCGCGCCGCCCAATTGCCAGGCGACGGTGGCGAGCAGGCGGTGATGCGAAAGCGGCCGCTCCGCGCCGGTATGGGTGAGCACGAAGGCGCCGGTGCCGTAGGTCGCCTTGGTGTCCCCCGGAGCGAGGCAGGCCTGGCCGATCGCCGCGGCCTGCTGATCCCCGGCCATGCCGCAGATCGGGATGGGAGCGCCGAACAGGGTCGTGTCCCCGAAGCGACCCGCGCAGTCGACGATCTCCGGCAGCGAGCCTTCCGGCACGTTGAACAGGCCAAGCAGCTCCTCGTCCCAGCGGCCGGTGGCGATGTCCATCAGCGCCGTCCGCGAAGCGTTGGTGGCATCCGAGATGTGGAGGCCGCCGGTGAGGCGGAAGATGAGCCAGCTTTCGATCGTGCCGACGAGCAGCTCGCCGCCCGCGTCGCGAAGCTGCGGCCAATTCTCCATCGCCCAGGCGATCTTGCTCGCGCTGAAATAAGGATCGAGGAGCAGGCCGGTGCATTGCTGCAGTGCTTCCTCATGTCCCGCTTCCTTGAGCGATCGGCAGAAATCGGCGGTGCGACGATCCTGCCAGACGATGGCGGGGGCGAGCGCCCGTCCCGTCCGCCGGGACCAGAAGACGATCGTCTCGCGCTGATTGGTGATGCCGATCGCCGCGACCCGCTCCGCGCCGCCCGCTTTGGCCACCATCGCCCGGGCGCATGCCAGCGTCCGGTCCCAGATTTCCTCGGCATCATGCTCGACGAGCCCCGGCTCCGGATAATGCTGCGTAAGCTCGCGCTGCTCGCAGCCAAGGCAGGCGCCGTCCGGCGCGAACAGCATGGCGCGAGTGCTGGTCGTGCCCGCGTCCATGACGAGCAGCGATGCGTCGACCATCCGTGCCCCTCCTCGATCGCCCCGGCGAAGGCCGGGGTCCTTTCGGCTTTGCTGGCATGAAGCCGGCATGGATACCAGCATCGGCTGGAATGACGTAGAGAACAGCGATGGAAAGCTTCGATCTCCTCATCATCGGCGGCGGCATCAACGGCACGGCGATCGCGCGCGATGCCTCGATCCGGGGCGCGACGGTGCTGCTGGTCGAGAAGGACGATCTCGCCCAGCATACCAGCTCCGCCTCCTCGAAGCTCATCCACGGCGGCCTGCGTTACCTCGAATATGGCGAGTTCCGCCTTGTGCGGGAGGCGCTGAAGGAGCGGGAGATACTGCTCCGCACCGCCCCCCATATCGTGAGGCCACTCTCTTTCGTGTTGCCGCATGCCGGGGGAACGCGGCCTTGGTGGATGGTGCGCGCCGGGCTCTTGCTCTATCGGCTCCTCGCCTGGGGGAGCAGTCTTCCCAGTGTCGCCCGCGGCGATTATCGCGCGCCCTTGAAGCCGGAGATGCGCGATCGCGTCGCGCTATATTCGGACGCGCTGGTGGACGATTCTCGCCTCGTCGTGCTGAACGCCGTGGATGCGGCCGAACGCGGCGCCGAGATCGCCACGCGAACGGAGTTGCTGTCCGCCGAGCGAGTGGGAGACGTCTGGCATGCCCAACTGTCCGGCCAGCGGACGGTGTCCGCGAAGGCGATCGTCAACGCCGCCGGACCCTGGGTGGCGGATGTGCTGGGCGGCCGCCTCAGCGAGGACAGCCGGAGCCGAGCGCGGCTCATCAAGGGCAGCCATATCGTCGTGCCGGCGATGTGGGAGGGCGAGCAAGCCTATATCCTGCAACAGCCCGACGGCCGCGTCGTCTTCGCCATTCCCTATGAGGGGCAATTCACGCTGATCGGCACCACGGAAGTGCCGGTCTCATCGCCCGACGAGGCGACGATCACCGCGCAGGAGTCCGACTATCTCTGCGCCGCCGCCAATCGCTATTTCGAGCGGCAGCTGACGCCTGGCGAGATCGTGTGGAGCTATTCGGGAGTCCGATCCCTCTACGACGACGGCGAGACCGATCCCAAGGCCGTGACCCGCGACTACCGGCTGGAGCTCGACGACGATCCGGGCGCCGCGCTTCTCTCCGTCTTCGGCGGCAAGATCACGACCGCCCGCGCCCTTGCCGCCGAGGCGCTCGATCGGCTTGGGATCGAAGGGCGGAAATCGACGGGCTGGTCGGCGTTGCCCGGCGGCGACATCTACCCGGCTTTCAACGATTATCTCATCTCTCTGTCGGAGTGGATGCCCCAGCCCCTCGTCGGGCGCCTCGCCCGGTCCTACGGCACCCGCATCAAACAGGTCGTCGGCGACGCCCTATTGCTCAAAACGCTGGGCCGGCATTTCGGCGCGGGGCTTTACGAGGCGGAGGTCCGCTACCTCGTCAGGCACGAATTCGCCCGCACGGCCGAGGACATTCTCTGGCGGCGAACCAAGCTCGGCCTCCACATGAGCGAGGCAGAGTGCAAGGCGCTATCCAGCTACCTACGCCAGGTTTCCCGCTAAGGTCCTTCGTGGAGCGGATCGGTGCCCGGTGGAGGCACCTTGTCCATTGCGCGCCGGTTCTCTTCGCCCTCGCGGGCGATCTCCTCTTCATGCTTGGAACGCTCCTTCGCGCGCTCCTTTTCTCGCTCGTCCATGGCCGTTCTCCTCATCGTTGAAACGCCCTGCCGTGCGCTTCTATCCGCCTCAGGAACGTATCCGCCCCGAAACGGTTGGAACAAACATGGCATTGTCGGCGAAAGAGGCCGCCGCGAGGGCAGGCAAAGGCGATGGCGTGATCGGCTGGGCGCTCGATGACGAGCAGCGCAGCGAGCTGCTCCAGCAATTCCCTCCCAAGTTCGCCAGGGTCGTGGCCGATCATGTCACCCTCGCCGCCAAGGCGAGCCGCCAGGCGGAGCTTCCCGGCGAAACGCTGGGCGAGATCGTCGGCCGGGTCGATGACGGCGAAGGCGTGGAGGCGCTGGTCGTCAGCCTCGGTGGCACCACGGACCGGCCGGACGGCAGCACCTATCACATCACCTGGTCGCTGGAGAATGGCAGACAGGCGAAGGAAAGCAACGACGTGATCGCCCGTCTCGGCTGGACTCCGATCGACCTTCCCATGCCGGTAAAGCTCTTCCCGAGGCGCTGGCCATGAAGCGGCAGCTTTATCTCGACTGCGACGGCGTCCTTGCCGATTTCGATCGCGGCGCCGAAGCGATCCTCGGCATGAGGCCGAAGGCCTTCCAGCAGCGCTACAATATCGGCCGCATGTGGGCGAAGCTGGCGAGCGCCCCCGACTTCTACGGCACCTTGCCGCTGATGCCCGGCGCGGCGGAGCTTTTCGACGCCGTGAAGCATCTGGACCCCGTCATTCTCACCGGGCTACCGCGCGGCAACTGGGCAGCGGATCAAAAGGTGCGCTGGGCCGCCGAGCATTTCCCTGGCACCCGCATCATCACCTGCATGGCGGTCAACAAGCGCAACCACTGCATGCCGGGCGACGTGCTGGTCGACGACACGTTGAAGCACGCGCACCTCTGGGAGGAAGCGGGCGGCATCTTCATCCATCACAAGAGCGTCCAGGAGACGCTGGAGGCCTTAAGTCGCTTCTTCCCGCTCCACGCGAATGTCTGAAGCGGCGGGCTGACGGCGGCTGCGCCGGCTGAGCAAGAAGGCGCCGATGCCGGCGCCCGCAACGCTCGCCACGGCCCAAGTGGTCGCCGGGTGCCGCGCCGCGCGGGAATAGAGGCTCGGGCGGATCGCGCTTCCCTGGTGGTCGCCTCGCACCTTACCTTCGCCGTGGCCCTGGTGGAGGTTATCGGACGGCGTCGACGGCCGGTCGCCCATCTCGGCGGGCAGCAGGAACTTCTCGCTGAGCCAGTCCATCATCCGCGGGGCGCGGTGGCTGAGGCTGCTGATGGCGCGGGCCGAACCACCGACGAAAGCATCCCGCACCGGCCGTTCCGCCGCGCGAAGGATGGTCGCCGCCGCTTCGATCGGCTCATAGACTGGCGGCGGCAGCTTGGGCTCGCGCCCGGTGAGATCCTTGGCGTGCTGCGGAAGCGGCGTGCCGATGGAGCCGGGCTTGACTAGCGTCACGGACACCGGCGCTCCCTCTACCTCCAATTCCATCCGCAACGCGTCGGTGAAGCCCTTCACCGCATGCTTGCTGGCCGCATAGATACCCTGGAGAGGCGCGGCGCGATCCGATTCCACGCTGCCGATATTGATCAGTGCCCCGCCCCTCTTGCGTAGATGCTCGACCGCAACCTCCGAGCCATAGACGACGCCCCAGAAGTTGGTCTCGAACAGGCGGCGCATATCCTCCTCGGCGACGTCGCCGATCTTGCCCCAGATCATCACGCCGGCATCGTTCACCCAGGTGTCGAAGCCGCCGAAGCGCTCGATCGCATGGGCGGCAATCGCCTCCACCTCGTCGCGCTTGCCGACGTCGGCGACGACGAAGCTTGCCTCGCCGCCGGCCTGCTTGATCTCGTCGACCGCCGTCGAAAGCGCGTCCCGCGTCCGGGCGCTCAGCACCACCTTCGCGCCTTTGACGGCCGCAAGCCGGGCGGTCGCGAGGCCGATGCCGCTGGAGGCACCGGTGATGACGATCACTTGCTGCGAAAGGGGCTTGAGCTTGGCGGCCATGACTATCTCCATGGGTTGCGTGAACATGCGGTGGGCCAACGCGCCAATGCGCCTGCCGTTCACCCCGATGGTCCAGCCGTTGGCGCTTGAGGACGAAGCGCGCGGCGGCTAGGCGCGGGCGCATGAGCTACACCGCCAAGATTCTCCTTCTCGGCTCCGGCGAACTGGGCAAGGAATTCACCATCTCCGCCAAGCGGCTCGGCTGCCATGTCGTAGCCTGCGACAGCTATGCCGGGGCCCCGGCCATGCAGATGGCGGACGAGGCGGAGGTCTTCTCCATGCTCGACGGCGACAAGCTCCGGGCCGCGGTGGCGCGGCACCAGCCGGACTTCGTCGTGCCGGAAATCGAGGCCATCCGCACCAAGGTGCTGCAGGAGATCGAGGCGGCGGGCACCACCGTCGTTCCCTCCGCGAGGGCGACGATGATGACCATGAACCGCGACAATATCCGCGAGCTCGCAGCCGACAAGCTGGGTCTCCGCACCTCCAAGTTCCGCTTCGCCGAAAGCCTGGCGGAAGTGGAGGCGGGCGCCGCCCATACCGGCCTTCCCTGCGTCATCAAGCCGGTCATGTCCTCCTCCGGCAAGGGCCAGAGCACGGTCCGCACCGCCGCCGAGCTGGAGACCGCCTGGGACTATGCCGTTGCCAATATGCGCGGCGACCGCGCGCGGGTGATCGTCGAGGAGTTCGTCGAGTTCGACTATGAGATCACCCTCCTCACTGTCCGCACGCGCGAAGGCGTGCTCTTCTGCCCGCCCATCGGGCATCGGCAGGAGCGCGGCGACTATATGGAAAGCTGGCAGCCGACAGGCATGTCCGAAAAGGCGCTGGCCGACGCGAAGGACATGGCGCGCAAGGTGGTCGACGACCTCGGCGGCTACGGCATCTTCGGAGTCGAGTTCTTCGTCGCCGGCGAGGATGTGATCTTCTCCGAGCTCTCGCCGCGGCCGCACGACACGGGGATGGTCACCCTCCTCTCCCAGAATCTCTCCGAGTTCGACCTCCACGTGCGCGCGGTGCTCGGCCTTCCGATTCCGGAGATCACGCTCCGCCACCCGGCCGGCTGCTCGGCCGTCATTCTCGCCGACCGGGAGTCGGAGCGATTCGGCTTCACCGGCCTTGGCGACGCACTGGCGCTGGGCGGCAAGGGCGAGGAAGTGGACGTGCGCCTGTTCGGAAAGCCGGTCACCCGCCCCTATCGCCGCATGGGCGTCGCCCTCGCCTCCGGCCGCACCGTCGACGACGCCCGGCGGCTCGCCGCCGAAGCGGCTGCGAAGGTGAAGATCGTCTACGACTGATTGCGCTCCCGTCACAGGCGGCTAAGCTCGCCTGAAAAGACAACAGGGGAGTGCCGATGTTCCGTAAGCTTCATGCCGCGCTGGCCGGCGCCCTGCTGGCACTCGGCGCACCCGCCGTCGCCCAGCAGTATGACATCCTCATCGAGGACGGCACCGTCTATGACGGCCAGGGCGGCAAGCCGTTCGTGGCGGACGTCGCCATCGAGGGCGACCGCATCGCCGCCATCGGCAACCTGGACGGGGCGACCGCTACGCGCGTGATCGACGCCGAGGGCCTCGCCGTCTCGCCGGGATTCATCAACATGCTGAGCTGGGCCACCCAGTCGCTGATCGAGGACGGCCGCTCGCAAAGCGATATCCGCCAGGGCGTGACCCTGGAGGTGTTCGGCGAAGGCTGGTCGATGGGCCCGCTTACGCCCGCGATGAAGGCGCAGATGGAGAAAGAGCAGGGCGACATCAAGTTCGACGTGACCTGGACAACGCTCGGCGACTATCTGGAATTCCTGGAGAAAAAGGGCGTCTCCACCAACGTCGCCTCCTTCGTCGGCGCGACGACCCTGCGAGTCCACGAGGTAGGCCGCGACAACACCAAGGCAACGCCGGAGCAGATTGCCGGCATGCAGGAGCTGGTTCGCCAGGCGATGCGCGAAGGGGCGCTCGGCGTCGGCTCCTCCCTCATCTACGCCCCTGCCAATTTCGCCGACACGGACGAGCTGGTCGCGCTCACCGCCGCCGCGCACGAATTCGGGGGCACCTATATCTCCCACCTCAGAAGCGAGGCCACGCGCTACGAGGAAGCCATCGACGAAATCCTCGAGATCGGCCGCCGCACCGGCGCGCCCGTCCAGATCTATCATATGAAGCCGGCGGGGCGGGAGAATTGGGACAAGTCGATCCCCATGCTGAACAAGCTCACCGCCGCCCGGGAAAGCGGCATCGACGTCACCGCCAACATCTACCCCTATACGGCGGGCTCTACGGGGCTCTACGCGACCATGCCGCTATGGGTGCAGGAGGGCGGCCATGACGCCTGGGTGGCGCGGCTCAAGGACCCCGAGATCCGCGCGCGAGTGATTGCCGAGATGCGGGCGCCGGCGGTCGGCTGGGAAAACCTCATGCACGATGCCGGTGGGCCGGAAAATGTGTTGCTGGTCGGCTTCGACACCGACAAGCTGAAGCCGCTCACCGGCAAGACCTTGGCGGAGGTCGCGAAGATGCGCGGCACCAGCCCGGAGGACACGATCATCGACCTCGTCATCGAGGACGACAGCCGGGTCGACGCCATTTATTTCCACATGGACGAGGCCAATGTCCGCCGCAACATCGCCTGGCCCTGGACGATTGTCGGCTCGGACGCCGGCAGCGTCTCGGCCGAGGGCGTGTTCCTCGAAAGCAACCCGCACCCCCGCGCCTACGGCAGCTTCGCCCGCTTCCTCGGCAAATATGTGCGCGAGGAGAAGGTGATCCCGCTCGAAGAAGCCATCCACCGCCTCACCGGCATGCCCGCCACCCAGCTCAAGCTCCACGGCCGCGGGCGCCTTGCCGAGGGCTATTTCGCCGACGTGGTGGTGTTCGATCCGGACACGATCATCGACAAGGCCACCTACGACAAGCCGCACCAATATGCCGTCGGCGTCCAGCACGTCCTGGTCAACGGCACGCCCGTGATCGCAGGCGGCGAGCACACCGGCGCCACCCCCGGCCGCGTCGTCCGCGGCCCCGGCTGGGTGGGTTGGAAGGAGTGATCGACTTGTTGTCGGGAGCATTGATTATCGCCGGACATCAGCTCCTTTCCGCACCGGCGACTGCGGCGTGATATAAGCTAAGCATCGTCATCCCGGCGAAAGCCGGGACCCAAGAACATCAGCTCTATCGAAAGCGCGACGACGTCCGCGCGTCATTGGAAAGGGCGGTGTTCTTGGGTCCCGGCTTTCGCCGGGATGACGTGAGCGCCCCGGAGTGGGGTGTGAATTCCCGGCGGCTCTCGAGTGCTCTAAATAAGCCCCGCGAGCGGGCTCGACGGATCGGCATAGCGGCGTTTGCCCATGCGGCCGGCGCGATAGGCGAGGCGCCCCGCCTCTACCGCCGCCTTCATCGCCCGCGCCATCAGGATCGGGTCCTTGGCCTCGGCGATGGCGGTGTTCATGAGGACGCCGTCGCAGCCAAGCTCCATCGCTACCGCCGCATCAGACGCCGTGCCGACGCCGGCGTCGACCAGCACCGGCACCCGGGCATTCTCCACCATGATCCGGATCATCACTTCATTCTGAAGGCCAAGTCCCGATCCGATCGGCGCGCCCAATGGCATGATCGCGACCGCGCCCGCATCCTCCAGCTTCTTCGCGGCGATGGGATCGTCCGCGCAGTAAACCATGGGCTGGAAGCCCTCCTTGGCGAGGATCTCGGTCGCCCGCAGCGTCTCGATCATATCCGGGTAGAGCGTCTTCGCTTCGCCCAGCACCTCCAGCTTGACCAGCGCCCACCCGCCGGCCTCGCGCGCAAGGCGCAGCGTGCGGATCGCTTCCTCGGCGGTGAAGCAGCCGGCGGTATTGGGCAGATAGGTGATCTTCCTCGGGTCGATGAAGTCGGTCAGCATCGGCTGCTTCGGATCGGCGATGTTCACCCGCCGCACGGCGACCGTGACGATCTCCGCGCCCGAGGCCTCGACCGCCGCCGCGTTCTGCTCGAAGCTCTTATACTTGCCCGTGCCGACGATCAGCCGCGATTTGAAGGTGCGGCCGGCGACCGACCAGCTGTCATCGTCCTTGGGGGCGGTTGCGGCCTTCTCGAGAACCGCGTCCATGCTCATATTCGTCATGGCCGCGCCTATAGCGCTCTTCACGCCCCCGCGAAACCTCAGGGACAGCGCGATCGCGTCATCGTCGCCCCCTCGCCGGCAACGGTGAGTGTGTCGCCGTCCGGCGAAAGGCTGAGCCGGCTCTGATTGGTCCAGATCTGGCCTTCGCCGCTATAGTCGGCAGTCACCTCGATCACGCGATCGCTCACCACCGCGACCTGGCGCACTTTGGCGATGCTTTCGTAGAAGCGCAGCGCGTCGGCGCCGATCCTCAGCCGCGTTACGCTGTCGCCGCTGCCGCAGGCGGACGGCTCCTCAGTCCATTCGCCGTGGAAGCCGGTGGGTATGACTCCCGCGACCTCATTGCCCGGGCCGACGCTATTCTCGTTCGGAAGCGACGGCGGAGGCGGAACATCCGCCACTGCCTCGTTCGATATATTGAAGGTGGCGCCATCTTCCTCGACCGGCATTCCGGGATCGACGACCTGGATCTCATTCTCCGCTGGTTCCTGACCCGAGCAGGCGGGGAGCGACAGGGCCGCAACCAGCGGCGCGGCAAGAATCGGGCAGCGCAATCGACCTCTCCAAGGAACATAAGCCGGGGCGTAACGAACGCAGGCTGCCGGCTTTTGATCCTCAGCGGAGGCGGTCGATCACGGCCTGCGCGGCAGCCGGGGCCCTCACCTTCGCGCCGTTGATCATGAACATGAAGACCTCGCGCGCCTTCTTCGGCGGTATCTCGGCAGCGGCATAAGCAAGCCCCGGCGGCGCTTCGCCCCCAGCCCAGGCTTTGGCGAGTGCGGTCCAGCGATCGAGCTCCCCGGCGTCATAGCCGGCCGGCTCCTCCTCCCGCGCCTGCTGAAGGCGGGCATAGACGAAGTCCGCCGTCACATCGGCGATCTGAGGATAGCTTCCCGAATCGGCGAAGACGATTGCCGCGCCGGCTTCGCGGGCGAGCGCGACGAAGCGCGGATCGCGGAAGCTCTCGTGGCGCACCTCCAGCGCGTGGCGGAGGGCAACGCCGTCCTGCTCCGCCGGCAGCAGCTTCAGGAAGGCGCCGAAATCGTCCGGATCGAACCTCTTGGTGCCGGCGAACTGCCACAGGATCGGACCGAGCTTGTCGCCCAACTCGGTTATGCCCTGCGAGCAGAAGCGCGCGATCGACTCCGCTCCTTCCGCCAGCACCTTGCGATTGGTGCAGAAGCGCGACGCCTTGACGGTGAAGATGAAACCCGGCGGCGCCGCCTTGCCCCAGCGTTCGAAGCTCGCCGGCTTCTGGCTGCCATAATAGGTCGCGTTGATCTCGATCGCGGTCACATGGTTGACCGCATATTCGAGCTCGCGCGCCTTCGGCAGATCGGCCGGATAGAAGACGCCCCGCCACGGCTCGTAAGTCCAGCCGCCGATCCCGACCCGGATGGCGCCGCCGCTCACAAACTGGCGCCCCAGTAGCAGCTTACCTTGATCGGCATCCTCGATTCTCCTTTGGTCAGGCCGCGTCGCCAGACTCCAAGGCTGCCTCTCGCATCAAGTCAATTCATCAATCTGCTTGCTAATGCGAGTTAGTCGCAATAATGAGTCCTGCATTGGAGAGCGGCATGACCTTCGACATCGACCTGTTGGCACGAACCCCCGACCTGCGCGACATGGAGACTAGCGGCGCTCGGCTCGTCATGACCTTGCGGCTGTGGGTGGTGATGAACAAGCTTGGCCGCTGTCCGCTCCAGGCTATGGCCGAGAAGCTCGGATCGCGTCGCGCCGCCGCGCATCTCCATCTGATGCTTGAGGAAGTGGGCGCCGCCTGGCCCGAGCCATTCTGCGTCAGCCCGCCCTGCTGCCCGCGCCTCAGCCACGACGAAGCCCTGGTCCTCGACATGGTCCGCGCCGCCGGCCGCGAGGACCGGCCCGGCTTCGACCGGCTGCTCAGCGACCTGCTGCCGGCCGATGCGCGCGAGCCGCTCTTTGCGTCCGCCGGGCTGGTCGCGGCCACCATGCGCGAGGCGCGGCCGCCCTTCCCATCCGCCTGAACTTAGGAGCGACCCACTCAGATCGGCAGGAACAGCCCGAGTATCGCCAGCGCGATCGACATGCAGGCGATGATCAGCGCGACCCGCGACACCACGCTGGCGCGCTCCGCCGCCTCGCGGGCGGCCTTGAACGCTTCCACTTCTTTCGAATCCATGCCTGCTCCTTCCGGCCGTGCGACAGCCGGCCCGCCCCCGCCGGTTGACGAGGACGCATCCCTTTCGCACACCGCCGACGGGCACGGGAAGATGGGGTCGATTTTGGCCGCGGATGTAAAGCTGCATGAAAGCTGGCGGGCACCTCTCGCGGCGGAGTTCCAGAGCCCTTACATGGCGGCGCTGAAGCGCTTCCTGCTGGAGGAGCGGGCCAACGGCAAGCGCATCTTTCCCAAGGGCAGCGAGTGGTTCCGCGCACTCGACCTGACGCCGCTCGACAGAGTGCGGGTCGTGATCCTGGGCCAGGATCCCTATCACGGACCCGACCAGGCGCACGGCCTCTGCTTCAGCGTCAAGCCCGGCGTCCGTCCGCCACCGAGCCTGGTGAACATCTTCAAGGAACTGCGCGAGGATCTCGGCATCGCCCCGCCCCGCCACGGCTTCCTCGAATCCTGGGCCCGGCAGGGCGTGCTCCTCCTCAACAGCGTGCTGACCGTCGAGATGAGCCGCGCCGCGTCGCATCAGGGCAAGGGCTGGGAGCGCTTCACCGACGCCGTTATCCGGCAGATCAGCGACCGCCCGGAACCGGTCGTCTTCATGCTGTGGGGAAACTATGCGCAGAAAAAGGCCAGCTTCGTCGACAGCGTCGAGCGCGGCGGCCGCCACCTGGTGCTGAGGGCGCCCCACCCTTCGCCGCTTTCGGCCCATAACGGCTTCTTCGGCTGCCGGCACTTCTCGAAGGCCAACATCTTCCTCGAGAGCCGGGGTCTGGAGGCCATAGATTGGACGCTGCCGGCCGAGGTGGCGGTTCAGCCGCTCTGACGTCTATCCACGCGGCAGCAACAGGCTGGCGTCGCCATAGGAATAGAAGCGATAGCCTGTCCCGATCGCGTGCGCATACGCCGCCTGCATCCGCTCGCGGCCCATCAGCGCTGAGACCAGCATGAACAACGTCGAGCGCGGCAGGTGGAAGTTGGTGATGAGCCCATCGGTCACGCGGAAGCGGTAGCCGGGGGTGATGAAGATGGCCGTGTCGCCTTCGAAGGGGTGCAATCGCCCCGTTTCGTCGGCGGCGCTTTCGAGCAGTCGGAGCGAGGTCGTGCCCACCGGAATGATGCGGCCCCCTTCCGCCCGCGCCGCGTTCAACCGCTCGGCGGTGGCGGCCTCGATGCGGCCCCACTCGCTGTGCATCACATGGCTGTCGGTGTCCTCCGCCTTGACGGGGAGGAACGTGCCGGCGCCGACGTGGAGGGTGAGCGTTTCGTGGAGAATGCCGGCGGCCCCGAGCGACTCCATCAGCGCCGGCGTGAAATGCAGCGCGGCAGTGGGCGCGGCGACGGCGCCCTTCTCCTTGGCGAACATGGTCTGGTAATCGCTGGCGTCGCGCTCGTCGGCCTCGCGCTTGCCGGCGATATAGGGCGGAAGCGGCATCCGTCCGGCCCGCTCCAGCAGCAGCTCCACCGGCTCCTCTCCTTCGAAGACGAGCGCCATGCTGCCGTCCGAGGCACGATCGCCGGCGATGGCCGAGACGCCCTCGCCGAAATCGATCCGGTCGCCCTCGCGCACCCTCTTGGCGTTACGGATGAAGGCGCGCCATTCGCGCGGCCCCTCGCGCTTGTGGAGCGTGGCGCCGATCCTGGCTTCGCCTCGGCGGCCTTCGAGCTGCGCCGGAATGACGCGCGTGTCGTTGAAGACGAGCATGTCGCCGGCGCGGAGCTGGCCCGGCAGGTCGGTGACGACACGATCCCCAAGCCCGTCCGGCCGCACGACCAGCATCCGCGCGCTATCGCGCGGGCTGGCGGGCCTCAGCGCAATCCGCTCGGGCGGGAGCTCGAAATCGAACAGGTCGACGCGCATGGCGCCGTCCTACGCCTGAGGCGTGTCGGCTGTCTCCGGCTCTTCGGCGGTTTCGGCGTCCGGCGTGCTTTCGGCGGCCGGCTCCGCCTCGGATTCGTCCGCTACGGCTTCGGCCGGCGGCGTCTCCGTTATAGGCGCGTCGGTCAGCGATTGGACGAAAGGCTCGGGCGCCGGCCGGGCCGCGGCGGCGGCGGCTGCCTGCTGGGCGGCGGCGGCCTGGAGTTCGGCGGCTGTCATCGGCGCCACATTGTCCGACCCGATCGAAGCGCGGACGATGCGCGAGGGCTCGAGCGGCGGCTCGCCCCGCGCGATCGAGTCGACATATTGCATGCCGCCCACGACGCGGCCGAACACCGTATAGTCGCCGTCGAGCGACAGGCGAGGCGCGAGCATGATGTAGAACTGGCTGTTGGCCGAGTTCGGGTCCTGCGCGCGCGCCGCCGCGACGGTGCCCCGGACGTGCGGCAGGGCGTTGAACTCGGGCGCGAGGTCGGGAAGTTCGGAGCCCCCCTGGCCGGTGCCGGTGGGGTCGCCGGTCTGGGCCATGAAGCCTTCGATGACGCGGTGGAAGATGATGCCGTCGTAGAAGCCCTGGCGGGTGAGCGTCTTGATCCGTTCGACATGGTTGGGGGCGAAGTCGGGGCGGAGCTGAATGCTCACGCGGCCACCGGTCGACAAATCGAGATGCCAGGTGTTCTCCGGCGTCAGCTCGGGCGTCACAGCCGGCGATGGCGCGGGCGTGGCCGGCTCCTGCGCCGCTGCGAAACCGGCGAAAAACAATGCCGCCAAGGCGGCCAACAACGACTTCAGCTTCATCGAGCCCTCACCGAATCTTGATTGGTCCGCTTTAGCCGGTGCCCGGCCCCGCCTGAACCCTTCATGAGCCCTTGCGGCCGATCCGCTCCACCCTGGCTCGCACTTCATCGGCGACGGCGGGCGAGACGAACTTGTGGATCTCGCCGCCATAGAGCGCGATCTCCTTCACCAGCCTGGAAGCAATCGGCTGCAACGAGACGTCGGCCATCAGGAAGACCGTCTCGATCCGATCGTTCAATTGCTGGTTCATTCCTGCCATCTGATATTCATATTCGAAGTCAGCCACGGCGCGCAGGCCGCGGATGATCATCGACGCCCCTTCCCTTTCGGCGAAATCCATCAGCAGGGAGTCGAAGGAGACGACGCTGATGTTGCGGCCGAGCTGCTCGACTTCCCTCCGGACCATCTCCATCCGCTCCTCGAGGCTGAACATCGGCGACTTGGACGGATTGGTGGTGACGCCGATGACCAGCCGGTCGACGAGGTGCGCGCCGCGCCGGATGATATCCATGTGGCCGAGCGTGATCGGATCGAAGGTGCCCGGATAGACGCCGGTACGTGTCATATTCGTTCCCCCAAATCGTCATCCCGGTCTTGATCCGGGCCCCAAGAACACCGCCGGCTACAATTGGCAATAGCGGTGTTCTTGGGTCCCGGCTTCCGCCGGAATGACGGCGGTATCAATGATCGCGCTCGACGGCAAAGCGGGCGATCGCGCGCAAGAGATCGGCCTCCGCGCCGAACGCCTGGAGGTGCACCGCCGCCTGCTCGACGAGCGCCTCGGCCTGCTGGCGCGCCCGCTCCGACCCGAGCAGCGAAACGAAGGTCTCCTTGCCGGCGGTCCGATCCTTGCCGACGCGCTTGCCGGTCTTGGATTCCTCGCCCTCGGCGTCGAGCAGGTCGTCGGCGATCTGGAAGGCGAGGCCGACGTCGCGGGCATAGCCCCGCAGCGGCGTCCGCCCCTCCGGCGGCACCCGGCCCATGATCGCGCCCGCCTCCAGGCAGAAGCCGATGAGAGCCCCCGTCTTGAGCTGCTGGAGCCGCGTGACGGCGGCAAGGTCGAGCGCCATCTCCTCCGCCCTCAGGTCCATCATCTGGCCGCCCGCCATCCCGGATGGACCCGCCGCCCGCGCCAGCTCGGCGACGAGCTCGGCCCGCACGAAAGGATCCTCATGGGTCGCCTCGTCCGCCAGCACTTCGAAGGCCAGGGCGTGAAGCGAGTCGCCGGCGAGAATGGCCGTGGCCTCGTCCCAGGCCTTGTGCACGGTGGGCCGGCCGCGGCGGAGGTCGTCGTCATCCATGCAGGGCATGTCGTCGTGGATGAGCGAATAAACATGGACGCATTCGACGGCGAGGCCGACGCGAAGCGCGCGGCGCCGGTCGACGTGGAAAAGATCGCAAGTGGCGAGGACGAGCAGCGGCCTCAGTCGCTTGCCACCGCCGATCGCGGCATGACGCATTGCCTCATAGAGACGGTCCCGCGAGTCCGCCGGCACGGCGAGGAGCTCGTTCAGCAGCCGGTCGATCTCGGCGCCGGTTTCGGCGAGGGCGGGGCTCAGCGTGTCGAGCGCCTCTCCCACAAGCGCGTCACTCACCGTCGAACGGCACGGTGCCGGCGGGTTGTCCATCGCGACCAATCTGGATTTTCTCGATCCGTGCCTGCGCGGCCTTCAAGCGGGCCTCGCACTGCTGCTTCAGCCGCTCGCCCTCTTCGTAAAGCTCGATCGATTCATCGAGCGGCGCCTCGCCGCTTTCCAGCTTGCGGACGATCTCCTCGAGCCGCTTCAGCGCGGCCTCGAACGACATTTGGGCAATGGCTTCGCTCTGTTCCGACATGCTTTCGCTTTGGCCCTCGTACCCTCAAGGGTCAAGCGCCGGCCTTCGCCCTTTCCTCCGCCTGCAGTTCCTTGCGGCTGAGCTTGCCGATCATCGTCTTGGGAAGATTGAGGCGGACCTCGACGGCGACCACGCGCTCATGCTTGCCGAGCGATTGGTTGAGCCATTCCATGATCTCTTCGCCGGTCGCGTCGGCCCCGTCCTGGAGCGTGACGAACGCCTTGGGGCGCTCGCCGGCATAGGCATCGGGGATGCCGATGACGATCGCCTCCTTCACCGCTTCATGCTGATAGAGGATCGCCTCGACCTGGCTTGGGAACACCTTGAAGCCGCCCACGGCGATCATGTCCTTCAGGCGATCGACGATGCGGATGTAGCCGTCCTCGTCGATGAGCCCGACGTCGCCCGTGCGGAGCCCGGCATCGACGAACACCTCCCTGTCGGCCTCTGGGCGTCGCCAATAGCCTTTCATGATCTGTGGGCCCGAGACGACGATCTCGCCCGGCTCCCCCTCCGGGGCCGGCCGGCTTGGATCCTCCTTGTCGACGAGGACGACGCGGGTGCCCGGGATCGGCTGTCCGATCGTGCCCGGCTTGTTGAGGCCCTCATAAGGGTTGGTCGAGATGACGCCCGAGCTTTCGGTGAGACCATAGCCCTCCACCAGTCGCGCACCCGTCTTGGCCTCGAAGCGCTGCTTCACTTCCAACGGCAGCGGCGCGCCGCCGGAAATGCAGACGCGCAGCGAGGAGATGTCCGTCGACGCGATCTTCGGGTGGTCGAGGAGGGCCAGATACATGGTCGGAACGCCGGGAAAGGAGCTGGGCCGCGTCCGCTCGATCGCTGCCAAGGTCTGACCGGCGTCGAAGCGCGGCAGCAGGACCATCTCGCCGCCGTGGCTGATGGTGCGATTGAGAACGCAGGTATTGGCGAAGACGTGAAAGAGCGGGAGCACGCCCATGATCCGATCCTCGACCTCCGGCTTGGGATCGATGACCGATACCTGCCGGGCATTGGCGCTCAGATTCTGATGGGTGAGCATCGCCCCCTTGGGCGTGCCTGTGGTTCCGCCCGTATACTGGATGAGCGCGACGTGGTGCGGATCGATCGTCGGCATGTCGCAGCGACCGTCATTGGCGATGAGCTGCGAAAAGGCGGTGACGCGCGCGCTCGTCGGCCGCTCGGCGATCTCGCTTCGCTTGAGCAGCCGGTAGAGGAAGGATTTGGCGGGCGGCAGCGCGCCGGCGACCGAGCCGACGATCAGCCGCTCCAGCCGAGTCAATTCCATCACCTCGAGCGCATTGGGAAGCAGCGCCTTCGCCGACAGCGTGAAGAGAAGGCGCGTCCCGGAATCGTCGATCTGGGCGGCAAGCTCCGGCACGGTGTAGAGCGGCGAGAAATTGACCACCGTCGCGCCGACTTTCATCGCGCCATAATAGGCGGCGATATAATGCGGGACGTTGGGGAGGTAGAGGCCGACACGGTCCCCCTGCCCGATGCCGAGCCCCGCCAGGCCGCAGGCGACGCGATCGACGCCGCTTGCCACCTCGGCATAGCTGTATTTGCGGCCCATGAAGTCGATCGCCCAGGCGTTTGGGACGCGCCGGGCGGTCGCCTCGAACATCGCTGGGAGGGTGAGTGGCGGAAAGGCCTGATCCCAATCCGTCGGGTGCTTATAGGCTCGGCGCCAGATGTCGACCGGCTCAGTCATTACGTTTGCGTAAACGGAAGGCGCCGCGGCCTCAAGCCCTCGTCAGGCTGCGCGGTACCAGTGCACGCCATCGCGCACCTCGCGAACCGCCCTTCCCTCCACCTCCAGCCTGCGGAGATGAGCCAGGGCTTCACCGGTTGCGAGACCGATCACATTGTCGTCGATCTTGCGGCCGAACAGGATTGAGAAGCAGTCAACGGCCCGCCGCGGCTCCGATAGATGGGCATGGAGCGCGTCGAGCCGCTCCCGATGCCCACGATCGAGCGCATCGAGCCGCGCGTGAAGGCCGGTGAACGGCTCTCCGTGCGACGGAAGGACGAGCAGTTCGGCCGGCAGCCCCTTCAGCTTGGCGATCGAGGCGAGCCAATCGCCCAGGGGATCGCCCTGGGGTTCGCTGAGACTGAGGGATACGTTCGAGGTGATTTTCGGCAGCACCTGGTCGCCGGCGATCATCAATCCACCGGCCTCATCGACCAGGCAGGCATGTTCCGGGCAGTGGCCGTTGCCGACGACGACCCGCCACTCGCGATCGCCTATGGGCAGGGTGTCGCCGTCGCGCATGCGGACGAAGCTCACCGGCACGGGGCTCACGACCGATGCGAAGCGCCCCCAACCTTTCCCCGCCTCAGCCTCGATATGCGCGTCGTCCCAGCCGGCCGCGCGCCAATAAGCGAAGGCTTCGGGCGGCGGCGCATCGCGCACATCCGCCGTCAGCATGCGCGCGAACAGCCATTCCTCGCCCGTCATCCACAGCGGTGCCGAGAAGCGCTCGGTCAGCCAGCCGGCGAGCCCGATATGGTCGGGATGGAAATGCGTGCAGATGACGCGGCTGATTGTCCGGCCAGTGAGCGGCCCCGCCAGCAACGCTTCCCAGGCTTCACGGCAGGGCGCGATATCGAGGCCCGTATCGACGACGGCGACGCCGCCCTCGTCTTCCAGAAGCCAGATGTTGATATGCTTGAGCGAGCCCGGCACCGGCAGCCGCGCCCAAGCGACGCCCTCCGCGACCGTGATCAACTCACCCGTTTCAGGCGCCCTGCGCCCGAACGGATAGGTGAGCCCCTTATGGCTATATGCCTCGCCCGAGCCGGCCTGTGAGATGTCAGGCGTTGCCGCCGATGTTTCCGCGCCCGTCACGAGCACCGGACTCGTTCGGACCATCTTATTGCTTGAAGGGGTCCACAAAGCCCTGATCGGTCGTGGATTCCGTCTCTTCGCCCTCCTGCTGCGCCGCGAGTTCCGCAGCATGCGCGGCCTCGGCCTCGCGGGCGTGGGCCTCGCGCTCGGCGCGCAGCTCCTCGATCAGCGCTTCGCGATCGCCGGCGAGACGGGTGTCCTGGGGCGAGGCCTCGATCCCCGCAGCCTTGGCGGCCTTGGCGACGACCGCGTCCAGCTCGCGCTGCGACGTGAGGCCGAGCGTCACCGGGTCCTTGGGCTGGATGTTGGCGATGTTCCAATGGGTACGGTCGCGGATCGCGGCGATGGTGGTCCGCGTCGTGCCGATGAGCTTCGAAATCTGGCCATCCGAAATCTCCGGATGGTTGCGGATGATCCAGGCGATGCCGTCCGGCTTGTCCTGGCGCTTGGAGACCGGCGTGTAGCGCGGACCCTTGGTGCGGACGACCTTGTCCGGCTCCTTCTGCATCTTCAGGCGATACTCCGGATCGGCCTGTCCGCGCTCGATCTCCTCCTGCGTCAGCTCGCCGGCGCGAAGCGGATCGCGGCCGGTCAGCTTGGTGGCGGCGGTATCGTCGGCGATCGCCTGCACTTCCAGTATATGGAGGCCACAGAAGGCAGCGATCTGCTCGAAGCTGAGCGCGGTGTTGTCGACCAGCCAGGAAGCGGTCGCGTGAGGCATGAGCGGCTGGGCCATTTAGGTCCTCCAGAAACAATAAGGGCCGCCCCTCCCGGAGCGGCCGAAGCGTTGGCGGCGATGTAAGACGTGAGGCTTTCGGAGGCAAGACAAGACTTGTCAGTTATGTGCATCAGCTCTCCATCGCGACATGGCCAGGCAGCTGCGCCACGCGCTCCATCCACTCCCGCACATTCGCGAAGTCGGACAGGGCAAAGCCGCCCTCCTCCGCCACATGCGTATAGGCGTAGAGCGCGATGTCGGCGAGGCTGAGGCTGTCGCCGACGAAAAAACGGCGATCCGCCAGATGCTCGTCCATCAGCTTCAGCGCCGCCTCCCCCGCCGCGCGCTTGCTCGGCATCTGGGCCCGCTGCGCCTCGGTCAGTCGTTCCTCGCCGACATAGGCGAGCCAGAAGCGCATCGTCGCGATGTTCGGCTCGTGATTATACTGTTCGAAGAACATCCATCGGAGCATGTCCGCCCGATCGAAACGGGCCTCGGGAATGAGGTTCGATCCGTCCGCCAGGTAGAAGCAGGCGGCGTTGCTCTCCGGAATAAAGCGGTGGCCGATCTGGAGTACCGGAATGCGGCCGTTCGGATTGACCTCGGCCAGAAAGGTCGGTGTCCGCGTCTCGCCCTTCAGAATGTCATATTCGCGCCGCTCCAGCGCCAGCCCAAGGAGCGCCGCCGTCAGCCGTACCTTGTAGCAATTACCCGACGCCGAATATTCGTGAAGGACCAGCTTTTCCGTCATCTGACCTTGGTCCCGCCCAGCATCTCATCGACCCAGGCCGGCACCAGCTCGCCCGCCCGTCCAATGCGACTCTCGTCGAAAAACACGCTGCCCTGGCTCGGCTCCAGGTTCATCTCCAGGGTGCGGGCGCCAAGATAACGCGCGGTCTGGACGAAACCGGCGGCCGGATAGACGGCGCCCGACGTCCCGATAGAAACGAACAGGTCCGCCCGCTGCAAGGCCGCGTCGATCTCGTCCATCCGATAGGGAATTTCGCCGAACCAGACGATGTCGGGCCTCAGCAGCCCCCTCTCCCCGCAGGCCGAACAGGTCGGCCCGTCGGCGAGCGTCTGCTCCCAGGGAATGCGTCCGTCACAGGCCAGGCACCAGGCGGATTTGAGCTCGCCATGCATGTGCAGCACCCGCCTCGCCCCCGCCCGCTCGTGCAGGTCGTCGACATTCTGCGTCACGATCAGGAGCTCGCCCGGCCATTCCGAATCCAGCCGCGCCAGCGCCCGGTGCGCCCCGTTCGGCCCCACTGTCCCCAGCTTCGCCCGCCGCGCGTCGTAGAAACTCTGAACCAGAGCCGGATCGCGAACGAACGCCTCGGGCGTCGCCACGTCCTCCACTCGATGCCCCTCCCACAGCCCGTCCGGCCCGCGGAACGTGGCGACGCCGCTCTCCGCGGAAACGCCCGCGCCGGTCAGGATGACGATGTTCCGGATGTCACGCACCGCACGGCTTTAGCCATCGGGTGCCTGTCCGAGAAGGGTGGTTAGCGGAAGTTGCGAACGGCTCAGACCGTGAGTGCCAGATTTTCCATTCGCTTCCGCATCTCGACGGGGCTCTCGCGCACAAAATAGAGTGGCACGCGAATGACTCGACCATCCCGCACGTCAACCTCAAGTGTCTTCCGGAAGAAGTTCCAGATGACGCGCGAAGCCATAACCTCGCCGCGCGGCAGCGTGGCTATTCCGGACAGGTGCAGATTGTCCGCGTCTTCCCACACGAGGAACGGCCCGTGCCAAAGCGCGATCCAAGCACCGGGGTAATAGCGAATGAAGCAGGCGATCAGTGCGCCCCACGCCGCTCCCTGCCGGCCCAGCGACAATTCGCCGGCCGCGATCAGTGCTGGGTAATCGAACAGCGAGTAGCCTTTGCTCCAAAGTGCCCAGATCGAGATCGAGATAGCCGTGATCGGCAAAAGCAGGGCAACTACCGCCCGCGCTGCTGAGGAATGCAAATGTATGCGTATCGGTCCCAACTCGAGCTCCCCCGGGGGAGAGCCGTGCCATACTCTCGACAATGTCCGCAATGTGTCCTTTTCGTCAGAGCGGGACGAACGTCAGGCCACGCGAGCGCGCTCAAACGAATTGGACCACGACAGGGCCGTCATCGAGCCGCTGAACGCGCCCAGAAAGCACATCCAAAAGCCTCCGACAGCCTCAATCGCCACGAGCACCATTAGTGGCACCAGGAATCCCGCGATTGCTCCGGCGATTAGATAGGCTGGGCGGGATCCTGCATGCCACTTGCGCAACATGAAATGGGTGGGCAGCCCAACGACGACGCTCGTTGCCAACACGAGCCCGAATGAGATCGCGATTGGAAATCCGGCTAAATAGACTGACGCCAGCAAATCTGGTCGGCCGGACATTGGCTGGAAATAGTTGCTCACGGCAAGCGGCAGCGTCAGGCACAGCGGTATCAAGCCACCGGTGAGCGTCCCAACCGAAATTGCCTTCAAAAAGGCTCTAAGAGCATGTTTCACGCCTGCAGAATTCCAGAAGTTGCCAAGGCCAGCAATGGGTGCCGTGGACGGCGGTCCATCCGACCGGCGATTTTGCTGGTCGGTGTGGAGAGGAGGACCGGACATCAATTGCCATGCAAGCAGGGCGAGGCGCCGGCAATGTCCGGAATGGGTGGTTAGCGGACATTCCCGCGCTGTGACCGGACGCGCCTAATCCTTCTCATGTTGCGCTTGATATCGAGGACCATAATCCAACGGGATACGGCACTCGCTCCCAACAGAAATCCGACCATCAAAACAACGCGATGCAATGGGGAAACGGCATCTTTCAGTAGCTCATTGACATAGCCGACGTAAGCGCACGCTGCCAAAAACAGCGCCCCAGCCAAGGCAACCACAAGTCGGGTTAGTGAAAACATCATCGGTACGATGCACACGTGGCTCCATGTCCGCAATGGGTCGATTTCGGACATTCCGGCAAGACACACTCAGCCCCATCTAGGCCGTCAGCCGTGGCAGCCCTTCGCCGAGCTCCTGGCATCCAGCAGGATTTTGATGTTCAGATAGCCCGCGCGATTTTCATTTTCCTACACAGGGATTTTCCGCCAAGCTGCCTGCCATGCACGTTGCGATGTCAGATAGAGAGCCACTCCCTGGTTGCCGTTCAGCACGCCCGCCCCTGGCTCGACTGCTGAACAGGAATGGGGGGGGTGTCATGGCGACCGCGAACATTGGGAACATTGGCGTGCGGGCCCCATGACCCGGATAGGCCTTTTCGGAGCAAGCGGGCGCATGGGGCGGGCGATCGCCGGCGCGCTGGAAGGGCGCCCGGATGCCGAAATCGTCGATAACGCGCCCGACGTCTTCGTCGATTTCTCGGCCCCCGAGGCGCTGGAGAAGCATCTCGGCGAGGCGGTCGCGGCGGGAAAGCCGATCGTGATCGGCACCACCGGGCTTACCGCCGGGCATCAGCGGATGATCGACGAGGCGGCGACGCGCATAGCCGTGCTGCAGGCGGCGAATACCTCGCTCGGCGTCAACCTCCTCGCCCATCTGGTGCGCGAGACGGCGGCGCGGCTCGGCGAAGATTGGGACGTCGAAATCGTCGAGATGCACCACCGGCACAAGAAGGACGCGCCCTCCGGCACCGGCCTCCTCCTCGGCCGGGCGGCGGCCGAAGGGCGCGGCGTCGATCTCGACGCCGTCGCCGATCGCGGACGCGACGGAATGGGCGAACGCGAGGCCGGCCGCATCGGCTTCGCGGCGCTGCGCGGCGGATCGGTCGCTGGCGATCACCATGTGATCTTCGCGGGCGACGGCGAGCGCATCGAGCTCGGCCATCGCGCCGAAAGCCGCGCCATCTTCGCTCAGGGCGCCATCCGCGCCGCCCTCTGGCTCGCGGGCAAGCCCGCCGGCCGCTACAGCATGAACGACGTTCTCGGGCTTAAATGAACGAATCCCCAGCGCCGATCATTCGGGAGGGCCTGGAGCGGCGGCTCGGCCTGTTCGACGTGACGATGCTCGTCATGGGCGGCATCATCGGCGCCGGCATCTTCGTCAACCCGGCCGAGGTGGCGCGCCATGTCGACACGCCTTTCCTCATCGTCGGCTTGTGGCTGCTGGGCGGCCTCGTCGCGCTGGCGGCCGCCTTCGTCTATGCCGAGCTCGCCGCGCGGCGGCCGGAGGTGGGCGGGCAATATGCCTATCTGCGCGACGCCTACGGCCCGACGCCGGCCTTCCTCTATGGCTGGTCGCTGCTGCTCGTCATCCAGTCGGGCGGAATGGCCGCGGTCGCCATCACCTTCGCCCGCTATTTCCTGGAGTTCACCCAGCTGCCGCTCGCTCCGGCCGCGGTCGCCGCGATGGCGCTGCTGCTGCTGACCGCGATCAACTGCCTCGGGGTGCGGGCGGGTGCGACAGTGCAGAGCGGGCTGATGGTCCTGAAGCTGCTCGCCATCGCCGCGCTGGTCCTCGGCGGCTGGTGGTTCGCGACGGCTCACCCCGACATCACGCGGCCGCCGGCAGCTCCGGAGCCGATCTCGCTTGGCACGCTCGCCGCGATCGGCGCGGCCATGACTCCGGTCATGTTCGCTTATGGCGGCTGGCAGACGTCGGGCTTCGTCGCCGGCGAGATGCGCAACCCCGGCCGCGACCTCGGGCGCGGTCTGCTGCTCGGGGTCACCGGGGTCGTGCTGCTCTACACCGCCGTCGCGTTCGTCTGCGTCTATGCGCTCGGCCCCGCCGGTCTCGCCCAGTCCGCGACGCCGGCCACCGACGCGATGCGGCTGGCGATCGGCGAGCAGGGCGCCACCCTCGTCGCGCTCGGTATCGCCATCTCTACCCTCGGCTTCCTGAGCCAAGGGATGCTGACCACGCCGCGCGTCTATTTCGCCATGGCGGAGGACGGCCTCTTCTTCGACCAGATCGCGAAGGTCAGCCGCCGCACCCACGTTCCCGTCTACGCCATTCTGCTGCAGGGCGTGGCCGCCACCATCGTCGCCCTTTCCGGCACCTACGGCCAGATATTGAGCTATGTCGTCTCGGTCGACTTCATCTGGTTCGCCCTCACCGGCGCGGCCTTGTTCATATTCCGGCGGCGCGACGGGGAAGCGGGACAAGGCTTCCGCGTGCCCGGCCATCCCATCACCACCGGCTTCTTCGTCGTCGCCTGCGCCCTGGTGGTGGCCGCTACCGTCTTCAACCATCCGATCAACAGCGCGATCGGCTTCCTGATCCTCCTGGCCGGCATCCCCGCCTGCCGCTACTGGCAGCGCCGGAAGAGCGGGAAGGAAGGGGCATGAGGGAAGACCGGCGCCTGATGCGCTCGGAATATATGCATTGGGCGAAGAACCAGCCGCCGGCGGGCTTCCCGCTTTCGTCGAGCGAGGTACCGTCCTGTCGCCTCGACCGCCTCTCCCTTTCCATCGCCGACCTGGAGCTGGACGGCAAAAGCTATCACCGATACCCGCCCTTGAGGCAGGCGATCGGCGACCAATACGGCGTGCCGATCGAGCGGATCGTGACCGCCGACGGCACCTCCATGGCCAATTTCCTTGCCCTCTCCGCCCTGGTCGCCCCGGGCGACGAGGTCTTGGTCGAGCATCCGGTCTACGAACCTCTCCTCGCCACCGCCCGCTTTCTCGGCGCCCAGATCACCCGCTTCGTCCGATCCCCGGAGAACGGCTTTCGTCTCGACCCCGACGCCGTGGAGCGGTCGCTGACGCCCGACACGCGCCTCATCATCCTCGCCAATCTCCATAATCCTTCGAGCGCCTATGCCGATGCGGACACGCTTCGGCGCGTGGGAAAACTGGCGGCGCGGGTCGGCGCGCCGGTGCTGATCGACGAAGTCTATCTCGACGCCGCCACGGATCCTGCGGCGCGGTCCGCCCATCATCTCGGCGATCAGTTCGTCTGCACCAGCAGCCTCACCAAGGTCTACGGCCTCTCCGGCCTTCGCTGCGGCTGGATATTCGCCGCGCCGCCGCTGGCCGAAGCGATGTGGCGCCTCAACGAGCTGTTCGGCGTGGCGCAGGCGCATGCCGCCGAGCGCCTCTCCTGCATCGCCTTCGAGCATCTGGACGAGCTGACCGGCGGCAATGCGGCGTTGCTGGAGCGCAACCGCGGCCTCTATAACGCCTTCCTCGCCGGCCGCGACGATCTCGACGGAACGCCCATGACGGAGGGAATCACTGCCTTCCCCCGCTGGCGCGGCGGCGACGTCGAGCCGCTCCGCGCCCTGCTGCGCTCGGACTATGACACCGCGATCGTGCCTGGCCGCTGGTTCGAGATGCCCGACCGTTTCCGCCTCGGCGTCGGCAGTCCGACTCCCCTGCTGGAAGAAGGCCTCGCCCGCCTCGGCGCGGCGCTGGATCGCCTCAGATGAACAAGGCTGAAGTCGCGGAGCTCTACCGGCGCCTGGCCGACCGCATCCCTAATCCGGAGACCGAGCTCGAATATGTCAACACCTACACGCTGCTCGTCGCGGTCGTGCTCTCCGCTCAGGCGACCGACGCGGGCGTGAACCTCGCCACGCGCGATCTCTTCAGGACGGTGCAGTCTCCGCAAGCGATGCTGGCACTGGGCGAAGAGGGCCTGAAGCGGCACATCAAGACTATCGGACTTTTCAATACCAAGGCGAAGAACGTCATCGCCCTCTCGCGCATGCTGGTCGACGAGCATGGCGGCGAAGTGCCGGAGGATCGCGATGCGCTGGAGCGGCTCTCCGGCGTCGGCCGCAAGACCGCCAATGTCGTCATGAACACGGCCTTCGGCCACGAGACCTTCGCCGTCGACACCCACATTTTCCGCGTCGCCAATCGCACCGGCCTTGCGCCGGGCAAGACGCCGCT
The DNA here is from genome assembly GCF_003129465.1 of Sphingosinicella humi. Lineage (NCBI taxonomy): Bacteria > Pseudomonadati > Pseudomonadota > Alphaproteobacteria > Sphingomonadales > Sphingomicrobiaceae > Allosphingosinicella > Allosphingosinicella humi. The sequence goes on from NZ_QFFF01000001.1 coordinate 189,234, forward strand.
GGCCGTGGAGCTCAAGCTCGACAAGGTGACGCCGCCCCCTTATCGGCGCGACGCCCATCACCTCCTCATCCTCCACGGCCGCTATGTCTGCAAGGCGCGGAAGCCCGAATGCTGGCGCTGCGTCATCGCCGACATCTGCCGCTACAAGCCCAAAACGCCCCCGCCCGGCACCGAACCCGCCTTGCGGGGAAAGCCAAAGCCCACTAAGCGCACACAACCACGCACCCGTAGCTCAGCTGGATAGAGCGCTGCCCTCCGAAGGCAGAGGCCAGAGGTTCGAATCCTCTCGGGTGCGCCACCTTCGTCCTTCGCGGAAATCAGCTCTGCACCCAGACGCGCTATCTGCTGGTCAAGCAGCAGCGCACCCAGCTTGTCGAGCGGCGGCAAGGAACAGCGCGGGGAGCTATCCACGCAAGACGTTCGGGGCGCAAGCGCGGCCGTCTCAGCCTAGACGTCGGCGCCCTCGAAGAGCGTAGCGCAGGTTGCCCGCTTGTGCATGAGCGACGCCTTCGCTCGGCGGAGGGAGTGAGTTCCATACTCATGTGCGCTTGGTGCCAATCGCCGAGACCAAACCCTCGGTGAGGCGCGCGTATGCGCGCCCGCCCACAGCATAGGCCCGCGCAGCCTCGGGCTGTTGCCGCGCACTCCCCCTATCCCTGCTTCCGTAACAATTCCCTCTCGACAGCCAGGTCCGTATATTGGATACAGGATTCTGTATACAGTCTACACAACAATTACAGAGGGGATGGTTTAATGAGGAAAATGCCCAATCACCGTACGCTCAGGCTGGCGCTGCTCGGATCGATCAGCCTGTTTGCGGCCGGGGGACCGGCGTTCGCCGCGCAGGCGGCGGAGGAGACGGACGAAGCAGCCGCCGAGACCAGCGCGATCGTCGTCACCGGCTCCCGCATCGCCCGCACCGGCATCGATGCACCGACGCCCACCGTGTCGGTCGGCGCCGAGGACATCGAATCCGGCGGGGTCACCAACGTCGTCGATCTCTTGAACGAGCTGCCCCAGATCTCGACCGGCTTATCCAACGCCAACACCAGCTTCAGCTTCGGCAATGTCGGCCTCAACCAGATCGACCTGCGCAACTTGGGCGTGCGCCGCACGCTCACCCTAGTTGACGGCCGCCGCCGCGCCGGCACACCCGACGACTCGAACTTCCTCGCCTTCGACCTCAGCAACATCCCGACGGCGCTCATCCAGCGCGTCGAGGTGCAGACGGGCGGCACCTCTGCCGTCTACGGCGCCGATGCGGTCGCCGGCGTCGTCAACATCATCCTGCGCGACGATTTCGAGGGGATGGAGGCGTTTGGCCAGTACGGCATCACCGGCGAGGGCGATTATCACACCGCCACTTATGGCGTGACCGTCGGCGCCAATTACGACCGCGGCAATGCCGTCCTCCACGTCAGCCGCAGCGAGAACGGTCTCATCACTCGCGGCGAGCGCGACCAGGCCTTTCCCTTCGCCTTCGTTTCCAATCCGGCCAATACCGGCCCTGACGACGGCATCCCCGCGCGCATCCCGCGCGACGATCTGCGCTTCGCCTATTTCGGCCTGCCCAACCTCACCTCATATCTGCCGTTCGGTCCCAACGGGGCGTGGACCGACGTTATCTTCGATCCGGCGCTCCAGACCTTTCGCCCGCTGGCGGCCGGCCCAGACGGCGTGATCGACGGCACCTATTCGGCCGGCGAGGGCGGCACCCAGGCGGCAGACACCCGCGTCGCGCCGCTGAAGCGCACCAACATATACGCCAAGGCGGATTACGACCTCACCAACGACCTCACCTTCTTCACCGAGGCGATGTTTTCCGACACCAAGGCGGTCGACCGGATCGGCGCCGTCTTCGATTCCTGGAGCACCTTCGTCAGCATCGACAATCCGTTCATGCCGGAGGCCGTCCGCCAAGGCCTGATCGCGGCCGGCGAGGATTCCTTCGGCTATGCCCGCGAACATGCCGAATTCGGCATGCGCACCAGCAAGATCCACCGGCAATATTACAGCGTCTCCGCGGGCTTCGAAGGAACGATCGCCGACAATTGGAACTGGTCGGTCGTCGGCGACTATGGCCAGTCGAGCACCAGCAACCGGCAGCTCAATGATCGCATCGACGAGCGCTGGTTCGCCGCGTCGGATGCCATCCGCGATCCCGTCACCGGCCAGATCGTCTGTCGCAGCGCCGAGGCGCGGGCGGCGGGCTGCGTTCCGGTCAACGTCTTCGGTCAAGGGACGATCTCGCCGGCGGCCGTCGACTGGATCAGCGCCGATCACACGTCCGTCACCGACACCAGCCAATTCCTCGCCCAGGCGCTCGTCGCCGGCGACCTGTTCGAACTGCCCGCCGGCGCGGTCAAGGTTTCGGCCGGCGCCGAGTACCGCAAGGAATCGCTCGACTTCAAACCGTCCTACGTCTGGGAGCATGCGACCGGCTTCTTCGCCAGCCAGTTCTCGCCCGTCGACGAATCGAACGACGTGCGCGAAGCCTTTGCCGAGGTGCTCGTCCCCGTCCTGCGCGACCAGCCCTTTGCTCACTCGCTGGAGCTCGAAGGCGCCTACCGCGTCTCCGACTATCAGCGCGCTGGCACGGTCGACAGCTGGAAGCTGGCCGGCTCCTGGGCGCCGGTCCGCGACGTCCGCTTCCGCGTGACCAAGGCGAAGGCGGTTCGCGCGCCCTCGCTCGGTGAATTGTTCGATCCGGGCAGCCGCGGCGCGACCGGTCTCGTCGATCCCTGCGATCCGCTAGCGCTCGACGCCGGCTCCTCGTCACGCCGGGACAACTGTCTCGCGCTCGGGCTTGATCCGGTGACGTTCGATCCGAACACCCGCCGCATGACCACCCTGCTCTTCACCACGGGCAATCCGAACCTCGATGTCGAGGAGGGCGATACCTGGACGGCGGGCGTGGTCGTGGCGCCGCGCTGGATACCCGGCCTCTCCTTCTCGGCCGACTGGTACCGCATCAAGCTCGACGGCGGCATCGCCCGCATCGGCGCCCAGCAGACGGCCGACAATTGCGTCGACCTGCCCAGCCTCGACAACCAGTTCTGCGATTTCGTGACGCGCGGCCCCGGCGGCGACATTATCGAGGTCAAGGATTCCTACGTGAACGCCTCGTCCTTCGAGGTGGAGGGCATCGACTTCGAGCTGGCCTACCGGGCGCGTCTCAGCGACCTGTTCGGCGGCGACGGCGATCTCGGCAGCCTCAGCCTGCGCGGCCTCGCCTCGTACCTCAAGGACAATATCTTCGTCGATCGCGATCTCGTGACCGGCGAGGAGACGGCCTTTGACGACGCCGGTGAGGCGGACAATCCCAAGTTCCGGGCGGTCCTCAACGCAACCTACCTGAACGGGCCGTTCCGCCTGTCGTGGCAGAGCCGCTATGTCGATGGTACCGTCACCAACAACGATTTGGCCGATCCGGCCGAGGATGTGGGCGAATTCTACCACATCCCCTCGGTTTGGTATCACGACATGTCGATCGGCTATGACGGGATCGAGAATCTCAGCCTCTATGGCGGCGTCAACAATCTGTTCGACACCGGCCCGCGCTACCATCCGTTCACCTATCGCGGCACGTCCGCCTATGACGACGTGGTCGGCCGCTTCTTCTATGTCGGCGCGAAGCTCCGCTTCGGCCGCGACTGATCCCCGCCTCTCTCCCGTGGGATACCACTGGGCGGCCCTTCGCGGGCCGCCCTTTTTTTTCAGTCCCTTGCCGAGAGCCCTTCCCGCTGCCTAAGACTTGTCCGACCAAAAAAAAGAGCGGGAGAGGCAGCCGAGAATGAGCAAGGTGGCAATCGAGCCGATCGAACGGGTGAGCATCGTCGATTCCATCGCCGACCGGCTGCGCGACCGCATCCTCAGCAGCGACCTTCCCGAAGGGTGCCAGCTGCGCCAGGAAGCGGTGGCCGAGGAATATTCAGTAAGCCGGATGCCGGTGCGCGAAGCGCTGCGCCAGCTCGAAGCACAAGGCCTCGTCGTCTTCCACCCCCATCGCGGGGCCGTCGTCTCCCGGCTCGAGCCAGCCGAGATCGAGGAGTTATACGATCTCCGTGCTCTCATCGAGACCGACCTCGTCCGCCGCGCGGCCCCCCTCGCCACCGCCGCCGACATCTGCGCGTCCGAGGCCGCCCTCAAGGCCTCGGAGGAGATTTACGAGCAGCGCGACGTCGGCCGCTGGGGCGAGCTCAACTGGCGCTTCCACGAGGCGCTCTACCGACCCGCCAACCGTGCCCGCTCGCTCGGCATCGCGCAGACGCTCAATTTCAACACCGACCGCTATATACGGCTCCAGCTTTCGCTCACTGGCCGGTCGATCGAGCGCACTAAGCAGGAGCACCGCGACCTGTTCGATGCCTATTGCACTGGCCACGGGGACAAGGCCGCCGAGCATCTCCATGCCCACCTCGTCCACGCCCGGGACGCTCTGATGAGCCGCCTGCGCGCCCGCTGAGCGGACGATCGAAGCCCTCGCCTATGCCATCCCCGCGAAGGCGGGAATGGCATAGGCTCCTATTCCTCGAACGGCCGGATTGCATAGGCGGCGGGAGGCTCGCGGCCTTGCAACGCCCGGACGAAGAAGTCCCAACGCCGCCGCTGGAAATAGGGCGAGGAATCGAGGAAGTGATCGGCGTTGGGCACGATCAGGAACTCGAAATCCTTGTTCGCCGCGATCAGCGCATCGACCAGCCTGAGCGTCGCCGCCGGCGGTACATTCTCGTCGAGCTCGCCGTGGGCGAGGAACAGCCTGCCCTTCAGCTCCTTGGCCCAGGTGACGTTGGAATTGGCATCGTAGAGCGAGCCGAGCTCCGCCCCCATCCACTGTTCGTTCCACACCGCCTTGTCGAGCCGGTTGTCGTGATTGCCCGAGGCCGACACGCCCGCCTTGTAGAAGTCCGGGCGCCGGGTCAGCGCGCGCATGACGTCATAGCCGCCGGCCGAGAAACCAAAGACACCGACCCGCTTCAGGTCCATAGCGGGATAGCGCTCGGCCATCGCTCTTATGCCGGCGATATGATCGTCGAGGCCAACGCCGTGCAGGTTTTGGTAGGCTGGTTGCTGGAAGGCGCGCGAGCGGCCCCAGGTGCCTCGCCCATCGATCAGAACGCCGAAGAAGCCCAGCTGCGCGATCGCGTTGACGTTGGTGCGAAACCCCGCCTCGAACGACTTGGGAGTCATCACATGGTGCGGCCCGGTATAGATGTCCTCGACGACCGGGTAAGAGTGGTCCGGATCGAACGCGGCGGGACGATAGATGGCGCCGTAGACTGGCGTCTTTCCATCAGCCGCTGTCGTCTCGAACGGCTCGGGGAAGCTGTAGCCCGCGGCAAGATAGGCACTGGCGTCCGCCCGTCCCAGTTCCATTACGATCGCGCCGTCGCTGGTCCGCCGCAGCACCGATCGGGTGGGCTCGTCGATCAGCGACATGTTGTCGACGAAGAAGCGGCCGTCAGGAGAGACCGACACGTCATGATCGAGCGGTTCGGGCGTCAGCGCCACCGGCTCGCCCCCTCCCAGCGGGATACGATAGAGACTCCTGAGATAAGGATCACGCCCCGGCTCGCGGCCGGAACCCACGACCAGCAGGGCGCCGCCTTGCCGGTCGATCCCGGCGACGCTGCGCGCCCGCCATTCGCCCGACGTCAGCTGCCGCCGCGCCCCGCTCGTCCCGTCGATCGCATAGATGTGGGCGAAGCCCGTCGGATCGGCCGTCCAGAAATGCGTGTCGGACTCTTCATCATAGTCCCAGAAGTGGCCGTAATAATCGACATAGGTGTCGGAACGGTCCTCCGACAGCAAAGAGGCCTTGCCCGTCGCAGCTTCGATCCGGAACAGCCGCATCGCCTTGTAGCCGCGCGTTTGCACCTGCCGGAACAGGGCATTGCCATCCTCGCTCCAGTCGAACCAAGGCCCGCCATAATAGAGGACCGGCTCCGCCGGCATGGCGATATCGGTCCGCCTGCCCGTTGCCGCGTCGAAGATGACCCCCGTTGCAGTCGCGGTCTCCGCATCGCCGGTGAACGGGTAGACATAGTCGAACACCCTCGGTGGGGAGCCGTCCGGCGGCGTCGACTGGACGAGCGCAAGACGCCTCGCCCCCGTCGTGTCGATCCGGTAGGTGACGAAGCGCCGCGAATCCCGCGACCATTTGACGGCCGGCGCGACCTCGGGTTCGTCCGTCCCCGCTGCGATCATCCGCTTCACGTTGACCACCGCCCGGGCATAGGGGCGCTCGGCCGATCCGTCCCGCGTCAGCCGTCGTTCCGTGCCGGTCTTGGTCGACAGGAGGTAGAGGTCATGGTCGCGCACGACGACCCGCCAGGCGCCGTCCGGCGATAGAACACCCTTCTCCTCGTCGGCCTTGCGTTCCTCGAGCGTGCCCGTCTCGGGATCGAGCGACCATTGACTATCGGCGAAGGCGAAGCGCAGCACCTTCGTCTCCTCGTTATAATCGAGCCCCTTCAGCCGCAGCACGTTCGGGGCGATCTGCTTTCCCGTCGCCTCGGCGAGCGCGACCCTGAGCGCCTCATGATCGAACAGCGGCCGCATCGCCCCGCTCGCCGCATCGACGCGCACATAATCGAAGCCCTCCGGCCGCTCGCGCTCGAACCAGAAGACCGCCCCCTCGCCCATCCAGTCCGGCCGCACGGTCATCTGGCGGACGAGCCTGCCGACGTTGCGCGGCAGCACCGCTTCGGCACGAGCATAAGCGGCGGCATCGACGCTCCCGGCAACCGGCGCGGCGGCCACCGTCGGGCCGCTCTGAGGCAACGTCGCACAGGCCGCGGTGCCCAGAAGACACGCCAGCACCACCGTTCGCCCAAACCCCCTCATCGCGTGCCCTTTGCTGAAATTGTATACTGGATACAATCTTCAGGGACACGGCACGAGTCAAGCACCCCTTTAGCCGCCAGAAGGAAGGCAACCGAGGTCGTAAGCGGCCTAGGGTTCGGGGGCGACAAGTAGATCTATAATGCCGGTGCGGGCCTCCAGCGCCTTCCAACCGGCCTGATTAGGATCGAACGCCCGAGCCAGAACTGGACGGGCGGCGAGGAGGAGTTGCACCCATCCCCGAACTGCCGGCCTGACGATACCGACACCGCACGCTCCACATTAAATATTCTTGCACCCATCCCCGGGCTTGACGTTCAGGAGGAATGCGCTCACGGACCTGCGACTGATTTGCAATAGCGAGAGGGGGCGTAATGTCTGTGCGTTGGTTGTTGGCAGCTGGAGTATCTGCCCTGGTCGGTCCCGCCTTGTCAGCCCAGGCCCTGTCGCCAAGAGTCGCGGATGTCCGAGCAGCGGATCCCCTCAAATCGGTCGAAGAGAAGAGGCAATCGGACATCATCGTCACCGCGACGAGGACGCCTACGCCGATTACGGCGATTCCGAGCACAGTCCGCGTCATCGATCGCGAGGCGCTCGATCAGCAACTGGCGGTGAGCGTCAGCCTGCTCGACAGCCTCAGCTTCTCCATCCCAAGCCTCGCGCCCGGTCGCCAGAAGCTGACCAGCACAGGCGAGTCGCTGCGCGGCCGGACGCCGCTCTATCTGGTCGACGGCGTCCCTCAGTCGACGCCGCTCCGCGACGGCAAGCGCAGCGGATTCACCGTCGATCCCGCTTTTGTCGACCGGGTGGAGGTGATCTACGGCGCCAACGCCATCCAGGGTATCGGCGCGACCGGTGGCGTCATCAACTATGTGACGGTCGACGCGCCCCGGAATGGCGACTGGCTCAATCGCGTCCAGGCGGAAATCTCGACTGACGACTTCGAGGAGAATGGCTTCCATTATCGCCTCTCCGGACTCACCGGTCGCCGCGTCGGCGCATTCGATTTCGTGCTCGGCGGCGCCTATCAGCAGCACGACCTCTTCTATGACGGGGCGAGCGAGCTCGACAGAAATTTCCCAATGATCTGAGTGCCCTTTTCAACATGTTGGGCGCGCCAATTTTGGAGCAACGGTAGAATTCTGCCGTTCCACACAAGCGTCTTCACCCGGCCGCCCCCCACGTTACGCCAGGTCACGGATACGAACGCGCCAGCAAATTTAGCGCCTTCATAGTCCGCTGGACCGTTGCACTCGGCTGTGGACATAATGCCCCGCACTCAAATCCTGGACGATGGTGCCGAGGGATTTGTAAAGGGTGACGTCGACGTCGCTCGTCCGACCGAGCAGGCGACCGCGCATTACGTCGCCGATTTCGCCCAGCAGATGATCGTCGCCGATGAAACCCGCCGAGCGGGCGCGGATGAACTCGGCGCCTTGGGCGAGGACGCTCTCGCGATGGTCGGCGAAGAAACGGGCGCGGGCGACGAGGTCGCTGGCGATTTCGGCGGGCCCCGCACGGCTGGAGCCGACCGCGTTGATGTGCGTGCCGTCTGGCACCATCGCGCTTTCCAGGATCGGCTCGGGCGCAGCGGTGACGGTGCAGATGATGTCCGCTTCCGCCACCGCCGTGGCAACGTCGGGAGCGGGCATGGTATCGAGGCCCGTATCCCGCACCCGGCGGGCGAAGGCGGCGGCGCGATCGGGCGAGCGGCCCCAGACGGTGACTCTTGTGATCGAGCGGACGTGACGGATGGCTGCGACGTGGCGCCAGGCCTGCTCGCCATAGCCGAGGATGGCGAGACGGCTGGCGTCCGGGCGGGCCAGCGCATCGGTGGCGGTCGCCGAGGCGGACGCGGTACGGATGGCGGTGATCTCGCCGGCGTCGAGAATAGCGACTGGGGCGCCGCTCTCAGGGTCGAACAGGGCGATCACACCCTGGTGCGAAGGGCCGCCACGTTCGAAATTATCCGGAAAGACGCTGACCAGCTTGGCCCCGAACGCCCCCCCTTCCATCGCACCGGGCATGACACCGAAGGCGCGGCCGCCATCGAGATCGATGATGCCGCGCAACAGCTGTCGGGTGCGGCCACTGGACAGGGCGATCATCGCCTCGCGCATCAGCGGGATGCACGCCTCGTAGGGCAGCAGGCGCGCAATCTCCTCGGCGGAGATGAAACGCAGTGTCACGCCATCTCCGGCGCCGGTCGCTCGACGGCGAGACGCGCGCGGAACCAGCGGATGAGAAGGAAGACGTTGAGGACCATGACGACGCCGTAGATGTTCTGGGTGACGGCAAGCGGAAGGCTACCGAGCACCGTGAGGGTGAGGAAGATTGCCAGAGTCGCATTCTGCACGCCCACCTCTATGCCGACAGTCATGGTGTCGCGGGTGCCGGCGCCGACGGCGCGGGCGAGGAGCAGGCCGACGGCCATGGCGGCGACGTTGAGCGCATAGATGGCGGGACCGGCGGCGAGAAGATTTTCGAGCACCATCTCGAGACTGATCGCCACCGAGAAGGCGATCACTCCGATGAGGACGACCAGCGAAGTGGGCCTCAGCCACCGCTCCATGCGGGCCGCGAGACCAGGCGCGAAGCGGTGGACTAGCATGCCGGCGCCGATCGGCAGGACGGTGATCCGGATCAGCTGGAGCATGGTGTCCGGCACCGACAACTCCGGAACGTTCCCACCACCTTCGAGGAAGAAGGGGAGCGCCCAGGCGAGCAGCACGGGAATGGTGAAGACGGTAACGAGGCTGGAGACCGCCGTCAGCACCACCGCCAGCGCGACATTGCCGCGGCCGACGAACGTCAGCGCATTCGATGTCGTGCCGGCCGGGCAGATGGCGATGATGAACAGACCCAGCGCCAGTTCCGGCGCGAGACCGAACAGAGTCCCGATCCCGAGGCCGAGCAGCGGCATCAGCAGCAGCTGGCCGACAAGGCCCGCGCCGACCAGCTTTGGGCTGCGCAGCACAAGCGCGAAATCCTTGAGCGCCAGCGTCAGGCCCATGCTGAACATGATCAGCATCAGGCCCACCGGCACGAACACCGTGTTGACGAAGGCGATGAAGTCCGGCGTCATTTCGTTTCCCCAGCCGTGGCTTGCTCAGGCGCCCCAGATTTCTCGCGCGTAGTTGATGAAGTTGAGGCCCATGATCTTCTCGATCCGGTTCTCGGTATAGCCGCGCTGCCGCAGAAGATCGGCGAGCTTGTGAAACTGAGTGGGGCCGTTGAGGTCGAGCACGAACGGCACGGTGTCCGGGTTTTCGCCGATCGCGCCGATCCCGGCGGCGCGGCGGTCGGCGATCTGCTTGGCGATGCGGGCGCGATAGGCGGCCATGTCGTCGATGCCGGTGGTGCCGCCGTCGGTGCCGATGCCGACATGATCCTCGCCGCAGACATTCACCGCGTGATCGATATGGGCGACGACATCGTCGGCCGTGGCGCGGCTCTGAGGGTCGAGGAACGGCATGAAATAGATGCCCACGAAGCCGCCCTTCGACGCGACCAGCCGAAGCTCCTCATCCGTTTTGTTGCGCGGCAGGTCGACAAGGGCGCGGCAGCCGGTGTGATTGATCGAGATGGGTTGGCGCGAATGGGCCGCCGCCTCGAGGCAGGTGCGCTCGCCGCTGTGCGACAGGTCGACGATGACACGATCGGCGTTGAGCCGCTCGATCACCTCGCGGCCGAAGGGAGTGATCCCGAGATTCTCGGGCGCCATGGAGCCGTCGCCGAGCTGATTGCCGGGATTGTAGGTGAGCTGGATGACGCGCACGCCCAAATCGGCGAAGATGTCGGCGCGGCTGGCATCGTCACCCATCATCGCCGCGTTCTGGAAACCGTAGATGATGCCGATCTTGTTTTCAGCCTTGGCGCGGAGGATGTCGGCGGCGTTCAGCACCTTGAGGAGGTCGTGCGGGCGCTGCCTCAGGCGCGCATCCCAGATGCCGATCTCGCGCACGCTATATTCGAACGGCTCCATATCGCCGGCGACATAGCCGAGCGTGACGTTGACGGCGGTAAGTCCGGAGGCCCGGGCATCGTCTATCACCCTCTGCTCGATGCCGCCGCGCCCGGTGCCGTCAACGCCCGTGCCCGTATCCGGCCCGTCCGGCAGCTCGTTGGGATTGCCGAGCCCGCCCAGCGTGTTCACGATGATCATGTCCGATGCGCGGTGGCCCGGATGAGCCCCTGCCACGGCCGGCAGCGCGACGGCGGCCACCCCCGTCATGGCCAGGAAGGCCCGGCGATCGACATCGCTTACGCGTTCACTCATCGTCGGGGATCTCCTCCGGGCTGATCGGGCGGTAGCCGGTGCGGTCGAACCGTCGCCCGCGTTTGACGGTGAAGACGACGCTTCTCAGATTGCCCAGGTCTTCGAGCGGGTTCTTCTCGACCAGGACGAGATTGGCGAGCTTGCCCGGCTCCACCGTCCCCATCTCGTCTTGCTTGCCGATGGTCATGGCGCCGACAAGGGTCGCGGAGCGGATCGCCTGCGCAGGCGGCATCCCTGCCCGCTCGACGAGCAACTCCAGCTCATCATGAAGGGCGCTGTAGGCGTCGTTGCGCGGCGTGAAACCGTCCGTGCCGGCGGAGATCGTCACGCCTTCGCGATAGGCCTGGCTGGTGAGCTTGGCGGCGAGTGCCGCGGTACAATGATAGGGCGGCGCGTCGGGATCCTCGGCCGCCCTCTGGTCCATCTCCTCGTAGACGCGCAGGGTCGCGTCGAGGATGATGCCCTTCGCCCGCATCTCGCGGAACAGGCCCGCCATCACCGGATTGTCGCCGACTTCGAACTTCGAATAGTCGACGGGGAAGCGATCCTGATAGCTTTGCGGCCGTTTATCGGAGACCTGATAGGCGAGATAACAGGTGTGAGAGACGACGTCCGGACCCGCCGCGATCACCTCGGCGGGCGGGGTCGGGAAGACCATGCCGTGCGCCCAGACCTTGAGCCCCTGCCGATGGGCCTCCTCGGTGAGGGCGCGGATGAGGGGCGCCGGGAGGTTGGCATAGATTTTGAGGCCGGTGGCGAAGGTGCCGCGCGCCACGGCCACGGCCAGCGGGATGTTCGTGCCCTCGTCGATCTTCTGCATCCACGGCGCCTCTCCCGGCACGGCGCCCGCGGCGATCGCCTTCGTTCTCGGATCCTCGAAGAAGCTGGGCCCGGCGACGAGCGCCGCGAAATAAAGGTCCGGCCCGGCGACTTCGCCGACCAGCGAGGCGCGCGCCAACTCCGCGACGGAGCGCAGATCGTCGGCCATGATGCGCGCGGCGGTGATGCCGCCATAGAGGTCGCGCCGCATCAGGGCCTCGGCACGGGCGCGATCAGGCGGCGTCGCGAGATGCTGATGGCTGTCGATGAGGCCGGGGAGCAGATAGCGGCCTTCAACGTCGACGACCTGCGCGCCTTCGATCATCTCCGGCGTGAGGTCGGCATCGCGAAGCACGGCCTCGATCAGCGGTCCGTTCGTCACCACCGCCATGTCCCGGCGCATCGGGCCGCCGCTGCCGTCGATGAGGTTGGCGCCCCGATAGACGACCCGCGCGCCGGCCTCGGGCGGTGCGAAAGGAGCCTTCGAAGCCGCCGCCGCGGCTACCGATAGGAGGGAGACGCAAAGGGCCGCCAACAGCCGCACGCACAAGAGTCTCATCGGTCGATTGGTGCCCCCGCGGAATCGCTACCCAGCCGTCACGATACAGATCGGCCAAGGCAACTCCAGGAAAAACCAGGCCGTGAAAGCCGCAGATGGTGCGAGCCGTGAGTGTCCATGAAATGGCTTGCATCCTCCGGCGATTTGCATAGGTATCGGGCCGAGCTTCGATCGTCTCGGCGACGGAGCCACATGCATCAAGAGTGGGCCGGGTTCGGTCCACGCCAACCTGCCTTCCCGGGCAAGGTGGCGGTCCCATGAGGGGCGATGCGGCCGGACCGGCAACGAAGCGGGTAACGAGCAGCGTCGTCCTTCGATTGTGAAGGAAGAAGGATGAAGCCCTCGGTTCTCCCCCATGCCCAGCCACAGGCGCGGCCCCTCAGCGGCGCGGCGGAGCCTCTGTACGTCCTCAAGTTCGGCAGCTCCGTCCTCCGCACGATCGAGGACCTGCCGAGGGTTGCCGGCGAGCTTTACCGGCTGCGCCGCGCGGGTCGTCGGATCGTCGCGGTCGTCTCGGCCCTGGCCGGGGAGACCGACCGGCTCTTCGCGGAGGCGGAGGCGGTGACGGGCCCGGTGTCCTGTCGCAGCATCCCGGACCTCGTCTCGCTCGGCGAGGAGCGGACGGCGGCGCTGCTCCGCCTCGCCTGCGACCGCATCGGCCTGCCCGCCGAGATCTGCCGTCCCGAAGAGTTGGGGCTGGAGACGAGCGGCGACGCCTGCGACAGCCAGCCGACGAGCCTCGACCCTTTCCATCTCGAGCACAAGCTGGCCGCCAGCGGGCTCGTCATCGTGCCCGGCTTCGTCGGCATGGGCGAGGATGGGCAGCGCAGCCTGCTCGGGCGCGGCGGCTCCGACTTCTCCGCCGTCTTTCTTGCCGGGGAGTTGGGCGCCGATCGGGTCCGGCTCTACAAGGATGTAGACGGCGTTTTCGAAAGCGATCCGGCGCGGACTCCCGATGCCCGGCGCTTTGCCGAGGTGAGCTGGGCCGACGCGCTCGAGGTCGCGCGACCGCTGATCCAGGCCGGCTCCGTAGAATATGCGGCGGCACGATCGCTGCCGATCGAGATCGAAGCAATCGGAAGTACGCGGCCGACCTGCGTCGGGCCGATCACGTCAGAGCCACTTCCGCAGAAGCCGGAGCCTCGGCTGCGGATCGGTCTCGCGGGCTATGGCGTCGTCGGCCAGGCCTTGGCCGCGCGGCTGAAGGACGATCCCCGATTCGAGATCGCTTCCATCCTCGTTCGCCAGCCGCAGCGCACCCGGGCGGTGCCGCCGCCCTGTTCCCTCACCAACGACGTCGGCACCTTTCTCGACGCTGGCTTCGACATCTTCGTCGATGCCCTGTCCTGCGACAGCACCGGCGCTTCGCTGTGTCGAACGCTGCTGTCGCGCGGCATCCACGTGGCGAGCGCCAGCAAGCGCGTGGTGAGCAGCCACCTTCCCCTACTCGCCGGCGCGGCGGCTTCGGGCGGCGCGCGGCTGCTCTACTCGGCCGCGGTGGGGGGAAGCGCGCCGATCCTGGAGACGGTCTCGCGCGCGGCGGCGCAGGGGCGGATCGAAGAGGTCGTCTGCGTCGTCAACGGCACCGTCAACTTCATCCTCGATCGCCTGTCGCGCGGCGCCGGCGCCGACGAGGCCATCGCCCTGGCGCGTGCGGCAGGATTTGCCGAGGAGGATTGCGCCGCTGATCTGAGCGGCGCCGACGCGGCCGCCAAGCTCCGCATCATCGCCCACCACGCCTTCGACATCAGCCCGCAGGCACTGGACGTCACCACCCAAAGCCTCGATGAGGAGGCGATCGCCCGCATCGAGGCGAGCGGCGAAAGGTGGGTTCAGGTGGCGCATCTTCGGCGGCTGGACGGTAGGATCGAGGCCGGCGTGGGGTTGCGGCCCCTCAGCGAACTGCCGGAGCTCGGCGCTCCCGCGGAGGAATGGAACCGCGCCGTCGTCACCCTTGCCGATGGCTCCGTCTATCGCTGCGTCGGGCGCGGCGCCGGCGGCCCCGCCACCGCCGAAGCCATCGCCGCGGACCTCGACGAGATCAGCCGTGGCCGTGCTGGAATCGCGCAAGACCGGACGAGGCTCGCATCATGAACGCCGAAATGGTGAGACCGCTGGTCAGCGCACCGATCGCCCAAGACCTGGAGGTTCCGCTCCCGGAGTCACTCCATCGCTTCGGCAGGTCGACGCGGGCGACGGTGACTGGCCCGGTGGATGGACCAGCCGTCGTCGTGCTCGGCGGCATATCGGCTAACAGGCTGGTCTGCGGCCCCGGAGGCTGGTGGCCCGGCATGGTCGGCGAAGAAGGCGCCGTCGACCCGCGCCGCCACCGCATAATAGGCCTCGATTTCATTGCCGATGAAAGCGGACAAGCCGCTCCTTCCTGCCGGGACCAGGCGGCCGTCCTTTGCCAGGCGCTCGACCTTGCCGGAGTCGCCCAGGCCAACGCCATTGTCGGCGCCTCCTATGGTGGCATGGTTGCCCTCAGCTTCGGCCAGCATTTTCCGGAGCGCGTGAAGCGGATCATCTCAATTTCGGCCGCCGCCTCGGCGCACCCCGCCGCCACCGCCCTTCGGGAGCTTCAGCGGCGGGTCGTGGCGCTCGGGATGGCCCACGGCGCCGCTGCCGAGGCGCTGTCCATCGCCCGCGGCATGGCGATGCTGAGCTACCGGACCCGGGAGGAGTTCGACCAGCGCTTTACCGGCGGGCTCGATGGAGAGGAGGCGCTCGGGCCGACCGAGCCCGGAAGCTATCTCCGTGCCCGGGGCGAGGCCTTTCAGACGGTGATGTCGCCCGGGCGCTTCCTCAGCCTGTCGGCCTCGATCGACCGGCACCGGATCGATCCGGAAGCGATTGGCCTGCCCTGCCTGCTGATCGGCGCGGAGTCGGACCAGCTCGTGCCGCCCTCGCAGCTCGAGGCGCTCGCGACTGCGCTCGCCGGCCCGACGGCGCTTCGCATCCTGCCGTCGCTCTATGGCCATGACATGTTCCTGAAGAACGCAGCGCAAGTAGCTGAACTCGTGCGGCCTTTCCTGGACGCCAACCCATGACAAAGCCCCGGAAAGTCTCCACGATAGTCGCTTCGGCCGGCGTCGCCGCGGATCCCGTCTATGGCGGGCTGATCCCGCCGCTCTTCGCGTCCGACACCTTCCGCTGGCCGGACTCCGACACCAGGCCCGATTACGACTATTCGCGGACCGTCAATCCCAACCGCGACATGCTGGCTGCGGCCTTGGCGGAACTGGAGGGTGCGGCGGGCGGCGTCGCGACCAATTCCGGCCAATCCGCGGCACTGCTGGCGCTGTTGCTCCTGCCTACGGGCTCGCTCGTTGTGGCGCCGCACGATTGCTATGGCGGCACCTACCGCCTCATCAAGGGCTTCGAGGAACAGGGACGGTTGAGGTCCACCTTCATCGACATGCTCGACGACGAGGCCTTCGACCGGGCGATGGCCGAGGACCCCGCCCTCCTCTGGATCGAAACCCCCAGCAACCCTCTCCTTCGCATCACCGACATTGCCGACCGCGCCGCGCGCGCGAAACGGGCGGGCGCGCTGGTCATTGCGGACAACACCCTCCCCACCCCTTGCCGGCAAAGGCCGCTGGCGCTGGGCTGCGATCTCGTCATGCACTCGACGACCAAGGCTCTGAACGGCCATGGCGACCTGTTCGGCGGCGCCCTGCTCGCCGCCGATGCCGGCCTGGTGGAGAAGATCCAGTGGTGGGCGAATGCAGCCGGTCTGTCGGCTTCCGCCCATGACAGCTGGCAGACGCTGCGCGGCCTTCGCACCCTTCCCCTCAGGGTCGAGCGGCAGGAAGCGACCGCGCAGCGAATCGCCGAATGGCTCGCCGCCCAGGACCGAGTGGCCGCCGTGCACTATCCCGGTCTTTCCACCCATCCCGGCCATGAGCTTGCCGAGCGGCAGCAGCAGGGACCCGGCTTCATGATCAGCTTTCGCGTCAAGGGCGGAGATGAGGCGGCTGCCGCCTTCCTGTCCGGCCTGGATTTGATCACCCTCGCCTCCTCGCTCGGCGGCTTCGCGACGCTCATCTGCAAGCCTTCGACGATGACCCACGGCGGCATGCCGCCCAAGGTGCAAAAGGAGGCCGGCATCTATCCCGACCTGCTGCGGCTATCGATCGGTCTCGAGGATGCAGACGACCTGATCGCAGATTTGGCGCGCGGATTCGGCAGCGCCTGAATCCCACCGTCACTCCAGCGACGCTATCTTGCGCATCTGGCGGCGCGGGCCTGCGGCCCCTATAGGAAATCGCCATGAGGACAGCGGATATCCTGGTGATCGGCGGCGGAGTCGCCGGACTGTCGGCGGCGGCGCGGCTGGCGCGGCACGGACGGGTGGTGGTGCTCGAGGCGGAAGATGCACACGGCTATCATTCGTCGGGACGCAGCGTTTCGTTTAGCCATTTCGGAATCGGCGACGCCGTCGTGCGCGGCCTCACCGCCTACAGCCAGCCTTTCTTCGAAAATCCACCGGAGGGTTTCTGCCCGACGCCTTTGTGCCGGGTGATGCCGTCGCTCTACGTCGCCGGCGAGGAAACGATGCCCGCGTTGGAAGCGCTTTATGCCGAGATGGCGCGCTTCACCGATACGGTCGAATGGACCGATGAAGCCGGGCTGAAGGCCATTTGTCCGATCCTGAAAACCGGTTCCGGGGCAGCTGTCCGAGGGGTTGTGGATCGCTCCGGGCTCAAGCTCGACGCCGACGCCTTGCTTCAGTCGTTCGGCCGCGCCGCCCGCGGTGCCGGGGCGGAGCTGGTGACCGGGCGCCGCATTGCAGCGATCCGACGCGAGGGCGAAAGCTGGATCGTTCGCACCGAGGCAGGCGAGCAATGGTCCGCTCCCATCCTGGTCAATGCCGCCGGCGCCTGGGCGGACCGGGTCGCCGGCCTCGCGGGCGTCGAACCGCTGGGCCTGCAGCCCAAGCGGCGCACCATTATCGTCGTCGATCCGCCCGCCGGGATGGACGTACGCGACTGGCCGTTCCTCCACAGCATCGTCAGCGATTTCTACATGATGCCGGAAGCAGGCCAGCTCCTCGTCTCGCCGGCCGACGAAGTGCCTGACGAACCGGGCGACGCGCAGCCCGAGGATTACGACATCGCCCTCGCCGCGGACCGGCTGGAGCATTATACGACGCTCAGCGTCACCCGCATCGCCCACCGCTGGGCCGGGCTTCGTTCCTTCGTGGCGGACCGGGTGCCGACCGCAGGCTTCGCGCCCGACGCGCCGGGCTTCTTCTGGCTTGCGGGACAGGGCGGCTACGGTCTGCAGACTGCCCCGGCTATGGCGGAGATCGTCGAGACGCTGGTGACCGGCGGCCCGTGGCCGCAGGGCTTGGCCGAGCTTGGCGTCACGCCCGATAAAATCCTGCCCGACCGGCTCTTTACGCAACCAAAGCATTCAACTTCCGTTCGGACGGCGTAGTGCAAGGATCAGCGATGCGTCTTAGTCCAAGTCGCCTCGCCGGGACGGTACGCTGATGCTGTTCGATCAGAGACCGAACGTTGCGCCGGCCGAACCCGCGGGGCCCCAACTCGCCGTGCCCGTTCCGCCCGAAGGCGAGGCTCCACGGCCGCGGCGACACTGGAAGATCGCGGCGGCCCTATTGGCCGCCTTTCTGCTGCTCTTCGCCTATCTCGCCGTCACGGCGCCGCTGTCGAAATCGCTTCAGCCGATCGCGGCGCCGAGCCTCACCTTGCTTTCGGCCGACGGCACGCCGATCGCCCGCCGCGGCGCCATCACGGACGATCCGGTCTCCGTCGCGGACCTGCCGGCGCATGTGCCCAACGCCTTCCTCGCCATCGAGGACCGGCGCTTCCACAATCATAGCGGCATCGACCCCTGGGGCATCCTCCGCGCCGCCGCCCGGAACGCCCTCGCGGGCGGAGTGGTCGAAGGTGGCAGCACCATCACCCAGCAGCTCGCCAAGCTCGCTTTCCTGAGCTCCGACCAGACTGCGACGCGCAAGCTCCGCGAGGCGCTGATCGCGGTGTGGCTGGAGGCGTGGCTCAGCAAGGAGGAAATCCTCTCCCGCTATCTTTCGAGCGTCTATTTCGGCGACAATGTCTACGGCCTGCGCGCCGCCTCCCATCATTATTTCGATCGACCGCCCGAGGACCTCACCGTCGGTCAGGCGGCGATGCTGGCGGGGCTGATGAAGGCGCCGTCCCGCCTCAATCCCACCAGCAATTTGGAAGGCGCACGCGAGCGGACGCAGGTCGTGCTGAACGCCATGGTCGAGGCGGGCATGCTGACCGCGGAGGAAGCGGCAGACGTGCCGCCGGTGAAGCTCGATCTCGGACCCGCCAAGGACCTCCCCAAGGGCAGCTATTTTGCCGACTGGGTTTTTCCGGAAGCTCGTGCCGCCGTCGAATGGGGCTATGGCGAGCAGACGATCGAGACCACTTTGGAAGACGATCTCCAGCGCCAGGCGGTGAACGCGGTTCGCCGCGCCAATCTCAACGGCGCGCAGGTCGCGCTGGTGGCGATGCGGCCGGACGGGCGGGTGGTGGCGATGATCGGCGGCAAGAGTTACCGCAAGAGCCCCTTCAATCGGGCCACCCAGGCGGTTCGCCAGCCGGGCTCGGCCTTCAAGCTGTTCGTCTATCTGGCGGCGCTACGGGCCGGCATGACGCCCGAATCCATGATCCTCGACGAGCCCGTCACCATCGACGAATGGACGCCGGAGAATAGCGACGACAGGTACGATGGGCTGATCACCCTCCGCGAGGCCTTCGCCCGGTCGAGCAACGTCGCCGCCGTCCGCCTCCAGGAACGGATCGGCCGCCAGAATGTCATCGAGGCGGCGCGGGACCTCGGCATCTCCACCGAACTGAAGCCGACGCCCAGTCTTGCGCTCGGCACGTCCGGCACCAAGCTGATCGAAATGGTCGCCGCCTATGCCGCCGTCGCCAACGGCAATTATCCGGTGCGGCCGCATGGGCTGCCCGCGGCCGAAGCGGGCTGGTTCGAGTCGATGAGATCGCGCTTCCGGCGCTTCAACGAGCGTTCCACCTGGCCGATGCTGCTCGACCTTCTCTGGTCGGCGGCCAATGACGGCACCGGCCGCGCCGCGGCTCTCAGGGTCGAGACGTTCGGCAAGACGGGCACCACCCAGGACAATCGCGACGCCATCTTCATCGGCTTCGCCGGCGATCTGGTGACCGGCGTCTGGGTCGGCAATGACGACAACAGCCCGCTTGCCGGGAACATCCACGGCGGCGGCCTTCCCGCCCGCATCTGGCGCGACTTCATGTCGAACGCGATCGACCTTCCGCCGGCGCGGCGGCCGACCCGACAGCCCCAGCGCGAGGAGCCGGAAGCGCCGCCGACGGACGGACCCAGGCTCATCATCCCGCCGGCGGATGTGGGCGGGCTCGAAATGGGCGTGGAGATCACGCCCGATACCGTGACCATCACCGCAGAGCCGCCCGCCGGGCAAGATGACGATGCGCCAACCGAACCGGTCGACATACCGATCGTCGCTCCTCCGCCGCCCGTTCCTCCCGAGGAGGACGGCGAGCCGCCGTTCGCACTCTAGGTCCAACCTTTCGGCACCGTATCGGACCTGCCGCGTTCATGACCCGAGAGGAGGAGGCGATGGAAGTCGACGAGAGGGAGCGTCTGGCCCACAGCCGGACCGATCTGGCGGAAGACCGGACGGCGCTCGCCAACGAACGTACCTTCGCCAGCTGGGTCCGAACCGGCCTCGCCGCCATCGGCATCGGTCTCGGCTTCTCGGCCCTCTACCGCCAGATCGAGCCGGTCTGGATCCCCAAGGCGCTGGCCACCGTCTTTTTGATCGCCGGCATCTACATCTTCATGTCGAGCCAGGAACGCGCCTGCGCCGTGCTCGAGCGCCTGAAGACGCATGAGGTGAAGACGGTGCAGGGCCGCAACATCAAGCTCGTCACCAGCGGCATGATCGTGGCGACCCTGGCACTCATCGCGGCGCTGTGGATCCTCGAATGAAGGACGCCCGCGCCTCCGTCCGCATGAACTCAGTGGCGGACGCGGGCCTTCCGGGCCTGGCGGCCGTCATAATATTTCTTGGCCGCATAGCCTCCCATCAGCGCGAAGCCGAGCGGAGTGAAGGCGCGGCGGGCGACGACCGGAACCAGCGCGCCGATCAGAGCCCCCTTGGCTCCGTCGCCGTAGCGGGCGCCCATCCTCTTGCCGACAGCGGCGCCGATAATCTTGCCGATCATATTCTGGTCTCCATTACAGGGGCACAATGATGTCCGAGAAAGAGCGCCGCAGCCAGCCGATTGTTCCCGTGCCGGCGGCGGCGGACATGGGCCATCGCCGCTTTATCGAGCGGCTGCTGATTACGGTCGCGGTTGCAGCTGTCGCTTTGCTGCTGTGGCGGCTGCGCGGGCTCCTGATTCTCGTATTCGGGGCGGTGCTGGTTGCGGTGGTGCTCAGCGCCATGGCGGACCCGCTGCGCAAGCGCCTCGGTCTTCCAAATGTGCTCGCCCTGCTGCTGGCGCTCGCCGCCCTCCTCGCCCTGTTCGGCACCGCCTTCTGGCTGTTCGGTGCGGAAGTGATCGGGCAGGCGAGTGCGCTCCGCGAATCCATCCCCGAAGCCTGGCAAGACCTGCAGGACCGGCTGGAGCCCTTCGGCCTCGCCGAACCGCTCCGCGAATGGGTGCAGAGCCTGGGCTCGGGGGATGGCGTTCTGACCCGGGTCGGCGGCATCGTGGCGTCGATCGGCGGCGGGCTCGCCGACCTGCTGCTGGTGCTGGTCGGCGGCATCTATCTCGCCGCCCAGCCGCGGCTCTATCGCAGCGGCCTCATCAAGCTGGTGCCGGAACGCGGGCGATCGCTGGCGGCGCAGGCGTTCGACGACAGCGGCCGGGCCCTGCGGCTGTGGCTGCTCGGGCGGTTGGTGTCGATGACGCTGGTCGGCCTTCTCACCTGGATCGGCCTGTGGCTGATCGGCGTGCCGGCGGCGCTGACCCTGGGTCTCGTCTCGGCCATCCTGGAGTTCGTGCCGTTCCTCGGCCCGATCATCGCCTCCGTGCCGGCGATCCTGCTCGCCTTCGCCCTCAGCCCCGAGGCGGCGCTGTGGACGGCCGGCCTCTACCTTGTGGTTCAGCAGCTCGAGGGCAATCTGATCGAGCCGATGGTCCAGCAGCGCGCGGTCAGCCTGCCGCCGGCCCTGCTCGTCTTCGCGCTCGTCTCGGGCGGCCTGCTGTTCGGCATGGCCGGCATCCTCCTCGCCGCGCCGCTGACTGTAGTGTTGTTCGTGACGGTAAAGCGCCTCTACGTCCGCGAAGCGCTCGGCACGCCTACGTCGCTGCCGACGGAGGGGGATTAGCCGCCGTCATTGCGAGCGAAGCGACAATCCAGCATGGCACTGGGATGGATTGCTTCGTCGCTCCGCTCCTCGCAACGACGGCCAAGCGTTTAGTCCAGGAACAGCTCGGCCGCCGCTTCGACGATCGCGTCGACGTCGAGGCGGTAATAGCGGTATAGATCGGCGAGGTTGCCGGTCTGGCCGAAGCGGTCGAGGCCGAGCGGGCTGACCTTGTGGCCGGCAACGCCGCCGAGCCAGGACAGAGCCGCCGGCGCGCCGTCGAGAAGGGTGACGAGGCCGGCGTCGCGGGAGAGCGGGGCGAGGAGCGTTTCGACGTGGCTCGGCTCCGCCGCCTTCCCCGCCCAGCGGCCGCTCCGCTTCGCGCTCCAGCCGCGATGAAGGAGGTCGGGCGAGGTGACGGCGAGGAGGCCGAGACCGGGCATGTCGTCCTTCAGCGCCTCCCAGGCGGCGAGCGCTTCGGGGGCGATGGCGCCCATATAGACGAGCGCCGCCTCGGCGCCCGGCGCGGGCTCTCGGAGCCAATAGCCGCCCCGGATCGCGTCTTCCTTCCAACTATCATCGGAGCGGTCGATCTGGCGGATGGTGCGGGTCGTGAGGCGAAGGTAGACACTCTCGCCCTCCTCCCGCTGCACGAGGCGGAAGCCTTCCTCCATCATCAGCGCCAGCTCGTCGGCATAGGCCGGCTCGTAGTGGCGGAGGCCCGGCTGGCCCATGGCGATGAGCGGCGGGTTGATCGACTGGTGAGCGCCGCCTTCCGGCCCCAGGGTCACGCCCGAGGGGGTGCCGGCCAACATGAAGCGCGCGTCCTGATAGCAGGCATAGTTCAGCGCATCGAGGCCGCGGGCGATGAAGGGATCGTAGACGGTGCCGATCGGGAACAGCCGCTCGCCGAACAGGTCGCCGGCGAGGCCGAGCGCGGCCAGCATCAGGAACAGATTGTTCTCGGCAATGCCGAGCTCGATATGCTGGCCGGCCTGCGATCCGCCCCATTTCTGGGCGGACGGGATCTTGGCGGCGGCGAAGACGTCGGCCAGCTCCCGGCGGCGGAACAGCCCGCGCTGGTTCACGAAGCCGCCGAGGTTGGTCGAGACGGTGACGTCCGGCGAGGTCGTGACGATCCGGTCGGCGAGCGGCCCGCCCGCCTTGGCAAGGTCGAGCAGGATGCGGCCGAAGGCGGCCTGGGTGGACTGCTCCTCTCCGGCGGGCGGGACGATGGCCGGTACCTCCGCCACATTCCATGGCCGCTCGCGCTTAGCCCTGGCGATACGGCTTCCCTCGACCAGCGACTTGGCGGCTTCCGCGCTGTTGCCGCCGAGCCCGGCATAGGGCTCCCACTCCTCCCCTTCGGCGATGCCCATCTTCTCGCGCAGCGCGGCGATCTGGCCGGGGTTCATGAGGCCGGCATGATTGTCCTTGTGGCCGGCGAAGGGCAGGCCTTGGCCCTTGATCGTGTAGGCGATGAACAGGGTCGGTACATCGTCCTGAGCCTCGTCGAACGCCGCGACCAGAGCCTCCATGTCGTGGCCGCCAAGATTGGTCATCAGCCGGTGCAGCGACTCATCATCATGCTTGTCGAGGATCGGCTTCGTCTCGGGTACATCCTTCAACAGCCGCTCGCGCCAGGCCGCACCGCCGAGATAGGTGAGCGCCGCATAATCGGCATTGCCGCACCCGTCGATCCAGCGCTCCAGCGCCGCGCCGCCTTTCTCCTTGAACGCCGCCTCGAGCAGCTTGCCATATTTCAAGGTCACGACCCGCCAGCCGAAGCTCGCGAATATCTCGTCGAAGCGGCGGAACATGCGCTCGGCCGTGGTCGCGTCGAGGGACTGCCGGTTATAGTCGACGATCCACCAGCAGTTGCGGATGTCGTGCTTGTACGCCTCGATCAGGCACTCGTAGATATTGCCCTCGTCCAGTTCCGCGTCGCCCATCAGCGCCACCATCCGACCCGCCTCCTCGGGCTTCATCAGACGATGGGCGAGCAGATAATCCTGGACCAGGCTGGCAAAGGCGGTGACGGCGACGCCGAGGCCGACCGAACCGGTCGAGAAATCGACGGGGATCCGATCCTTGGTTCGGCTCGGATAGCTCTGCATGCCCCCGAACCCGCGGAAAGCCTCCAGCTGCTCGCGGCTCTGGCTGCCCATCAGATAGTGGATGGCGTGCAGCACCGGCCCGGCATGCGGCTTCACCGCGACCTTGTCGTTCGGCCCCAGCGCATGGAAGTAGAGCGCCGCCATGATCGCCGTCATCGACGCGCAGGACGCCTGGTGCCCGCCGACCTTCAGGCCGTCGGTGCTTTCGCGGATGTGGTTGGCATGATGGATCGTCCAGGACGACAGCCAGCGCAGGCGATCGTCCAGCAAACGGAGGGAGTCGAGATCGGGAGCGGAAGTCTTTTTCAGCATGGCCGCGGCCTTAGCCCCGTTGGATCGAAAGCTGAAATCATAGTTTAGACCCAAGGCGGACGTTGGGGCAAAGCCGACCCCCCAGAGCTGCACTTGCTGCGCTCGGAGCTGAGATGCATCATCAAAGCATGACCAAATATCTCATCTCCTTCCCGAGCGAAGCCATGGTGCTCACCGAGGACGAACTCCCGATTGTCTCAGCCGAGGCTCATGCGGTGATCGAGGAAGCCAAGGCAGCCGGCGTCTACATTTTCGGCGGAGGGATCGATGAGCAGGTGGACCCCGTGCTGGTCTCCGGCGACGGATCGGTGTCCACGGAAATTTATCCCGGCAGCCGCCTGAAGGGCGGGTTCACAGTGCTGGAGTTGCCGACGCGCGAGGAGGCCCTGGAATGGGCAAGGAAGATCGCGGTCGCCTGCCGTTGCTCGCAAGAAGTGCGCGAATTCATGTACGATCCGGCGAGCTAGACCGGACGTCAATCCGGCCCAGCCTGTTCCGCCGCTTCAGCAGAATCTCAGAGCGACAGCAGCCTCAGCGGATTTTCCAGCAGCTTCTTCAGATCCTGGATGAAGCTCGCCGCATCCCAGCCGTCGACGACGCGGTGGTCGCAGGAGAGCGAGAGGTTCATCATCTTGCGGATCTCGAGGTCGCCATCGACGACCACCGGCATTTCCTTGACCTTGTTGACGGCGATGATCGCGACCTCCGGGCGGTTGATGACCGGGGTGGAGACGATGCCGCCCATCGGCCCGAGGCTGGAGATGGTGATGGTGGAACCCGAAAGCTCCTCCCGGGTCGCCTTGCCGGCGCGGGTGGCGTCGGCGAGGCGGAGGATCTCGGCGGCGAGCTGCCAGACGCTCTTGTCCTGCGCGTCGCGGATCACCGGAACGGCGAGACCGTTATCGGTCTGGGTCGCCATGCCCATGTGGACCGCGCCCGAGCGGGTGATGATATTCGCCTCGTCGTCGTAGCGAGCGTTGATCTGCGGGTAATCGGCCAGCACGCGGCACATGCCGGTGATGAGCAAGGGGAGCAGGGTGAGCTTGGGGCTCCCGCCGCGATCCGCGTTCATCATGGCGCGGGTCTGCTCCAGCGCCGTCACGTCGACCTCGTCGACATAGGTGAAGTGCGGGATGTGGCGCTTGGCCGCCTGCATATTCTCGGCGATCTTGCGGCGGAGGCCGACGACTTTCACCTGCTCGTCCTGGCGGCGGGTGGCGGCGCCGGGGCGGGCGACGGCGCCGCCATTGTAGAGGAGATAGGCGTCTAGATCGGTGTGGCGGATGCGGTCCGACGTGGCTTGCACCTGGGCGAGGTCTATGCCGAGATCACGCGCCCGCTGGCGCACGGCGGGGGAGGCGAGCACGTGCTTCTTGTTCCCGCCAACCTCGTTCGTGCCGAGCGTAGTCGAGGCGCGCTGCACCGAGTCCGAGCTGCGCCCCTCGACTACGCTCGGGACGAACGGCTTTTGGGCTTGGCGCGGTTCTTCCACGTCGGCGCTGGGGACCGCTTCTTCAATCCCCGCAGTGACTTCAACCAGCCCATCCGCCAACGCGGCTTCTTCGCCCGTCTCCTCCGCCTCGGCCGCGGCTTCGGCAGCCTCGGCGCTGGTCTCGAACACCACCAGCACGGAGCCGATGGCGATCTGGTCGCCGACTTCGCCGGCCACTTCGATGACCTTGCCGGCGACAGGGCTCTCCATCTCCACGGTGGCCTTGTCGGTCATCATGTCGGCGAGCGGCTGGTCTTCCTCGACCGCGTCACCGACCTTCACGTGCCAGGCGACGACCTCGGCCTCGGCGATGCCTTCGCCGATATCGGGCAGCTTGAATTCGTAGCGCGCCATAGTCTTAGACCCCGAAAATGTTTGTGTTCGTCATTGCGAGGAGCGGAGCGACGAAGCAATCCAGCTCGGCTCCGGACTGGATTGCTTCGCTCCGCTCGCAATGACGTTCTGGACGTAGACGCATCGCGCTTCAGTCCTCCAATGTCTTCTTGAGGGCCTGGCCGAGGCGGACCGGCCCCGGGAAATAGGCCCATTCGAGCGAATGCGGATAGGGGGTGTCGAAGCCGGTGACCCGCTGCACGGGGGCTTCGAGATGGTAGAAGCAGCGTTCCTGCACCAGCGCGGAAAGCTCGGCGCCGAAGCCGGCGGTGCGGGTCGCCTCGTGGACAACGACGCAGCGACCGGTCTTCTTCACCGACGCTTCGATTGTGTCGATGTCGACGGGCACGATGGTGCGAAGGTCGATCACCTCGGCGTCAATCCCTTCGGCCTCCGCCGTGGCGAGGGCGACATGGACCATCGTGCCATAGGCGAGGATCGTCACCGCCTCGCCTTCGCGGACGACTTCAGCCTTGCCCAGCGGGACGGTGTAATAATCCTCCGGCACCTCGGCCTTCGGATGCTTGGCCCAGGGCGTCACCGGGCGCTCGTAGAAGCCATCGAACGGTCCATTGTAGATGCGCTTGGGCTCGAAGAAGACGACCGGGTCATTGTCCTCGATCGATGCAATGAGGAGACCCTTGGCGTCATACGGGTTGGAGGGGACGACGACCTTCAGACCCGCGACATGGGCGAAGAGCGCCTCGGGCGACTGGCTGTGGGTCTGGCCGCCGAAGATGCCGCCGCCATAGGGCGTGCGGATGGTGAGCGGCACCGTCCATTCGCCGGCGGTACGGTAGCGGATGCGAGCGGCTTCCGACACGATCTGGTCGAAGCCGGGATAGATGTAATCGGCGAACTGGATCTCGGCGACGGGACGGAGGCCATAGGTCGCCATGCCGATGGCGGTGCCGACGATGCCGCCCTCGGCGATCGGCGTGTCGAAGACGCGCGACTTGCCATATTTCTTCTGGAGGTTCGCGGTGGCGCGGAAGACGCCGCCGAAATAGCCGACATCCTCGCCCAGTACGACGGTGTTGGGGTCGCGCTCCATCATCACGTCGTGGGCGCTGTTGATCGCCTCGATCATGTTCATGGGTTTCATCAGCGCTTCGCCTCCTTCTCGGCGAGCGCCTGGTCGCGCTGCTCGGCGAGGTGCCAGGGCACGTCCTCGTACACATCCTCGAACATGGAGCCGATATCGGACCAGGGATCGGACTGGAGCGTGCCGAGCTTCTCCGCCTCCTTCTGGGCGGCGCGGACCTCCGCGTTCAGTTCCTCATGCTGGGCGGCGTGACGCTCCTCGTCCCATTCGCCAAGACCGATGAGGTGCTGCTTGAGGCGTTCGATGGGGTCGCCCAGCGGCCAAGCCTTGCCGGCGCCCTGCGGGCGATAGGCGGAGGGATCGTCCGAGGTGGAGTGGCCCTCGACCCGGTAGGTGAAGAATTCGATCAGGGTCGGCCCCAGGTTGGAGCGGGCGCGGTCGGCGGCCCAGCGGGTCGCGGCATAGACGGCGAGCGCGTCGTTGCCGTCGACGCGCAGGCCCGGAATGCCATAGCCGACGGCGCGGGCGGCGAAGGTGGTGAGCTCCGCGCCGGCGATGCCGGAGAAGGTCGAGATTGCCCACTGGTTGTTGACGATGTTGAGGATCACGGGTGCGCGGTAGACGCCGGCGAAGGTGACGGCGTTGTGGAAATCGCCCTCGGCGGTAGCGCCGTCGCCGATATAGCCCACCGCGATGCGGCTATCGCCCTTGATCGCCGATCCCATCGCCCAGCCGACCGCCTGCGGATACTGGGTGCCGAGATTGCCGGAGATTGAGAAGAAGCCATATTCCTTGGTGGAATACATGATCGGCAGCTGCCGGCCCTTCAGCGGATCGCCCCGGTTCGAATAGACCTGGCACATCATGTCGATCAGCGGATAGTCGCGGGCGACGAGGATGCCCTGCTGGCGATAGGTCGGGAAGGTCATGTCCTCCCGATCGAGGGCATGGGTGCCGGCGACCGCGATCGCCTCCTCGCCGGTGGACTTCATGTAGAAGCTGGTCTTGCCCTGCCGCTGGGCGCGGTACATGCGGTCGTCGTAGACGCGCACCATCATCATGTCGCGCAGCATGCGGCGCAGCGTATCGGCGTCGAGGCGCGGATCCCAGGGGCCGACCGCCCTTCCCTCTTCGTCGAGCACGCGGACGAGGCCATAGGCGAGATCGCGGATGGCGTCGGGGCGGGCGGAGACGTCGGGGCGCGGCGCGGCGCCAGCGGCGGGAATCGGAATATGGCTGAAATCGATCTCGTCACCCGGCCGCGCATCCGGCTCGGGAACGTGTAAGGCGAGCGCCGGCCGGTTGCGACGCTCCTTGTCTCTGTTCATTCTCAACCCAGTCCTCGTCACCGCGCGCCGCCAAAACCCCTGCAGCGCGCTGGAAAAATCATCTTGTGCGCGGGACCGGAACCGGGCCCACGAGCCTGATGGGCTCGCTCCTAGTCGATTCTTTCGGCCGATGCACCCCTTGACGAGCGGTTGCCCCAAGGCGGGATTTGGGCAACGTAGTTCCCCGGCGAAAGCCGGGGCCCAGGATTGAATCCGCTACAGGACCCCGGTTTTCGCCGGGCACAGAAGTGGGAGCCTTGCCGATGACCTTTGCCCGTGCGTTCCTCGCCGCCGCCTTGATCCTGGTCCTCGGAGCCTGCGCCTATATGGCGCCCTACCAGGCGCCTTCCACCTTCTACGTCATGCGGCACCTCCACACGCCCGAAGGCGCGGCCGATCCGGACCTGACCGAGGAGGGGCAGCGATACGCCGAGCGGCTCGCGGATTTCTTCGTGGACCAGGAGCCGCCGGCGACGATCTTCGTCAGCACGACCAAGCGGGCACAGCAGACGGCGGCGCCCCTCGCAGCGACACTCGGCATCACGCCGCGGCTCTACGATCCTCGGGATACGGCGGGGCTGATCACCGAAGTGATGAAGGAGCCGCCACCGGTGCTGATCGTCGGGCACAGCAACACCGTGCCGGACATCGTGGCCGCGCTGGGCGGCCAGCGGCCGGGGCCGCTGGTGCACGAGGATTTCGGGGATGTGTGGAAGATTTCGGGACAGAGGCGCGTGACGACCCGGATGAAGCTGGTGGAATAATTCCTCCCCAAGCTCGCCTGGGGGAGGGCGACCAGCTGAAAGCTGGTGGAGGGGTGAAAGGCACTGGTCCTGGCGTTCGCCGCGATCCCTTTGACCTCGGTGCCAGCTACCCCTCCACCATGCGTCGCATGACCCCCCTCCCCGAGACCAGCCCGGGCAGGATTTAGAGGTCGACGCCAGAAGCGATCGACTCCAGCTTGCGGATACGTTCCTTGAGGTCGGCCATCTCGATCCGCTCAAAGGCGGGGGACCGTGCCTCGGACCGCTGGCTCCCGGCCAGTTCCATCCGCTTCAGGTCCAACCAGCCCTGCCAGCCCTTCAAGGCGGCCAGGACGGCGATCGACAGGCCGAGCAATCCGACGCTCGCCACGGCGATCATTGTCAGCGGTTCGCTCATCTTACACCTCCCTCCTTTTAGTCTCGTTGACGCTCAGCGCAGCTCTTCGATCTCACGCGCCAGGCGGCTGTTGTTGTCGGTGACATATTGCTCGACCTCGGCCATGCGGCGGTCGATGTCGCGCATGCTCGAGCGGATCTCGTGGGTGGACGTCCTCGGCGCCCGATACTCATAGCCGAGAGTGTCGTAGGGCGCGGGCTTGGCGGCCCAGGCGGCGACCCCATAGGCGATCAAGGTCCAGGGGAAGAGCCCGACCAGGGTCAGCAGCACGGCCCCGACCCGCACCCATGTCGCGTCCCAGCCAGTGTATCTGGAGATGCCGGCGCAGACGCCCATCAGCATGCCGTTCCGCCGGTCGAGATAGAATTTCTTGCGCATGTCCCGTTCCTTCCTGCCCTGTATTCCAGGCCCACGCCTCGGCGCGGGCGGTCTTCCTCAATTGATCCGTTTCGCCTGCTCGGCTCCGTTCGCCCGGCCCGGGCGCTCATCATCAATCGTCCGCTCCAGCACAGCGAGCCTGCGCTCCATCCGGTCGACGAGCGCGCGAAGGTCTTCGCGGTCCAACTCGTCGTCCGCGATCGGCGTCGGCTCCTCCCGCCGCCTCGGCGGCCGCACCAGGAGGTAGAGCGCCAGCCCGGCGATCAGCATGAAGGCCACCCCGCCGATCCACGCGGCGATCTCCATCCCCGTGATCATTTGGGCGAGGCCTTCGATCTCGATGGTCATGCCGCGTCCTTCCGGGCCGCCTTCATCGCCTCGAGCTCCGTCTCGACCATTTCGGCGGTCCGCAGCTCGGCCAGTTCCTCCTCGAGGGTCTTCGCCGGCGCGCCGAGCGCCAGCGCATCGGCATGGCCCTCGGCCATGTCGACCCGGCGCTCGAGCAGCTCGAAGCGGGCGAAGGCCTCGTCGACGCGCGCGCCGGCCGTCATCTCGCGCATGCGGGCGCGGTGGTGGGCGCTTTGCAGCCGGGCGACGATGGCGCTCTGGCGGGCGCGGGCCTCGCGAAGCTTGGCCTCCACCCGGGCGATGTCGATCTCCGAAGCCTTCATCGCATTGTCGAGCAGCGCGATCTCGCCTTGGAGATGATCCGCCATGTCGGCGGCCTTCTGCTTCTCGATCAGCGCCGCCTTGGCGAGGTCTTCGCGATCCTTGCTCAGCGCCAGCTCGGCCTTTTCGGCCCAGCTCGCCTGGAGCGTCTCCAGGCGGGCCAGCTGGCGGCGCATTTCCTTCTGGTCGGCGATCGTCCGGGCGGTGGAGGCGCGGACGTCGATCAGCGTCTCCTCCATCTCGACGATCATCAGCCGGATCATCTTCGCCGGGTCCTCCGCCTTGTCGAGCAGGTCGGTGACGTTGGCGGCGACGATGTCGCGGGTCCGCGAGAAGATCGCCGACCGCCGGCCGCGCTGGACCTGGGAGCGGATGTGGACGCGGGGCGTCGGCCGGGGCGGAATGGGGGTGAGATCCTCCCGGCCGACGATGACCAGATCGGGGTTCGCGTCAGCCATGGGCCTGGTCCGCGACCTGGACCTGGGCATAAACCGCAGGGGCGTTTTCGAGGGCGCGGGCGGGGCCGACGGCGGCGCCTACCATCACGCTGCTGAAGACGAGAGCCGCCACAATGGCAGCGGCGGTGCGCTGGACTTTGTCACGGTTGAACATGGACGGTCTCCTGAACCTTGGCCTTGTCTCCACCGCGTATCGGCGGAGATGAACCCAAGGTTACAAGAGGCGTGCCAAACCGCGCGAGTGGCGGAAATCAGCGGTTTTTGGAGAGGGCGGCGGACCAAGGCGCGAAGAGCGAGGCTACGAGTTGGCGAAATACACCAAAGGTTGGCATCACCACACTAACGTCATCCCGGCGAAAGCCGGGACCCAAGAACACAGATGTTCGATACGCCAGGCGAAGAAGCCCTTCAGAACTACAGATGCCCGTGTTCTTGGGTCCCGGCGTCCGCCGGGATGACGTTCCGTTTGTCGCCGTTAATCCCGCTCGACCTCGTCGGCGCCCGCCTCTCCGGCCGGCGCATTGGCGTTGCCGCCGACCTTCTTGTCGCCCAGCCGGCCTTTGCCGTGATAGGCCATGTCGCTCTGGCCGCCATGGCCCATAAAGCCGCCTCCCTTGGGCTTTTTGCCCTGGTGCGGATTGGGATAGGCGCCGCCGCCGGACTCGCCGGCGCCGCCCTTGCCGTGAAGCTTGTCGTCCTTGCCCGTCATCGATCGATCCTCAACTCTTTTGAGGATCAACACTTCACCCGAGGGCACCGTTCCGCTTCAGGCGGCCGCCCGCCTGTCGCCGCGGCGGCGGTCCTCATCCTTTTTGCGCTTGGGCGCGGTCGAGTCGAGGATCTTGGCGCCGGCGACGAAGACGACGCCCGTGCAGGCGGCGAAAAAGACGTGGCCGATGGGGCCGGGATAGACGTCCATATAATGGTAGCCGCGGCTGACCGCGCCGACGGCGATGGCATAGATCACGGCCCACGCCTCGAGACGAGTCCTGATCGTGAACAGCCGGGCCAGCTTCTTCAGCATCGGTCCTCGCTTCCGCAAGAAACGGGCCAGCGGCGGAAAAGCTGGCCTCCGGCTTCAAAACGTTAAGAGTTTGTAAACCGTTCCGACGCCGGAGCGACTTTCATGGTTAACGCGGGCCGGTCGTCATTGCGAGCGGAGCGAAGCCATCCAGGCGGCGCAGGACTGGATTGCTTCGTCGCTACACTCCTCGCGGTGACGGAGGGCCGTCCGCCTACCCCTCACGCAGCGCGTAGCGCTGGAGCTTTCCGGTGGCGGTCTTGGGCAGCGCCTCGGCGAACTCCACCTCGCGAGGATATTTGTAGGGGGCGATGGTGGCCTTCACATGGGCCTGGAGCTCGGCGGCGAGCGCTTCGCACGCCGCATGGCCGGGCGCACAGACGACGAACGCCTTCACCTTCTGCCCCCGCTCCTCGCAGGGGGCGCCGATGACGGCGCATTCCTGCACCGCCGGGTGCGAGAGGAGCGCATTCTCCACCTCCGGCGCGGCGATATTGTATCCGGATGAGATGATCATGTCGTCGGAGCGGGCGAGATACCAGAAATAGCCTTCTTCATCCGCGCGGTAGGTATCGCCCGTGACGTTCCAGCCATTGATCACATAGTCCGCCTGGCGCGGATCGTCGAAATAGCGGCAGCCGGTGGGACCTTTGATGGCGAGGCGCCCGGTGCCGGGAGCCGGAAGTGGCTGATCGTCGTCGCCCAGCACGCAGGCGCGATAGCCCGGAACGGCCTTGCCGGTGGCGCCGGGGCGGACATCGTCACCGGATGCGGAGATGAAGATGTGCATCATCTCGGTCGAGCCGATCCCGTCGACAATCGAGAGGCCGGTCGCTTCCTTCCAGGTGTGCCAGGTGGCGGCGGGCAGATGTTCGCCGGCGGAGACGCAGGTGTGGAGGCTGGAAATGTCGCGACCGGCGAGCTGCCCCAGTATCGCCTTGTAGGCGGTGGGCGCGGTGGCGAGGGTGGTGATCTTATGGCGATCGATCGCATCGAGGAGTGCGGCGGGGCTCGGCGCCTCGATCGTCACCGCCGTGCCGCCCGAGCGGAAGGGGAAGATGAGGAGCTGGCCCAGGCCGAAAGTGAAGGCGATCGGCGGCGACCCGGCCCAACGATCGCCGGGCTTGGGCTTCAATATGTTGGCGGCGAAAGCGTCGGCTGAGGCCAGGATGTCGCGGTGATAGTGGATGCAACCTTTGGGCTTGCCGGTGGTGCCGGAGGTGAAGGCGATGAGAGCCACGTCGTCGCGGCATGTCTCGACCGGCGCGAAGCCGGGGGCGACAACCTCCAGCCGCCGCTCCAACTCGCCGGTGCCGGCGTCGCCGTCATAGGTGAGGAGCGAGCGAACGAGACCGGTCTTTTCGGCGGCGGGCGTGTAGTCGGCGAGGCATCTTGCATCGACGATCGCATGACTGACCTGGGCACGTTCCAGCACGGTCGCGATCTCGCCGGAGCGGAGGATCGGCATGGTGGCGACGACGATGCCGCCCGCCTTGAGGATGCCGAGCCAACAGGCGAAGAGCATCGCATTGTTCGGCCCGCGCATGAAGACGCGGTTGCCGGGGACGAGCCCCTCCTCCTCGACCAGCAGGCGGGCGATGCGGTCCGAGAGCGCCCGCATCTCGCCATAGGTCCAGGTCCCGGCATCGTTGAGGACGGCGAGCGCGTCGGGGTCGTTCTTGTCGATCAGCTCGACAGCGGCGTTGAGCCGTTCCGGATAGCGAAGCTCCGGCAGGTCGAAGAGGAATTCGGGCTGCTGCTCGGGCGGCGGCAAACGGTCGCGGACGAAAGTGTCGATATGCGCAGTCTCCATCACGCCTCCCCACCCGTTATCGCGATCGCCTGTCCGTTCACCGAGCGGCTTTCCGGTAGGCAGAGCCACAGCACGGTGCTCGCCACTTCCTCGGGCTGGATGAGGCGGCCCTGCGGATTGGTGGCGGTGAGCGCGGCGCGAGCCTCTTCCTCGCTGCGGCCGGTCTTCTCGCGGATATTGGCAATGGCGCCCGCGACGATGTCCGTCTCGACATAGCCGGGACAGACGGCGTTCACCGTCAGATGGGTCTTGGCGAACTCGGCCGCCATCGCGCGGGTGAGGCCGACGGCGCCATGCTTGGCCGCGACATAAGGCGCGATATAGGCGCCGCCCTTGAGGCCAGCGATCGAGCTGATGGTGACGATGCGGGCCGAGGGCGCGGCGAGCAGGTCCGGCAGCGCCGCCTGGCAGCAATGGAGCAGCGCGTCGAGATTGACCGCCATCACTTGGCACCAGGCTTCGGGCGTGACCTTGGCAAAGGGCGAAGCGGCAGCGGTGCCGGCGTTGTTGACGAGAATGGTGATCGGACCGTTGGCGGCACGGGCGGCGGTGAAGGCTGCATCGACTTCCTCCCGCTCGGTCACATCGGCGGGTGCAACGAGCACAGCCTCGTTCGTCCCGAGCGTAGTCGAGGGGCGTTTCTCGGAGTCGGTGCCAGCGCCCCTCGACTTCGCTCGGGACGAACGGATGTCGTTTGCGACTTCCTCCAGCGGGCCGCGGCGGCGGCCGACGAGGGTCAGCTTTGCCCCCTCCTCGGCCAAGACCCTGGCGATGGCGGCGCCGATGCCGGTGCCCCCGCCGGTGACGAGCGCGTGGTGGCCCCGGAGACGCATCAGGCCTTCAATGCCGCTTCTTGCTCACGCTGGAGATTGCGCGCGAGTTGAGCCTGGCCGCCGAGATATTGGGGCGGGACGTGGATCTTGCGATAATCCTGGGCCGCGGCGGCGCGCAGCGTCCACATCGGGTCGATGAGGTGCGGCCGTGCGAGCGCCACCAGGTCGGCGCGGCCGGCGGCGAGGATCGAGTTGACGTGGTCGGTCTCGTAGATGTTGCCGACGGCCATGGTCGAGACGCGGGCTTCGTTGCGGATCTGGTCGGCGAAGGGGGTCTGGAACATGCGGCCGTAGATCGGCTTGCACTCCGCCCAGGTCTGGCCGGCGGAGACGTCGATGAGGTCGGCGCCCTCCTCCCAGAAGGCGCGGGCGATCTCGACCGCTTCGTCGGGGGTGACGCCGAGGTCGCCCATCCAGTCATTGGCCGAGATGCGGACGGACATGGGTTTGTCCGAAGGCCAAACGGCGCGCATGGCTCGGAGCACTTCGAGCGGGAAACGGAGCCGGTTTTCGAGGCTGCCGCCATATTCGTCGCTGCGCTTGTTGGTGAGCGGGGTGATGAAGCTGGAGAGGAGATAGCCGTGGGCGGCGTGGAGCTCGACCATGTCGAAGCCGCATTCCAGCCCCATCTTCACCGCCGCTACGAACTGGTCGCGCACCGCGTCCATGTCGGCGCGCGTCATCGGGCGCGGCACCTGGTTGTCGGGGCTCCAGGGCACGTCTGAGGCGGCCATGACCGGCCAGTTGCCGCTCTCCAGCGGCACGTCATAGCCTTCCCAGCCGACCTTGGTCGAACCCTTGGGACCGCTATGGCCGAGCTGGAGGCAGAATTTAGCCCGGCCGTGGCTATGGACGAAATCGACGATCCGCTTCCACGCGGCGAGATGCTCTTGGCGATACAGGCCGGCGCAGCCGGGGGTGATGCGGCCCTCCGGCGAGACGCAGGTCATCTCGGTGTAAAGGAGCCCGGCGCCGCCCTGGGCGCGGGTGCCGTAATGGACGAGGTGGAAGTCGGTGGGCGTGCCGTCCCGCGCCGAATACATCGCCATCGGCGAGACGACGACGCGGTTCGCCAGCTCCAGCTCACGCAGCTTGTAGGGCGCGAACATGGGCGGGGCGGGATCGTTGACCGGTGTGCCGACAGCCCGCGACTGGAACCAGCGCTCGACGCCCTCGAGCCAGGGTCTGTCACGCAGGCGCAGATTTTCGTGGCTGACGCGCTGCGAGCGGGTGAGCAGCGAATAGGCGAACTGGATCGGCTCGAAATGCAGGTAGCGGTCCAAGGTCTCGAACCATTCGGTCGAGTTCCGCGCGCTGTTCTGGAGCTTCAGAACCTCCAGGTTCCGCTCCGCCTGATATTCCTCCAGCGCCTTTTCGCGGGAAAGGCCGGGGCGGTTCAGCACCTGGGCAAGCTTGATCGCGTCCTCCAGCGCCAGCTTGGTGCCCGAGCCGATCGAGAAATGGGCGGTGTGGGCAGCGTCGCCCAGGAGGATGAGGTTCTTGTACGACCATTGGTCGCAGATGATGCGGCGGAAGTTGAGCCAGGCGTCGGGCCCCTTCAGATGCGCCGCGTTGGACATGAGGCTGTGGCCGCCGAGATAACGGGCGAAGATCTTCTCGCACAGGGCGATCGCTTCTCCCTGGTCCATCCGATCGAGGCCGAGTTTCGCCCAGGTGTTCGGGTCCATCTCGACGATGAAGGTCGAAAGGTCGTCGTCAAAGCGGTAGGCGTGGGCCCAGACCCAGCCGGCCTCGGTCTCCTCGAAGGCGAAGGTGAAGGCCTCGAACACCTGCCTGGTGCCGAACCAGAAGAACTTGTTCTTCCGCGTCTGGATGTCGACGCCGAAATGCTCGGCATGGCGGGTGCGGATGCGGCTGTTGGCGCCGTCGGCGGCGATAACGAGATCGTAGTCCTTCCAGTCGTCGAGATCGGGGCTCGCCTCATGCTCGAAATGGAGGGTGACGCCGAGCTCGCGCGCCCGCGCCTGGAGGATGCTCAAAAGCCGCTTGCGGCCGATGCCGATGAAGCCGTGGCCCGACGAGCGGATCGTCTCGCCATGGATATGGACGTCGATATCGTCCCAATGGGCGAATTCGCTCTGGATGATCTCGCCGCTGACGGAATCGTTCGCCATCAGATTCTCGACCGTCTGGTCGGAGAAGACCACCCCCCAGCCGAAGGTGTCGTCCGGCCGGTTGCGTTCGAACAGGTCAATCTCGTGGCGCGGATCGCGCAGCTTCATCGAG
Source organism: Sphingosinicella humi (assembly GCF_003129465.1). NCBI lineage: Bacteria > Pseudomonadati > Pseudomonadota > Alphaproteobacteria > Sphingomonadales > Sphingomicrobiaceae > Allosphingosinicella > Allosphingosinicella humi. The sequence goes on from NZ_QFFF01000001.1 coordinate 226,320, forward strand.
ATGGCGAAATAAAGCCCGGCGGGACCCCCGCCCAGGCACGCGATCCGCATCCAACTCTCCCTCCAGCGCAGGCGTAAAAGGCTCCGGCGGCGCTGGCAAGGGAGTGGCGTTATTCGTGCCGCAACGCGTCGATCGGGTTGAGTGAGGCGGCGCGCCGCGCCGGGAAATAGCCGAAGACGATGCCGATCAGCGCCGAGAAGAGGAAGGCGACGATATTGATCTGCGGATCGAACAGGAACGGCACCTGGATGAGCGGCGCCACCACCATCGTCGCGACCAGCGCCAAGGCGAGGCCGATGAGCCCCCCGAGGCAGGCCAACACGACCGCCTCGACCAGGAACTGCAGCAGCACCTCCCGCGCGACGGCGCCGATGGCGAGGCGGATGCCGATCTCGCGCGTCCGCTCCGTCACCGAGACAAGCATGATGTTCATGATGCCGATGCCGCCCACCAGCAGGCTGACGGCGGCCACCGCCCCCATGACCATGGTGAGGATGCGCGTCGTGCCGGACAGGGTCTCTGCGATCTGCTGCGTGTCGGTGACTCGGAAATTGTCCGGTTCGCCGCGGCCGATGCCGCGCCGCTCGCGGAGCAGGTCCTCGATCGAACGCTGCACGGTCGCCGTCTCGTAGGCCGGATTCACGGCGACGGTGATATTCTCGATCTCGCGGTTGCCAGTGAAGCGGCGTTGCACCGCCTTGATCGGCATCAGCACCGTGTCGTCCTGGTCGCCGCCGAAGCCGGACTGGCCGCGCCGGGACAGCGTGCCGATCACCTCGCAGGCGACGTCGCCGAGGCGGAAGCGCTCGCCGAGCGGGTTTTGGCGGCCGAAGAGATTGTCGCGCACCGTCGCGCCGATGATGCAGACGGCGCGGCCGCTCTGTTCCTCGGCGTCGGTGAAGGTGCGGCCGGAGTCGAGCGGCCATTGCTGCGCGGTCAGATAGTCGCCGGTCGTGCCGTTCACCGTCGTCGACCAGTTGGCGGCGTTGCGTACCGCGGTGGTCGAGGCCTGGGCGCGCGGCGCGACGGCGCTGACGCCGACCACCTGGCCGCGGATCGCCTCGACATCCGCTTCATCGAAATTGGGCGGACGCGGACCGCCTCCACCTCGCCCGAACCCCTGCCCCGGCCGGATGGTGAGAATGTTGGAGCCGAGGCTCGAAATCTGGTCCGACACAGCCTGGGTCGCGCCGTTGCCGAGCGTGACCATCGTCACGACGGCGGCGACGCCGATGACGATGCCGAGGATAGTGAGGAACGAGCGCAACAGATGACGCCGTATCTCGCGAATGGCGAGGATGATGGTGGTGCCGAACATCTAGCCCTCGCCTCCCGCTCGCGCGAGGGGCCGGGGGAGGGAATGTCGTGTGCGGATCGAGAGGGAACCGGCCCACAGCCCCTCCCCTAGCCCCTCCCGCAAGCGGGAGGGGGATTGGATTGCCACCCCCCTCACGCCGCGATCCTTTCGTCTACCCGCTCGACCAGACCATCCTTGAAGTGGACGATGGTGCGGGCATAGGCGGCCATGTCGGGTTCGTGAGTGACCATGAGGACGGTGATGCCGCTCCGGTTGAGGTCGGCGAGCAGTTCCATGATTTCCACCGAGCGTTCGCTGTCGAGATTGCCGGTCGGCTCGTCGGCGAGGAGCACGTCGGGGCTGGTGACGATGGCGCGGGCGATGGCGACCCGCTGCTGCTGGCCGCCCGAAAGCTCGGCCGGCGTATGATCCCACCAATCTGCGAGGCCGACCTTGTCGAGCGCGGCCATTCCGGCCTCGTGCCGCCTGGCCTTGTCCTCGCCCCGATAGAGCAGAGGCAACTCGACATTTTCGAGCGCGGTGGTGCGCGCGAGGAGATTGAAACCCTGAAAGACGAAGCCGAGATAGCGGCGGCGGAGCAGCGCCCGCTGGTCGCGGTCGAGCCGCTCGACATGATGGCCCTTGAACAGAAACTCGCCCGTCGTCGGCACGTCGAGGCAGCCGAGGATGTTCATCGTCGTCGACTTGCCGGAACCGGACGCGCCCATGATCGCGACGAAATCGCCCCGCCCGATGTCGAGATCGATGCCCTTCAGCGCCTGGAAGGCGGTCGGGCCGCTGCCGTAGGTCTTGGTGACCCCGCGAAGGGAGATCAGGGTCTCGTTCATTCCCGCGGCGCCGCCAGCCTTCCGGTGATCACTTTCATCCCGGGCTTCAGACCCTCGCCGCGGACCGCGGTGCGGCGGCCGTCCGACGCGCCGGTGGTGACTTCGATCGGCTGCGGCTGGCCGTCCTCGCCGAGAATGTAGACGGTCTGGCGGCTGCCCCGCCCGATCGTGACCTGCGCGTCATTGCCGCCCCGGCCGCCGCGGCCGCGGCGCGGCACCAGCACGCTGGTCACCCCGCCTTTCTCGCCCCGCGAGGCTCGCGCGGCTTCCCGCTCCGGCGAGAAGCGGAGCGCCGCATTGGGGACGAGCATCTGCGCCCGCTCCTCTGACGTGACGATGTCCGCCGTCGCGGTCATGCCGGGCCTCAGATCGAGGTCCGGATTCTGCACCGACAGCACGGCGGTGTAGGCGACGACATTTCCGGCCGAACTGTTCGTGGACGCGGTTGCGTCCGTATTCGCCCCGAGGTCGACGCGAACGATCTCGGCCGGGAACCGCCGGCCCGGGAAGGCGTCGACTGTGAAGGTGGCGCGCTGGCCCGCCTTCACTTGGCCGACATCGGCCTCGTCGACCTTCACCTCGAGCTGCATCTGCGCCAGATCCTCGGCGATGGTGAACAGCACCGGCGCCTGGAAGGAGGCGGCGACGGTCTGGCCCGGATCGATCTGGCGCGAAAGCACGACCCCCGTGACGGGCGAATAGATGGTCGCCTTGGAAAGATTGGTCTGGGCGGACGAAAGCGCGGCGCGGGCCTGCGCGACCTGGGCGTTCGCGGCGCGAACCGCGGCCTGGGCCCGCTGGTTTTCGGCACGGCCCGTGTCGAGCTCGGTCTGGGACGGCACCTTGCCGCCCGAGAGCCGATAGACCTCCTCGAGGCGATTGAGGTTGGCGCGCGCCTGCACCGCCGAGGCCTGGGCCTGCGCCACCTGCGCCTGCGCGGAGGCAAGCGCCGCCTGGTTCTGGACGATCGTGTCGCGGAGGCGGGACGTATCGAGGCGGGCGAGCGGCTGGCCGCGCGTGACCCGGTCGTTATTCTCGACATAGACGTCGGTGACGAGCCCGGACTGTTCCGAGCCGACCTCGACCTTGTTGGTCGGCTGGAGGTTGCCGGTCGCGGAGACGGTGACGGTAAGGCCGCCGCGCTGCACCTCGGCCGTGGCATAGCCGGCCTCTGCCTCGCCCGTGAAGAGACGGGCGATCACAAGCAGGAGGATGACGAGGCCGATCGCCGCCGCGATCCACGCGGGGCGCTTCCACCACGGCCGCTCAGCCGTGACGCCGAGGAATTCGTCGAGGCCCGCCGGAGAGGCGGCGCCGCTGGCGGCGTCGGGGCTGGGGTGGGTCACATCGTTCATGCGTTCGTTCCGATCTCGGGGGTCGCCAGCGGGTCCCATCCCCCGCCCAACGCGCCATAAAGCTGAATCAGGGCGAGCGCTTGCTCGGCCCGGCTGGAATCGATGCCGTCACGGGCCGATAGCAATGAGCGCTCCGCCTCCAGCAGGGTCTGGAAATCGGTGAGGCCGGCTCGATACTGGCTTCGGGCGAGGATGGCGGTGTTGTTCGCGGCCTCGAGCGCGACGGCGAACTGTTCCTGGCGGCGCTGCGCGGCATCGAGGGCGAGGAGGCCATTCTCCACATCTTCAAGCGCGACCAGTACCGACTGGCGATAGCTGGCGAGCGCCGCCTCCGCCGCCGCTTCCTGCGAGCGGACCTGGGAGCGCAGCCGGCCGCCCTCGAACAGGCTCTGGCTGAGGCCGCCGAAGATGCCGCCGGTGATGACGTCGACCAGCCCGCCGAGCGAGACGGCCGAGCTGCCGATGTTCCCGGTCAGGCGGAGGCCCGGATAAAGCTGCGCCTCGGCGACGCCGATCCGCGCCGTCTGCGCCGCTAGCGTGCGTTCGGCCGCGCGGACGTCGGGGCGCTGGCGAAGCGTGTCCGCGGGGATGCCGACGGCGATGCTGTCGGGGCCGGTGGGGATGGTCCGCGGCTCCCTGAGGGCGGCGGTCAGCGCGCCCGGCGCCTGGCCGGTGAGCACCGCCAGCCTGTAGGTCGCGCTGGCGAAATCGCGTTCTATTCCCGGGATGGAGGCGGCGGTCTGTGCCCGCTGCGCCCTTGCCTGCTCCTGATCCTGCGAGGAGACCAGCCCCGCCTGCACGCGCCAGCCGGCGATCTCCAGATTCTCGTCGGCGATGGCGAGCGTGTCCCGGGCCGTCTCCAGCCGCTGCTGGGCGAGCCGCGCCTGGATGTAGTTGGTCGCGACGTCGCCGATGATCGCCACCTGTACCGCCGCCAGGTCGAATACCGCGCCCTCGGCGTCCGCCTCGGCCGCCTCGACCCCGCGACGGATCCCACCGAACAGGTCAACCTCCCAGGCGGCGTCCGCGCCCAGGGAGAAGCTGCTGCGATCCTCGCCGTCGCTGTCGAAATTCCGGCCCGCCCCGGCCGAAGCGCCGACGCTGGGCAGGGCGCCGGCGCGCGCCTGGACGACCCCCTCCCGCGCCTGGCGTAGCCGTGCCGAGGCGACGGCGAGATCGAGATTCTGCGTGACGGCCTGCTGGACCAGCTCGTTCAGCACCGGATCGTCGAAGCGAGTCCACCAGTGGGCGAGCTCCTCGGGCGATCCGGGCGTCGCTTCCACCGAATAATAGCTCGCCGGGACGTTCAGCGCGCGAGCGCCCGGCGCGCCGTAATCGGGCCCGACCGTGGCACAGGCTGAAAGCGGGATCGCGAGAAACGCCGCGAGGGACACAAGCCTCTTCATCCTTGACGCCCTACCATCCCGAGCCATGAACTCCCGCTGAAGCGAGATTTCTCCCGGATGAATCGATTGCACACTCTTGCCGGGTAGCGAAGCGCGATTGCAGGACCTATCAACGCCGGGCCGTGAATATTGGAAGGAATGACCGCGTGACGAAGGGAATAGGAGGCTCGACCGCCGCAGCCGAACTGCAAGCGCTGGTGCCCTGGTCCGACGTCGCGCCCGCCATCGCCACGTCGGAACGCGAGGGTCGGCTCGAAAAGGCGCGCCGCCTGCTGGCCAACAGCGGCGCCGACGCGCTGCTGATCGGCGCGGGCGCGAGCCTGCGCTATTTTGCCGGCGTGCCCTGGGGCGCGAGCGAGCGGCTGGTCGCGATGCTGCTGCCGCGCACCGGAAAGCCCATCATCATCTGCCCGCGATTCGAGCTCGGCACGCTCGAGGCCGATCTCGCTGTCGAGGCGGACATCCGCCTGTGGGAGGAGGATGAGAGTCCGTCGGCGCTGCTCGCCGACGCGTTGCGCGATCGGCAGGTGGCGACGCTGGCCGTCGATCCCGCCATGGCCTTCCTGTTCGTCGACCGTATCCGCAAGGCCGCGCACTCGGTCGAGCTGGTCGACGGCTCCGGCGCCATCGACGGCTGCCGGATGCTCAAATCACCCGCCGAGCTGGCGCTGATGGCTCAGGCCAAGGCGATGACCTTGGAGGTGCAGCGCCGCGCGGCCCTCATCCTGCGCGAGGGGATCACCGCCACCGAAGTCCGCCGCTTCATCGACGAGGCGCACCGGGCGCTGGGCGCCTCGGGCAGCAGCTTCTGCATCGTCCAGTTCGGCCGTTCGACCGCCTTCCCGCACGGGCTCCCCGGGGAAAGCTATCTCCATGAAGGCGATGTGGTGCTGATCGACACCGGCTGCACCATCGAGGGCTATAACAGCGACATCACCCGCACCTATGTGTTCGGCGAGGCGAGCGACGAGCAGCGCTCCATGTGGACGCTGGAACAGGAGGCGCAGCAGGCGGCCTTCGACGCGGCTCGGCCAGGCGTTCCCTGCGAAGAGGTGGATGCCGCCGCGCGCGCCGTGCTGGAGCGGGCGGGCCTGGGGCCGGACTACAAGCTTCCCGGCCTGCCCCACCGCACCGGCCACGGCATCGGCCTCTCGATCCACGAGCCCTGCTATCTCGTCAGGGGCGACCTGACGCCGCTCGCGCCGGGCATGTGCTTCTCCAACGAGCCGATGATCGTGGTGCCGGACCGCTTCGGCATCCGGCTTGAGGATCACTTCCATGTCACCGAGGACGGCGCCGCCTGGTTCACCCGCCCCTCGCCGTCGATCGACGCGCCGTTCGGGTGACGGCGGCCATGGAGATCGTCGCGGCGGACATAGGCGGCACCAACGCCCGTTTCGTCCTCGCCACCATCGATGAGAACAAGGCGGTGCGCCTCGGCGAGCCCTATACCGCCCCGACCGCCGGCCATGGCGGGCTGGAAAGCGCCTGGGCGGCCTTTGCCGCGCATCTCGGCCGCCCCCTCCCCGCCGCCGCGAGCATCGCCGTCGCCGGCAACGAGCGGGAGGACGTGCTCTATCTCACCAATGGCGACTGGGCGATCCGGCCGGCGGAGCTGAGCACGACCTTGGGGCTGGAACGGCTGCTGATCCTCAACGACTTCGGCGCCGTGGCCCATGCCGTGGCGCAGCTGGGCGAGGACGCGTTCACCCATCTGTGCGGCCCCGACCTTTCTCTGCCGACGCAAGGCGTCATCAGCGTCATCGGGCCGGGGACGGGCCTCGGGGCCGCCCAGCTCCTGCGGGTCGACAGCCACCATCACGTCATCGAGACCGAAAGCGGCCATATCGGCTTCGCGCCGCTCGACGAGGTCGAGACGCGCATTCGCGAACGGCTCGCCCAACGCTATGGCCGCGTCTCGGTCGAGCGGATCGTCGCCGGACCGGCACTCGACGACATCTACGCAGCCTTAGGAGGCACCCCGCCCGCCGACGACCGCGCGCTCTGGACGGCGGCAATGAACGGGACCGATCCGCTCGCCGCCGAGGCGCTGGAGCGCTTCTGCCTCAGCCTCGGCTCCGTCGCGGGAGACCTGGCGCTCGCCCACGGTGCGGTCGCCGTGGTCATCGGCGGTGGGCTCGGTCTTCGGCTCGCCGGCCACCTCCCCCGCTCCGGATTTCACGAGCGCTTCCTCGCCAAGGGCCGCTTCCGGCCCCGCATGGAGGCGATGCCGGTCAAGCTCATCACCCACCCCCAGCCGGGCCTGTTGGGCGCGGCGGTGGCGTTTGCCGAAACCTATGGCCCTGCGCGCAGGGAGCCTTCTAACCGCTCATCCTGAGTAGCCGCTGAGCAAAGTCGAAGCGGCGTATCGAAGGACGTCCTTCGATACGGGACTTCGCCAAGCTCAGTCCCTACTCAGGATGAGCGGGATCATTCTAGGCGTAGTCGAGGCCGATGTCGGCGGCGGGTGCCGATTGAGTGATGCGGCCGACCGAGACATAGGTGACGCCGGTCTCGGCGATGGCGCGGATGGTGTCGAGGCGAACGCCGCCCGAGGCCTCGGTAGGAACCCTTCCCGCCACCAGTTCCACCGCCGCGCGAAGGACATCGGGCGGCATGTTGTCGAGCAGCAGCCGGTCCGCGCCGGCGACCAGAGCCGGCTCGATCTGGTCGAGCCGGTCGACCTCCACCTGGACCGGGAGCGACAGCCCTGCCGCCTTCGCCCGCCGGACCGCCTCGGAGACGCCGCCGGCGACGGCGATATGATTGTCCTTGATGAGCACGCCGTCGTCGAGCCGCATGCGGTGATTCTCGGCGCCGCCCATGCGCGTCGCATATTTCTCCAGCGCACGGAGGCCCGGGATGGTCTTGCGCGTGTCGAGGAGGACGCAACCGGTGCCCGCGAGCGCATCGACATAGGCGCGGGTCATGGTGGCGATGCCGGTCAGGTGCTGGACGGTGTTGAGGGCCGACCGCTCGGCCGTCAGCATCGCTCTCGCATTGCCCGACAGACGCATCAGCGCGGTTCCGGGAGCGACGGACGCGCCGTCTTCGACCAGCTGCTGGATGTGCACCTCGGCGTCGAGCGACCGGAAGAACAACGCCGCCAGCGGCAGCCCCGCCACCACCACCGGGTCCCGACTCGCCATCACGGCATCGAGCCGCGCGTCCGCCGGGATCGTCGCGGCGGAGGTGACGTCGCCGCCCTCCCCCAGATCCTCTTCAAGCGTGCGGCGGACGAAGGCGTCGAGATCGACGCCGCTCAAGGAAAAATGCGACATGGCCGCGCCCTATCAGCTAGAATGGGTCCGGCAAATGGGAACTTCGCCGATGAGCTCCCGTTGCAAAGACAGCCAAGGGGAACGACCATGATCGACCTCGTCATCGAACAAAGGCGCAGGGACCTGGGCGGTTTCGAGGTCGGGCGCGTGCTGCCTTACGCGAAGCGCCGGATGGTGGGGCCGTTCATCTTCTTCGATCATATGGGGCCGGTCGACATGGCGCCGGGCATTCCCCGCTCGGTCGACGTCAGGCCGCATCCGCATATCGGCCTCTCCACCATCACCTATCTGTTCGACGGCGAGATCATGCACCGCGACAGCGTCGGCTCCGAACAGCCGATCCTGCCGGGAGAGGTGAACTGGATGACGGCCGGCCGCGGCATCACCCATTCGGAGCGGTTTGAGAAGGCGCGCGCGGTGGGCGGCCACATGAACGGCATCCAGGCCTGGGTCGCGCTTCCGGAGGGCGAGGAGGAGCGCGACCCCGGCTTCTGGCACCATGAGGGCGACGACCTGCCCATGATCGAGGAGGACGGCCTCTCGGCGCGGCTAATCGCCGGGAGCGCTTTCGGCCTGTCGGCGGGGGTCAAGACGCACTCGCCCATGTTCTACCTTCATTGCGAGATGGCGCCTGGCGCCCGCATCGGCCTCGTCGACAACTATCCCGAGCGCGCCGCCTATGTCGCCGCCGGCTCGATCGAGGCGGAAGGGCAGCGCTTCAGCGAAGGCCAGATGCTCGTCTTCGCGGCGGGCCACCCGGTCGAGATCCGCGCCGACAGCCATGCCAAGGTAATGCTGCTCGGCGGCGAGCCCATCGGTCCGCGCTTCATCGAATGGAATTTCGTTTCCTCGTCCAAGGATCGGATCGAACAGGCCAAGGCCGACTGGCGGGCGGGCCGCATGAAGCTACCCGATCTCGACAATGAGGAATTCATCCCCCTCCCCGAAGATCCCGCCCAGCCGCCGAACCCGATGTCGTAAGCGGACACGGGGAGACAGCAGTCTCGCGGCTCAGCCGCGGGGGTGGAAATAGTCGTAAATCTGGCGGGCCATCGTCCGCGAGATGCCTGGAGCCTTTTCCAAATCCTCCAGCGCCGCGCCCTTGACGGCGCGGGCCGTGCCGAAATGCATGAGGAGTGCGCGCTTGCGGCCGGGGCCGATGCCGGGCACGTCGTCGAGGGTGCTGACGGCCATGCTCTTGGCGCGCCGCGTGCGATGGGCGCCAATGGCGAAGCGGTGCGCTTCGTCGCGGAGGCGCTGGAGGTAGAAGAGCACCGGATCGTTGGGCGGCAAGGTCATCTCGCGGCCGCCCGGAAGGTGAAAGACCTCGCGGCCGGCATTGCGGTCGGGGCCCTTGGAGATGGCGACCACCGGCACATCGTGCACGCCCGCATCCTCCATCACTTCGCACACGGCGGACAGCTGGCCCTTGCCGCCATCGATCAACATCAGGTCCGGCCATTCGCCGCGGCTCTTGTCGGGGTCCTCCTTCTCCAGCCGCGCGAAACGGCGGCCGAGCACTTCGCGCATCATCGCGAAATCGTCGCCGGGGACAGTCTCCGGCCGCTTGATGTTGAACTTGCGATAGGCGTTCTTGCGGAAGCCCTCCGGCCCGGCGACGATCATCGCGCCCACGGCATTGGTGCCCATGACGTGGCTGTTGTCATAGACCTCGATCCGCTCCGGCGGCCCTTCCAGCTCGAACAGCTCGGCCAGCGCGCGCAGATTGCGTGCCTGGGTGCTGGTTTCGGCGAGCCGGCGATCGAGTTCCTCCTCGGCATTGCGGGCCGCCTGTCGGATCATCTTGGCGTGCGCGCCCCGCTGCGGAACCCGCAGGCTGACCTTCCGTCCCGCCCGCCCCGACAGCGCCTCGGCCAGCAGCTCTCCTTCGGCCAGCACGCGGTCGAGCAGAACGAGCTTGGGAGGCTGCACTTCCTCGTAGAATTGGGTGAGGAAGCTGGTCAGCACCTCCTCTTCCGGCACGTCATTCGTGTGCGCCGGGAAGAAGCTGCGATGGCCCCAATTCTGGCCGCCCCTGATGAAGAAGGCCTGGATGCACATCACGCCGCCCTTGCAGGCGAGCGCGAAGATGTCGGCATCGCCCAGCCCCTCGGCATGGATGGTCTGCGTGCCCTGGATGAAGGTGAGCGCGCGCAGGCGGTCGCGGTAGACGGCGGCGAGCTCGTAATCCATCGCCTCGGCGGCGGCGGACATCAGCTTGCCGAGCTTGGCCTGGACCTTGGTCGACTTGCCGCCGAGGAAGTCCTTCGCGTCCTGGACCAGCTCGGCGTAGCCGGCTTCGTCGATCCGGCCGACGCAGGGCGCCGAGCAGCGCTTGATCTGGTAGAGCAGGCAGGGCCGCGAGCGGTTGGCGAAAAAGCTGTCGGAGCAGCTCCTTAGCAGGAACAGCTTCTGAAGCGCGTTAAGCGTCCGCGTGACGGAGCCGGCGCTGGCGAAGGGACCGTAATATTGCCCCTTGGCCCGCCGCGCGCCGCGATGCTTCTGGACGCGCGGAAAGGCGTGGTCCTCGCGCAGCAGGATGAAGGGAAAGCTTTTGTCGTCGCGCAGCAGCACATTGTAGGGCGGCCGGAAGCGCTTGATGAGCTGCGCCTCCAGCAGCAGCGCCTCCGCCTCGGTGTTGGTGGTGACGATCGTCATCGCGCGGGTCTGCGCGACCATGCGCTGCAGCCGCTTGGTCAGCCGCGAGACCTGGGTGTAGTTGGAAACGCGGTTCTTCAGCGCCCGCGCCTTGCCGACGTAGAGCACATCACCCCGCGCATCGAGCATCCGGTAGACGCCCGGCCGCACGGGCAGCGTCCTCACCACGCCACGGATCGCCGCCACGCCCGCCTCGATATCGGGCTGGTCGCTGCCGCGCACCGTATAGGTGGCGCGCTCCTCATGGAAGCGATCGGAGGAAGTGGGGTCGTCGTTCACAGGACGGATTTAGGCCCTCGTTTCCTCGCTAGCCACCCCGTCATTCCGCCACGCCTTGGCTCCGCCGCTAGTCGCTTCTGAGGAACGCTCTGTCGCAGTCCCAAAAACCCGGGTGCGGCCTGAAACGCTTTTACGCAGAGCGCAGGGTGCAGTGGGAGTTGGAGATATGAACAAAATAATCATGACCCTGGCCGCAGTTTCGGCCCTCACCCTTGCCGGGTCCGCGACAGCGCAATACCAGCCGCGCGACGCGCGCGCCGACCGATTGCAGGCGGAAATCGACGCCGGCCTCAGGAGCGGCACCATCGCTACGGCCGATGCGCGCAATCTTCATGAGCAGCTGCGTCAGCTTCGCTATACCGAGTATCAATATAGCCGCGACGGGCTGACCCAGACGGAGCGGCGAGACCTCCGGGATCGGACGCGCAACCTTCGCGAGCAGATACGCTACGCCGAACAGGCGCGTTCCGGCTACGGCTATGCGCAGAACCAGTGGATCGACAGCAACCGCGACGGCTTCGACGATCGCGATTATGACCGCGACGGCCGTTGGGACGACGACCAGCGCTACGGCAGCTCGGACCGTATCGACCGCGATCGCGACGGTTGGGACGATCGCGATTACGATCGGGACGGGCGCTGGGAAGACGATCTGCGCTATGGCAGCGCCGACCGTATCGATCGCAACCGCGACGGCTGGGACGATCGCGACCTCGACCGCGACGGACGCTGGGACGATGACGGCTACTATGGCCAGGGCGGCCCCTATTACGGCCAGGGCGGTCCCTTGGAAGAGGTGAATCAGGTCTGCCCGGACCGGTCGGGATTTTCCGGCGTCCTCGGCAGCCTCCTCGGCATGGACAACTGCCTGAGCGTCGGCGAGCGCGTGACCGGCGGCCTCTACGCGCTGCCCCCCGAATATCAGGCGCAATTCCGTGACGGCGGTGGTTATTACTACCGCTATCTGGACGGCAACGTCGTGCAGATCGACGCTCGCACCGGAGTGGTCGCCCACATCTACGACGTCGACTGACCGGAACGGGTCAAGGAAATGAAGGAAGGCGCGTCGACCCGGTTGGCGCGCCTTCTCTTATGCTCGGATCAACAGGAAGATTTTCCGGACGAGCCCGGGTGACGATCAGTGTGGACGCGAAAGGCCTGCAATTGTCTGATCGACCATGGTCTTGTCGGCGGTTGCATCATGCTGCTCGGCAATGAGCTTGGCGGCGGCCGCTGCGGCAGCACTGGCAGCCTTGGCACGGACGTCCGCGATGGCAGCGCGCTCGGCGGCGGCGATCTTGTCCTCGGCCATGCGGGCGCGACGCTCGATCAGCGCGGCGCTGTCGACCTTGGCCTGCTCGACGATGCCCTCAGCCTCATGGCGGGCCCGCTCCAGCATGGTCGCGGCCTCGGCCCCGGCAGCAGCGGCCTTGGCCTCATACTCCGCCTTCAGGGCTTCGGCCTCGGCGCGCAGCTTGGCGGCTTCGTCGAGCTGCTCGCGGATGCCCGCGATCTTCTTGTCGAGCGCCTTGCCGATGGCGGCGGGCACCTTCTTCCACAGCATGATGGCGATGACGAGCAGCATCGCCAGCGCCACCCAGGCCGTGGCGTCCATGCCCAAAGCGGCCGGCTCGGCCACCGCGCCGTGCCCCTCGACCGCTTCGGACGTGAGCGCTTCCTCGCCCGTCACCGGCACCGCGCCATGCTCGCCGGCGGTCGATGCCTCGGCCAGATTCTCGGCCACGGTCAGGCTGTTGGAGTCGATCGTCGTAACGTTAGCCATTGGCGAGCGCCGCCTTCACTGCCTTGGTTGCCTGTGCCTTGGTCACCTTGGCTCCGGAGAGCCGGGCGACCATATCCTGCGCCGCCTCGGCGGCGACGGTCTCGATGTCCGCCATGGCCGCGTCGGCGGCCCCGCGGATGCGGGCCTCGGCCGCGGCGACCTTCTCCGATGTCTCGGCGTCGGCGGCCTTGACCTTCTGCTCGGTCTCCCGGGCCGAGGCGTCCTTGGCGGCTTGCGTCACCTTGAGCGCTTCGGCGCGGTTGGCTTCGGTCTTCGCCCGATAGGCCTCCTCGGTCTCGTCGGCGGCCGCGCGGGCACGGTCCGCCGCTTCGAGATCGTCGGCAATCTTCTTGTCGCGGGCATCCACGGTCGCGCTGATCTTGGGCAGCATCCCCCGGCCGATGATCAGATAGACCAGGCCGAAAGTGACGATCAGCCAGAACAGCTGCGACGCGAAGATTTCCGAGATTTGATCGATTTGAGGCATCGGACCTGACCCTTGCTCCGTTCGCCCTGAGCTTGTCGAAGGGCTTTCCTTGTTGAAGAAAAGCAGGGCTTCGACAGGCTCAGCCCGAACGGGATTGGGAGTGGCTCTTTACGCGACGAAGAGCAGGATCATCGCGACGACGAACGCCAGCAGGCCGAGAAGCTCGGCGGCGGCGAAGCCGATGAAGAGGCGGCCCTGCTGACCGTCGGCGGCGGCCGGGTTGCGCAGCGCGCTCTCGAGGAACGAGCCGAACACGTTGCCCACGCCAAGTGCGGCCATGCCCACGCCGATGGCGGCCAGACCAGCACCCAACAGCTTAGCTGCTTCTGCGTCCATGATGTAAACTCCCTTTGTAAAAGCTTGGATAGGTTGACGAAAACTAGTGCAGATTGACCGCGTCGTTGATGTAGAGCGAGGTCAATAGCGCGAAGACATAGGCCTGGATGGCGGCGACCAGCATTTCGAGGACGCTGATGCCGATCATCAGAACCAGGCTCGGCAGGCTCACCACCGGCGCCACCCAGGCGGCATCGGCGTTGAGGCCGTTGATGACGAAGCCGGCCAGCACCTTGAGCAGGATGTGCCCCGCCGTCATCGCCACGAAGAGTCGCAGGCCGAGGCTGAACGGACGCACCATGAAACTCACGAACTCGATGACCGCGATGAGCGGGATCATCGGCAGCGGCGTTCCGTGCGGCACGAACAGCGAGAAGAAATGGAGGCCGTGCCGCCAGAAGCCGACGACCAGCACGATCGAGAAGGAGAGGATGGCGAGCACGCCGGTGATCGTCAGGTGGCTCGTCACCGTGAAGGGATGAAGCCCGAAGACGCCGATCGGGAGCATGCCGAGCAGGTTGGCAAAGAGGATGAACATGAAAAGCGAGAAGACGTAGGGGGTGAACTTCTTCCCCTCCGGGCCCACGCTCGTCATCATCATATTGTCGACAAAGCCGGTGACGCCCTCGACGGCGGCCTGCCAGCGCCCGGGGACGAGCTGGCGCTTCATGCCGCCCAGCATGAACACCCACAGCGCGCCCAGGGTGATCAGCATCCACAACGCGGAATTGGTGAAGGCGATCTGCTGCCCCGCCAGCTCGAAGCCGTCGAAGATGGCCTGCACCTCGAACTGGTGCATCGGATCGATCTTGCCTGATTCGGCCGCCACGCTCTTGAACCCCGTCTATAATCCAAGCGCCCGAAAATCAGTCCGGGCGCTTGCTTGAAATCCTAATGATGTTCCTGAACCCCACCACGAACCCCAGAAGGAGCATGATGATCAGGAGCCATGGGTCGGTGCCGAGCAGCCGGTCGATGACCCAGCCCACCAGCGCACCGCCGAGAGGAGCCCCAATGAGATAGGACAGGACCATATTGCCCATCCGATAATTCTCATCGGCGGGCTTTCGGGTCCGGCCGGTCCTCACCGCTTCCTCCGCCTGCGCCCGCCGAAGCCGCTCTTCGAGAGAAGCCAGCCGCGCGTCTTCTGGAAGCTTAGGGTCCTGCCCGGGTTCGTTTTCCTGCATGCCAAACTCCCATGGTGCAGCCCCGCGCGATACGGAGTGCAGCAAGGGCGTGGGACGTGCCGGCGAACGAACCCGCCAAGGCGCGGTCCCTTTAGGAAGGGGTGGAGGCCAAGTCAACAGCAGCGAGACCTTTGCGCAATGGCGCTCGCCCGCGCTCTGGGATAGCCTCGGGCCAATGAAGAAAAGCTCGCTCGCCGCCATGCTCCTCGCCCTTTCCGCCTGCTCGGGAGAATCGGGGCCTTCTCCCTCCCCTGCCGCCGACGAAGCGCAGCCGCCGACCGATGCCGCCCCCGTCGCCCCACCCGCGGTCAAGGCCAAGGCCAGGGCGGTGGAGGAAAAGAATGAGCTCCTCGAGTTCACCTATGGCTGGCCCGGCGAGGCGGCGGCGATTCCTGGCCTGAACGCGCGCCTGGAATCGGAGCTTGAACGTGATCGGGCCGAGGCGCTGGGCATGGCGCGCGAGGATAGGGCAGCCCGGCCGCCGGAGGCCCCGTTTCACGGCCATTATTTGGCAAAGGAGTGGAAGAGCTACGGCGACACGCCCCACCTCCTCTCCCTGGCGGCGCAGGTCGCCACCTTCACGGGCGGCGCCCACGGCAACACCCTGTTCGACTCCATCTTGTGGGATCGGACCCTCGGCCGCGCCATCAAGCCGGCGGACCTCTTCACCGACCCCGCGGTTGCATTTGCAACGATCAGCGGCGCCTATTGCGCCGCACTCGATCGAGAGCGTGTCGAGAAACGCCAGGAGCCGCTGCCGCTGGAAGGCGAAGACTGGCTGATCGGCTGTCCATCCCTGGCGCAACAGGCGATCGTGCCGGTCGACGGCGATGGGGACAGCCGCTTCGAGCTCCTAAGAGTGCTGATTCCGCCTTATGAAGCCGGCCCCTATGTCGAAGGGACCTATGAAGTGGATGTGCCGGTGACGGACCCGGTGCGAGGCCTGATCAAGCCGGACTATCGGACTGTGTTCTAGGGCTATTCCTCCCCATCGCTATGCGACGGGAAGGATATCAGGCGCAATAGCCGGGCAGCGTGATCGTCTGGCCCGCCTCGCGCTGGCGCCAGACGCCGTCGGGAAGGCGGTAATATTGCCCCGGCTCGACCTTGCTGGCGAACAGCTGACAGGCCGTCGCGGCGGCGACTTCCTCGATCTTCGCATTCCGCTTGGCGGCGAGGTCGGTGTAATAGGCGCGGCGCTTGATGTTGATCGCGTCGACCTGGGCGCGCAGGCCCGCATCGGCCGAGCCGACGATGCCGAGATAGCCGTCGGCCTGCTCGCCGACCTTGCCGGTGGCGCGCAACTGCGCCGAATTGTCGGCCTGCATCATCGCATAGGCAACGCCCGTGCCGCCAACGATGGCGGCGAGGCCGATGCCGGCGGCGAGGATCATCTTCAGTCGGCGGCTCATCAAAACACTCCCGGATTCTCTTGTATGAGATCGCGTACATCCTGTTGGAGACGCACGACAACCTCTTGTCGGATATTGATGTTGAGGTTGATCTCGATCGGCTTGTCCGGCGCGCTTACCTGGACGCATCCGCCCAGTCCGGCCAGGGAAGCGGCAAACAACCATTTCCCGAGCCCCATCGCACCCGGCCTCGCCTGGAGACCCTCTCTCGTCAATATCGGCACTGTCATTGCACAGTCTCGCTTTCTTCAGGCTGAACGGTGGTTTCGGTGGGAAGCTCCTGCAGGAGCTCCGGCAGGACCGGCTGGATCAGCAGGCTCGGGTCCTCCAGGGAGCGCGCGGTGGCGATCAGCGAGCGGAAGGGGCCCCGGATGGTGATGTTGAATTCGAACGGGATCTTCGCCAGCTGCCCGACGATCATCCCGGCAATGCCGCCGAGCGGCTCGGCGTTGGTGGCGATGCCGTCCAGCTCGATCTCAGTCAGGAACTCGCCGGCGAGCTCGCCGTCCAGCTCGATGATCAAGCGGTCGTAGCGAAGCGACTTCAGCGCGTCGAAGGCGAGCTTGCCATAGGCGCCCAGATCCTGGTCGCTGACCGCGCCGATATAGGAGAGGGTGCCGCCCGCCGGTCGCGCTTCGAGGCGCCCCCCGACGATGCGGCCGCCGCGCTCGTCGAAGACCATCGGCACGATCCCATCGAAGATGCCGGTGGCGGCGATGTTGGAAAATTCCATCATCTCCACGAACCGGGCGGCATCGAGCCCGGCGACGCGGAAAGTAAGATTCTTGGGCGCCGGCTTGCTGAAGTCGAGGATCGTCTCCTCCAGGGTCAGCTCGCCGCCGGCGAAGGGCCACCGCGCCCCTTCGACCCGGACGCGCAGGTCGGGCAGCAGCTGATAGCGGATGACGCCGTCGAACACGTCGATGCCGGTGCGGATGAGATCGACCTCGGCCACCTGCCCCGGCGCGGAGACGAGCCCGAGCAGATCAGTGAAGTTGATCGTCGTGCTGAGTCCTTCGACCGGGCCGAAAGTGGCGGCGAGATCCATGTCCCTCGTGGAGAAGCTGCCGCTGCTCGTCACCCCTTGCGCGTTCCAGGCGATCTCCCCCCGGCCCGTCACGGTTCCGTTGACCAAGGCAACGATGCCGGCGGTGAGGCGCGTGAGCTCGTCCGGCTGATAATCCGGGCCGAAGGTGATGCCGGGAACGTCGAGCACCGCCTGGCCGCCCCCCGTTTCGAGCGAATGGCTTATGTCGGCTTGAGTGATGCGCGTGCCCGTTTCCGGATCGAGCAGCCATCCATTGGCGTCGATCAGGCTGTCGATCAGGGTCAGGTGAAAATCCCTGGTGACGAGCGGATAGAATCGCGCCGGGTCCTGCTCGTCGGCGACGGTCATCGAAGCATCGAGCGTGAGATCGCCGCCGAGCAGGCTCCAGTCGCCACTGGCGGCGCTGAGCAGCAGGGGGACGTTGGCGATCTTGCCCGAACCGCTGGAGAAGGTGCCGACCACCCCGCCGCCCGTGAAGCGGCCCGAAAGCTCGCCGAGATCGAGGCGGTGAACGGACTCGCCGGTCCCGAGCCGGACGGCGGCTTTGGCGGTGGTGAAGCCGGGCTCGGCCAGGCCGAATCGCAGGCGATCGGCGGTGAGGGCGATGGGCGATCCGCCGAGCTGGCCGGCGAGCCGAAGCGCGCGGATGTCGGCGCCGCCCTGGACGCTCCCGCCGGGCGTTTTCCAGACAAGCGCGCGGCCGCTTGGGCAGAGCGGCAGCCGCGTGGCACCGAGTTGCAGGCCGGCCACCTGGAGAGACCGAAAGGCCACGGGCACGCAGCTCTCGCCAAAGGCGAAGCCGCCGCTGCCGAATCGGCCGGCGATGGGAACCAGCAGGTCGGTGACGCGGCCATCGCCGATCGGCCCGCTGACGAGGGCCCGCGTTTGAACCTCGGTCGCGCCTCCGTCGCCGGCGGTGAAGCGGATCGGGGCTAGGCGCAGGCTGGCCTCGCCAACGCGCATCGGCTGGACCTGGGCGACCCCGCTCAGCGGCTGGCCGGCGCGCGGCTGGCTGAGGCTGGCGCGGGCGGTCGGGAAGCCGCCCCCCGCCAAGGCGACATTGCCGTCCAACCGCGCCATCCCGGCGGGCCAATAATAGGTGAGACCGTCACCGGCGCCGCCCAGGGCGAGCCGGGCACCGCTGCTACTGACGGCGTTCAACCGGCCGATACGGACGGCACCGCCGGACCGGCCGTTGACGAGGCGGAGCGCAGCCTTGGCGTTGACGCCTGTCACCGCCCGCTCGACCGCGCCCGCCAGCGCGTCGCCGATCGGCTCCAGCGGAGTGCCGCCCGTCGAGGAGAGTGCGGAGACGATCGGCGCCACCAGCGGCGCGCCCCCAACGATATTCTCCGCGGCCGCGTCTCCCACGAGCGACAGCCGATTGTCCTTGGCCGCGTAGGCATAGCGCCCATCGAAGGTCGTTCGGCCGGTTCCCACTCCGTTCATCGCCGTATCGGCCACGGCCAGGGTGATATCGCCCCGCGTGAGATTGCCGTCGCCCCGAAAGCCGAGCGAACCCACCAGGCCCGAGACCTGGTTGCCACCCAGGCTCAGCCGCGCCAGGCGGACGGCGCCCTTGCCGTCCCACTCGTGCACATCCTCGGCGAAATTCGCGTCGAGAAGCAGGATCGGGTCGATCGCTTCTACATCGTCCTTATCGCAGACCACCCTCTCCGCCCGCACAGGCCCCTCGACGCTGGGACGATGGTCGTCGACGGCGACCTTCAGATAGGCGCGGGGATTGCCGATCGCGCAGCCGGAGACGAGCAGGGAAGAGGACGCCGCCGCCGCCTTGCCCGCGAAGCCGTCGGCGAGATTGCCTCTCCCCTCCAGCGCCACGCCAAGGCGACCGAGCGGGGTGGTGAGGCCGATCGCTGCGTCGGCCAGATCGACGTTGAGGTCGGGCAGCGCGAACGGCTTGCCCGTAGGCGGTGGCAGCAACCGATCGACGCTGCCGAAAGTGAGCTTGCCGTCGACGACTGCGCCATAGAGCCGCACGCCGCGCGCGACGATCAGGCTCACCTCAGGGCCGAGCAGCGTGTGCCGGATCCTCAGCTCCGCGAAGCGGGCGGTAAGATCCGGGTCCCCCGGATCGCCGATGACGAGATTTTCGACCTGCTGGCGCGTGAAGCCGATCCGCTTCACCTCATAGCTGCCCTGGACCCCGCGCCGGGCCAGCTCACGATCGATGAAGTCCTCGGCGATCTGCCGCCGCTGCGTCCAGACAATCAGGATGATGAGCAGGATGAGGAGCAGGAATCCGACGAGAACGAGCTGCCATCGTGGCCTTCTCCGCCGGACTTCTTCCTCTTCGATCTCTTCCGTCACGCGGTATGCCTCAGCGGACGGATGCAGCGGCCGCCGCGGTCATATTCGGGAACCATCGTGCCTTAACCTCCGTCCCCCAAGAGCGTTCCGCACCCGTCACTGTTCGACGATCTAGCGCCGCTGTTTGCCTAAGAACAGGATCAAGCTTAATCCAGACTGATGGGGGAGCATCCGATGGATGGAAGCGGCCACCGCGCCAGGTTGCGCCGGCGCCTGTTCGAAGGCGGCCCGGATGCGCTGCTGGACCATGAGCTGGCCGAATATCTGCTCGCCCTCGCCTTGCCGCGCCGCGACACGAAGGATCTCGCCAAGCGGCTGATCGCCGACTTCGGCGGCTTCGGCGCGCTGTTGTCGGCGGACGGAGAGGCGATCATGCGGCTGGGCGGAGTCAGCGAAGGCACGGCCGCGGCGATCAAGATCGCCCAGGCCGCCGCCCTGCGCCTGCTCGAAAGCCAGGTGAAGGAACGGCCGGTGCTCGGCTCCTGGCAGGCGCTGCTCGACTATCTCCACGCCGACATGGCCCATTACCCGGTGGAGCGCGTGCGAGTCCTCTATCTCAACGCGCGCAATATGCTGATCCGCAACGAGCCGGTGTCGGAAGGGTCGGTGGACGAAGCGGCGGTCTATGTTCGCGAGATCATCCGCCGCGCGCTCGAATATCAGGCGACGGCGCTGATCCTGGTCCACAACCATCCGAGCGGCGACCCCGAGCCGAGCCAGCAGGATATCCGCCTCACCCGCGACATCATCGATGCCGGGCGGCATCTCAAGATTACCGTCCACGATCACGTCATCATCGGCGCCAAGGGTCATAGCAGCCTGAGGGCGATGGGGTTGATCTAGGGGTCGCGTCTTCTCGCGAGGCGCCCGCGATTGATGCCCCCGCATGGCCCTGCTATCGGACCGCAACTCCAAGCACAGGACACACCATGATCCCCCGTTATTCGAGGCCTCAGATGGCAAGCATCTGGGAGCCGGAAGCCAAATTCCGCATCTGGTTCGAGATCGAGGCCCACGCGCTCGACAAGATGGCCGAGCTGGGGGTGGTACCCAAGGAGTCCGCCAAGGCCGTCTGGGATTGGTGGGCGACCAACCCGCCGATCGACGTCGCCCGCATCGACGAGGTCGAGGCGGTGGTGAAGCACGACGTCATCGCCTTCCTAACCTGGGTGGCGGAGGGCGTGGGAGCGGAAGCCCGCTTCCTTCACCAGGGCATGACCAGTTCGGACGTGCTCGACACCTGCCTCGCCGTCCAGCTGAAGCGCTCGGCGGACCTGCTCATCGACGATCTCGACCAGCTTCTCGAGGTGCTGAAGCGCCGCGCCATCGAGCATAAGCTCACGCCCACGATCGGCCGCAGCCACGGCATCCATGCCGAGCCCGTCACCTTCGGCCTGAAGCTCGCCCAAGCCTATGCCGAGTTCGCCCGCAACCGCGCCCGCCTCGTCGCCGCGCGCGACGATGTCGCGACCTGCGCCATTTCCGGCGCGGTCGGCACCTTCGCCAATATCGACCCCAAGGTCGAAGCCCATGTGGCCGAAAAGATGGGCCTCGCCATCGAGCCGGTCTCGACCCAAGTCATCCCGCGCGACCGGCACGCCATGTTCTTCGCGACCCTCGGCGTCATCGCCTCCTCGATCGAGCGGCTGGCGACGGAAATCCGCCATCTGCAGCGCACCGAAGTGCTGGAGGCGGAGGAATATTTCTCGCCCGGCCAGAAGGGCTCGTCGGCCATGCCGCACAAGCGCAATCCGGTGCTGACCGAGAACCTCACCGGCCTCGCCCGCGTGGTCCGCGGCTATGTGACGCCGGCGCTGGAGAATGTCGCCCTCTGGCACGAGCGCGACATCAGCCACTCATCGGTGGAACGCTATATCGGGCCCGATGCCACTGTGACGCTCGATTTCGCGCTCGCCCGGCTGACCGGCGTCATGGACAAGCTCCTCGTCTATCCCGAGCGGATGCAGAAGAATCTCGACCGGATGGGCGGCCTCGTCCACTCCCAGCGCGTCCTCCTCGCCCTCACCCAGGCCGGCGCCAGCCGCGAGGACGCCTATCGCCTCGTCCAGCGCAACGCGATGAAGGTGTGGGAGTCGGACGGCGAGCTTTCGCTGATGGAACTGCTCAAGGGCGATCCCGAAGTCTCCGCGCTCCTATCGGCGGAGGAGATCGAGGAGCGATTCGACCTCGGCTATCATTTCAAGTACGTCGACTCGATCTTCGAGCGGGTATTCGGCTGAACTTTCCCTCCCCCTGAGCGGACCTCAGGGGGACGATGATCAGCCGGTCACTTCCTCCCAGAAGCCCTTGATCTTCTTGAAGAAGCTGGAGCTTTCCGGGCATTCTTCGCCGGTCTCGGTGGCGCGGAACTCTTCCAGCAGTTCCTTCTGACGCGCGGAGAGGCGCGTCGGCGTCTCCACCTCGACCTGGATGACCATGTCGCCATGGCCGCGGCCGTTGAGGACCGGCATGCCGGCGCCGCGCTGGCGGATCTGCTTGCCGGACTGGATGCCGGCGGGAATCCTGATCTCGTGCCGGGTGCGGTCGAGGCCTGGCACCTCGATCACGCCGCCGAGCGCCGCCGTGGTGAAGCTCACCGGGCACCTTGCGAACAGGGTCGTTCCCTCACGCTGGAACAGCGGATGACGGGCGACATGGACGAAGATGTAGAGGTCGCCCGCGGGGCCGCCGCGAACGCCCGCCTCGCCTTCGCCGGAGAGACGGATGCGCGTGCCTTCGTCGACCCCGGCCGGAACGCGGACCTGGAGCATCTTGCGCTTTTCGACGCGCCCCTCGCCCCGGCAGCTCGGGCAGGGATCGGCGATGACTTCGCCGACGCCCCGACAGCTGGGACAGGTGCGCTCGACCACGAAAAAGCCTTGTGACGCCCGAACCTGGCCGCGGCCGCCGCACATCTGGCAAGTGCGCGCCGACGTGCCCGGCTTGGCGCCGCTGCCGCCGCAAGGCTCGCAGGCCGCGGTGCTGTCGACCTGAAGCTCTACTTCCTTGCCGCTGAACGCATCCTCCAGCGTGATCTCGAGATCGTAGCGCAAGTCCGATCCGCGCAGCACATTGCCGCGACGGTCGGCGTGGGCGCCGTTCATGAACTCGCCGAAGATGTTCTCGAAAATGTCGGAGAAGCTGCCGAAGTCCTGCGCCGCGCCGCCGAAGCCGCCATTCTGGAAGGCGGCCTTGCCGAAGCGATCATAGGCGGCCCGCTTCTGTGGGTCCTTCAGGCAGTCATAGGCTTCGGTGATGGCCTTGAACTTGGCCTCCGAGTCCCGGCAGCCGCCGTTGCGGTCCGGATGGCACTCCATCGCGAGCCGGCGATAGGCGGACTTAATCGTCTTCTCGTCCGCGTCGCGCGAGACCTGGAGCAACTCGTAATAGTCGGTGTCAAGCATGGCCCGCCCACAAACACCACGGAGTTACCCCGGCGCGAGCCGGGGCCCAAGAACACGGGTTCATCGAATAATCTCTTTCATCGGTGTTCCTAGGCTCCGGCTTTCGCCGGAATGACCCCATCGGTTCAGCCCTTCTTTTCGTCGTCGACCTCGGAGAATTCGGCATCGACGACTTCCTCGTCGTTGCCGGCCTCGCCGCCCTCGGCGGCGCCCGCTTCCGGAGACGCTGCGGCGGCTTGCTCCTTCTCGTAGATGGCCTGGCCGAGCTTCATCGCGACCTGAGCGAGCGCCTGCGCCTTCTCGGTCATCGCGTCGACATCGCCGCCTTCGACGGCCTTCTTGGCATCGTCGACGGCCGACTGGATCTCGCCCTTCAGGGCGTCGTCGATCTTGTCGCCATGCTCTTCGAGCTGACGCTCGGTGGTGTGGATGAGGCTCTCGGCATTGTTCTTGGCCTCGGCCGCGGCGCGCCGCTTCTTGTCCTCCTCGGCGAACTGCTCGGCATCCTGGACCATCTTCTCGATGTCGGAATCGCTGAGCCCGCCTGACGCCTGGATGCGGATCTGCTGCTCCTTGCCGGTGCCCTTGTCCTTGGCGTGGACGTTGACGATGCCGTTGGCGTCGATGTCGAAGGTGACCTCGATCTGCGGCACGCCGCGCGGCGCCGGCGGGATGCCGACCAGGTCGAACTGGCCCAAGAGCTTGTTGTCGGCCGCCATCTCCCGCTCACCCTGGAAGACGCGGATCGTCACCGCATTCTGGTTGTCATCGGCGGTCGAATAGGTCTGCGACTTCTTCGTCGGGATCGTCGTGTTGCGGTCGATCATCCGGGTGAAGACGCCGCCCAGCGTCTCGATGCCGAGGCTCAGCGGGGTCACGTCGAGCAGGAGCACGTCCTTGACGTCGCCCTGCAGCACGCCGGCCTGGATGGCGGCGCCCATGGCGACGACCTCGTCCGGGTTGACGCCGGTGTGCGGCTCCTTGCCGAAGAAGTCCTTCACGACCTCGCGCACCCGCGGCATGCGCGTCATGCCGCCGACGAGGATGACCTCGTCGATCGCGTCGGCCTTGAGGCCGGCGTCGGCGAGCGCCTTCTTGCAGGGATCGAGCGTCCGCTTGATCAGGCTCTCGACCAACTTCTCCAGGTCGGCCCGGCTGATCGACTTGACGAGGTGCTTCGGCCCGTTCTGGTCGGCTGTGATGAAGGGCAGGTTCACTTCGGTCGTCTGCGCCGAGGAGAGTTCGATCTTCGCCTTCTCGGCCGCTTCCTTGAGACGCTGAAGCGCGAGCTTGTCCTTGGTGAGGTCGATGCCTTCCTGCTTCTTGAACTCCGCCGCCAGGAACTCGACGACCTTGGCGTCGAAATCCTCACCGCCTAGGAAGGTGTCGCCGTTGGTCGACTTCACCTCGAACACGCCGTCGCCGATCTCCAGGATCGAGATGTCGAACGTGCCGCCGCCGAGGTCGTAGACGGCGATCGTCTTGCCGTCCTGCTTCTCGAGCCCATAGGCGAGCGCGGCCGCGGTCGGCTCGTTGATGATGCGGAGCACCTCGAGGCCGGCGATCTGGCCGGCATCCTTGGTCGCCTGGCGCTGGGCGTCGTTGAAATAGGCGGGAACGGTAATGACGGCCTGAGTGACCGTCTCGCCGAGATAGCTTTCGGCCGTTTCCTTCATCTTCTGGAGGATGAAGGCCGAGATCTGAGAGGGCGAATAGTCCTCGCCGCCGGCCTTGACCCAGGCGTCGCCGTTCGGGCCCTTGGTGATGGTGTAGGGAACGAGCTCCATGTCCTTCTTGGTCATGGGATCGTCGAAGCGGCGGCCGATGAGGCGCTTCACCGCGAAGATGGTGTTGTCGGGATTGGTCACGGCCTGGCGCTTGGCCGGCTGGCCGATAAGGCGTTCGCCGTCTTTCGCGAAGGCAACGATAGACGGCGTGGTGCGCGCACCCTCCGCGTTCTCGACCACTTTCGGCTTGGCGCCTTCCATGACGGCGACGCAGCTGTTGGTGGTGCCGAGATCGATACCGATAACTTTTGCCATATGATCCTCTTGTGCCCCAATAAGATACCTTCCCGCGCGCTCACGAACGGGCACGCGGGTATCACGCAGAGCGATATAGGGGCGCTTTCATTTGCGACAAGAAGTTGGTCCGCGCTAAGGGACGCCCATGCGCACATCTCCCATCTTCATTCTCGCCGCGTCCCTTGCTCTTACCGCCTGCGACGCTCCGAAATCGCCGGTCACCGCCGCCGAACCGGCCGAACATGTGGTGACGATCACCGACGCCTGGATCAGGCTGCCCGCGGTGAGCGGCCGCCCGGCTTCGAGCTATTTCACCGCGGAGGCCGGCGCCATGCCGGAGGAGATCACCAACGTCACCAGCCCATCCCCCGGCCGCGTCGAGATGCATGAAACCATGGAGAGCGGCGGCATGTCGTCGATGAAGGCGGTTGACGTGGTCCCCTTCACCGCCGGCGAGCCACTCGTCTTCGAGCCCGGCGGCAAGCATCTGATGCTGTTCAGCCTCGATCCCGCCGTCAAGCCGGGCGACACCCTCGCCCTCACCTTCACCTTCTCCCGCGCCCAGCCGGTCACCGTCGACGCGCGCGTAATCGCCGCCGGCGACCCAGCTCCGGAGTGATGGGAAGCGTCTGCACAGTGGCCGTTCGTCCCGAGCGAAGTCGAGGGGCGTGCGTGAAGCCTCAGTGCCAGCGCGCCTCGACTTCGCTCAGCACGAACGAATATCGCGAATGACATCGCGATCGCTAACCGAAGCCGAACGCAATCTCGCCGCTTCAGTCTTCGGGCGCGCGATCGACTATGACGCGGTCCGCATCCTCCACCGCAAATGGTGGCCCTTCCAGCCGCGGCGGGTCACCATGGCGCCGGACGGCCATATCTGGTTCCATCCGAAGGGCGGCCTCTGGTGCGAGGATTTCTGCGCGCGGCCGCTGCACGTCCAGGGCCTCTTCATCCATGAGATGGTCCATGTCTGGCAGCACCAGAAGGGCATCTGGCTCCCGCTCGCCCGCCATCCCTTCTGCCGCTACAGCTACAGCCTGAAGCCGGGCTGGCCGCTGAAGCGCTACGGCCTCGAGCAGCAGGCCGAGATCGTGCGCCACGCCTTTCTGCTGCGCGAAGGGGCGAACGTGCCCGGAGCGCCGCCGCTCGAACAGTATCGAAGCATCCTCCCTTTCACCGGCTGAGTCGGCCGGCGAGTCGTTCCTCGATCGCGCGATAGGCGGTGCGTCCGTGCGGCGGATCGTCGCCATTGCCGGTCGCGAAATAGGCGATGCCGACGCCCCGCTCCGGGTCGATCCAGAGGCCCGAGCGAAGCCCATAGGCATCGCCCGCATGGCCGACCATCGCCCGCCCGTTGCCGAAAAGATCGTCCCGGCATCCCGCCTCCGCCACGGGCAGGGCCTGGCTGGCGAGACCATAGGCGCAGTAGAAGCCTTCCTGCGTGTCGCCATTGGCGCCGTCGAAGCGCCAATGGGGCGCCAGCATCTCGCGGATGCTCGCCTCGCTGAGGAAGGGCTGCCCCGCGTGCCGGCCCTCGTTCAGCAGCAGCCGGCCCACCGTTGCGAGATCGCGCGCCGAGATCCTGAGCCCGCCCTGGGGCGAAAAGAGCGCCCCGTTGGTGCCGGGCTTGTAGGCGGCGAGATTGCAGGTCCCGTCGGCGGCGGGAACGACAGGACAGTCCGGCCACTCGCCCCCGAGATCGTCGCGCAGGACGGAACCGTCCACATCATAAAGCACCACCGCCCGGTCGATCGCCCCGTCGCTGCACGTCGTCCAGTTGAAGCAGGCATCGAGCTCCAGCGGGTCCAGCACCAGCCGCTCCATCAGCCGATCGAACCGCTCCCCCGTCGCCGCCTCCATCACCGAGGCGACGACCGGAAAGTTGAGGTTGGAATAAGTGAAATATCCGCTTCCCGGCGGATGTTCGGCATCGAAGGCGGCGGGATCGGCGAGCGCCTCGCGCACGGTCCTGCCAAGCGGAACCGCGTAATCGATCCCGTCCCTGAGGCTCGAGGTGTGCGAAAGCAGCAGCCTCAGCGTAATGGGCGTATCCGGAAAGGCGGGATTGCGGAGCCGCCACCCCAGCCAATCCGATACGTCGCGGTCCAGATCGAGCACGCCCTGCTCCACCAGCCGCATCGCCCCCAGCGCCACAACCAGCTTGGAAATGGACGCGATCCGCACCGGATCGTCGATCGTGAGCGAGCGCTCCGTCTCCCGGTCTGCCAGCCCCGAAGCGCCGCTGTTCCCAATTCCGGACTCGTCGAACGTCACCCAGGCGTAGGCCGGCGAAGACGCGGGCGAGGAAAGTTCGGGAGAATGGGCGCAGGAGGCGGTAAGGACGAGGGGGATCGACCAAACAACGCGCGTCCATCCCATCGCCTGCTTCCCCCCGATTATGCGCGCCCTTCCCGGTGAAGGGGCTCAGCCGCCCTTTCTCGCGACGCCGACCAGGGCCGGCCGCAGCAGCCGGTCCTTGATCATATAGCCCGCCTGCATTTCCTGCACGATGACGCCGGTCTCGGTATCCTCGGTCGGGACTTCGATCATGGCCTGATGCTTGTTGGGGTCGAGCGGCTGGCCCATCGCCTCGACACGGGTGATGCCGTTGCGCTGGAACACGCTGTCGAGTTCGCGCGCCGTCGCCTCGATGCCAGTGATGAGGCCGTTGATCTTCTCGTCCTTGCGCAGCTCTTCGGGCACGGCCGCGAGAGCGCGGTCGAGATTGTCCTTCACGCTCAGCATGTCGCGGGCGAAGCCGGTCGCAGCATAGGTGGATGCGGCCTGTTTCTCGGCCTCCAGGCGGCGGCGGACATTCTGCGTCTCCGCCTGCGCGTAGAGAACGTGCTGGCGGACTTCCTCCAGCTCCTTTTCAAGCTCTGCGAGGCGGTCGAGCTCCTTCGTCTCGCCGGCGACCTCGTCCCGAGCTTCTTCCGTTTCACCTTCAAACTTCTGTTCGTCGTTCATGCCATCAATCTCGATAGTGCTTGTGCCGTGAAATCCACCATGGGCACGACGCGGGCATAGTTCAACCGCGTCGGACCGATCACGCCCACCACCCCGACGACCTTGCCCTCATGGCCACGATAGGGCGCAGCGATCACGGACGAGCCGGACAGCGCGAAGAGCTTGTTTTCGGAGCCGATGAAAATCTTCATGCCGTGGCCGGCGCGGGCGGAATCGAGCAGGCGCGCGATCTCTTCCTTACCCTCCAGCTCGTCGAGCAGCTGCCGGACCCGTTCCAGATCGGCCGCGGCGTCGTTGTCGAGAAGGTTCGCCTGGCCGCGCACGATCAGCACCGGCCGCTCGGTCCCGTCGCGCGACCAGACGGCGAGGCCCCGCGCCACCAGTTCCTGCGACGCCCGGTCGAGCGCCGCTTCATCCGCCCGGATTTCCGAATCCACCCGCGCCAGCGCCTCGGCAAGGGTCAGTCCGGAGAAGCGTGCGCTGACATAATTGCCCGCCTCGACCAGCGCCGACGCCGTGACGCCCCTGGGCAGCTCGATCACTCGATTCTCGACGCTGCCATCCTGCCCGACCATCACCGCCAGCGCCTGGTGCGGCGATAGCGGCACGAAACCGAACTGCCTCATCACCGGCTCCCGCTTCGGCACCAGCACGATGCCGGCGCAGGCGGAGAGGCCCGACAGCGTGGCCGTCGCCGCCGCCAGCGCTTCCTCGATCGGACCGCCGCGCTCGAGGCGGCCTTCGATCGCCGCCTTCTCCGCGGGGCTGGGCATCGAGGCTTGCATCATGCCGTCGACGAACAGGCGAAGCCCGCCTTCCGTCGGCACGCGGCCGGCCGAAGTGTGGGGGTGGCTGAGCAGCCCCAGCTCCTCCAGATCCTGCATGACGTTGCGGATCGACGCGGGCGACAGGTTGACGCCCGGCAGCTTGGAGATGGTCCGCGAGCCCACCGGCAGGCCGGAATCGAGATAGCCCTCGACCACCAGCCGAAACACGTCGCGGGCGCGGTCCGTCATTTCGCAGATAGGGGTGGTGGACATGAGGGACTATGTAGTCAGCCTCCACACGCTCGTCACCCCGCCGCAACGTTCGCCACCCGCCGCACGCTCGTCACCCCAGCCGCACACCCGTCACCCAGCCGCACACTCGTCACCCCGGCGGGAGCCGGGGCCCAAGAACACCGCGAGCGGTGATAATCCTCTATCCGCAGAGTTCTTGGGTCCCGGCTTTCGCCGGGATGACGATATAGGCGCACTTGCGCCGCGGAAGTGGACGCGAGTGCCCGGCGAAGCTAAGTCGCCGGCCAAACAATCGAAAGGAAACACATGCGCCCCTCCGGACGCGCGCCCGATCAGATGCGGGCGATCAGCATGGAAGCCGGCTTCACCCGCCATGCCGAGGGCAGCTGCCTCGTCGGCTTCGGCGACACGCGCGTGCTCTGCACCGCCTCGGTCGAGACCCAGCTCCCGCCCTGGCTGCGCGGCAAGGGCAAGGGCTGGGTCACCGCCGAATATGGCATGCTGCCCCGCGCCACCCACACTCGAGGGCGGCGTGAGGCGGCGAGCGGCAAGCAGTCCGGGCGCACGCAGGAAATCCAGCGCCTTATCGGCCGCTCCTTGCGCGCTGTGGTCGATCTGGAAGCCTTGGGCGAGCGCCAGATCACGCTCGACTGCGACGTGATCCAGGCCGACGGCGGCACCCGCACCGCCGCCATTTCCGGTGCCTGGGTGGCGCTCCGCATCGCGGTCGACAAGCTTATTTCCGACAAGCTTCTCGAAACCGATCCCATCCAGCGCAAGGTCGCGGCGGTGAGCTGCGGCATCCACAATGGAACGGCTGTGCTCGATCTCGATTATGACGAGGACAGTTCGGCCGGCTGCGACGGCAATTTCGTGCTGACGTCGGACGGCAATATCGTGGAGGCGCAGGTGACGGCCGAGGGTGAATGCTATGACGAGGAAGGCCTGCTTCGCCTCCTCCGCCTCGCCCGAATCGGCTGCAACGAAATCTTCGCCGCCCAGGATCGGGCGACGGGCCGATGAGCCGCCGCCTCGAGCCCGGCAAGCTGGTCATCGCCAGCCACAATCCCGGCAAGGTGCGCGAAATCGCCGACCTGCTCGGTCCCCATGGCATCGAGCCGGTCTCCGCCGCGGACCTCGACCTCCCCGAGCCGGAGGAGACGGGCAACAGCTTCATCGACAATGCCGAGCTGAAGGCGCGGCTCGCCGCCGATCTCTCGGGACTCCCCGCCCTCGCCGACGATAGCGGGCTTTGCGTCGACGCGCTGGATGGGCGCCCCGGCATCTACTCCGCCCGCTGGGCCGGCGAGGGCAAGGACTTCATGGTCGCGATGGAGCGGGTCGAGGAAGAGCTGCTCGCCAAGGGCCCGGAGGCGGGCCGCAATGGTCAGTTCGTCTGCGCCCTCTCGGTCTGCTGGCCGGACGGCCATATCGAGAGCTTCGAAGGCCGGGTCGACGGTCTTCTCGTCTGGCCGCCGCGCGGGGAGAATGGCTTCGGCTACGACCCCATGTTCCAGCCGATCGGGCGCGAGATGACCTTCGGCCAGATGGACCCGGTGGACAAATATGCGATGAGCCACCGGGCCGTGGCGTTCAGCAAGCTGGTGGCCGGCCTGATCAAATGACGGGTGCAGAATCGTGACAGATTCGTTCGTCCCGAGCATAGTCGAGGGGCGCCCCTCAGCGGCCGTGCCCGCGCCCCTCGACTACGCTCGGGACGAACGTAGACCCGGGTGTGAAGACACGCTCGCCCTGTACATCCATTGGCCCTTCTGCGTGTCGAAATGTCCCTATTGCGACTTCAACAGCCATGTCCGTTCCTCTGTGGATCAGGAGCTATGGCAAAAGGCGCTGCTCGCCGACCTCGCCCATGAAGCGACCGTAGAGCGCGGCCGCAAGCTCGGCTCCATCTTCTTCGGCGGCGGCACGCCCTCGCTGATGCCTCCCGGGACGGTGGCGGCGCTGATCGAGGCGGCCGGACGGCACTGGGGCTTCGCGCCTGACATCGAGATCACGCTCGAGGCCAATCCGTCCTCGGTCGAGGCCGCGCGCTTTGCGGACCTCGCCGCGGCCGGCGTCAACCGGGTCTCTCTCGGCCTGCAATCGCTGGACGATAGGGCGCTGCGCTTCCTCGGCCGCGCGCATGACGTGACGGAAGGGCTGGCCGCGCTGGAGACTGCGCAAGAGGCCTTCCGCCGCGTCAGCTTCGACCTGATCTACGCGCTGCCGGACCAAAGCGAAGCCAAGTGGCGGGCTCAGCTGACGCGCGCCCTCGCCTTCGGCACCGGCCATCTGTCGCTGTACCAGCTCACCATCGAACCCGGCACGCGCTTCGCGGCGCTGGCCGCCAAAGGCGAGCTTGAGCCGGCGGACCCCGATCATGCCGCAGCCCTTTACGAGCTGACGCAGGAGATGACCGAGGCAGCGAACCTTCCGGCCTACGAAATCTCCAACCACGCCCGCCCCGGCGAGGAGAGCCGCCACAACCTCGCTTATTGGCTATACCAGAATTACTCGGGCGTCGGCCCCGGCGCGCATGGCCGGCGCGGCGGCGTCGCAACGCAGCGGCACCGGAAACCCGAAAACTGGCTCTCCGCGCTCGACAGGAACGGCCACGGCATCGTCGAGGAAATGCCGATCGACGGCTCCGCCGCCGCGGTAGAGGCGCTGCTGATGGGCCTGAGACTGCGCGAAGGTGTCGAGATGGACCGCATCGCCGCCCTCGCCGATCGCGCCTTCGATACAATCGTCGATGGCCGCGCCGTGGCCCGGCTTGCTGACCAAGGCCTCGTCGCCCGCGACGAACACCGCTTGCGCGTCACGCCCGCAGGAATGCTCCTGCTCGACGCGATCCTGGCGGAGATCGTCCGCTAGGCTGGGCCTGTCAAAACCCTTCGCTTTAAAGCTCAGGACGAAGAGTGGATTCCTATTTGCCGCCGAAGCTCTTGGGCGCCGGGGAGACCGTGTTGAACCCGCTCGGCGTCACCTGCAGCACTTCCAGCGTGCGCTGGGCGATGCCGTTTTCGCCGAAACGAAAGGCGCCATCCACCCCCATGAAGCCTTCCGGGTTCCCGAGTTCCGCCGCAGGGAAGGGCCGACCCACGGGCCAGTCCTGCCCGATCCGGACCGCCAGCAGCACGGCGTCGTAGCCGAGGCTCGCCAGCCGATAGGGATTGCTGCTGTAGCGGGCGCGGTAGCGGGTGCGGAACTGGTTGAACATATTGTCGGGCACGCTCGCGAACCATGAGCCGCGCAGCGCCGGCGTGGTGCCGAGATTGCCCTCGCTCTTCCAAAGCTCCGTGCCGAGGATGCGGGCATCGCCGGAGGGGCCTTCCTTTATCATCGGCGCGGCGCCGATGCCGATACGCCCATTGTCGGCGATGAGCACCGCATCGTAGCCGGACTGTTCATTGAGCCGCGTCACTGCCGACCGAAGCGAGGGGGCGCTGCGATCATAAGTCTGCATGGCGACCATCCGCCCGCCCGCCTGCTCCACCGACGCGATCAGCGCCTGGCTGGCGCGGCGGCCATAATCGCCGTTGGGGATGAGGCCTGCGAAACGCTCGAGGCCCTGCGAGCGGGCATAGTCGACGACGCGATCCACCGCCTGGGCCGGGTCGAAGCCCATCAGGTAGACGCCGTTTCCGGCGACGCTGGCGTCGTTGGAAAAGGCGATGACCGGCACGCCCGCGCGCGCCGCGATGGGGGCGACAATGCGGACATTTTCGGCCAGCAGCGGTCCGAGGAACAGGCGGTTTCCATCAGCCAGCGCTTCGTTGACGGCGGCTTGCGCACCCTTGCTCGTGTCGTAGACGGTGATGCGGACGTTCTTCCCGCCCGTGTCGAGAATCGCGAGGTTCGCCGCGTTGGCGATCGACTGGCCGACGCCGGCATTTTCGCCGGAGAGCGGCACCAGCACGGCCACGCGGTTGCGATCGGTGTCGGTGGGAAGGCCGGGCGTCGGTTCCGGCGCCGGCGCCGGCTCCACCGGCTGCGGCGGCGCGGGGCGCGGCCTCGGCACCATCTGGCAACCCGCCATCAACAGGCTCAGTCCCGCCAACGCCGCCAGTCCGAGGAATGAGCGCCGCGCTTGCGGGCGAGTGATCCGGTCTGCCATGACTACCCCTTATGTCCCTTCCCCCCGGCCTCTACATTGTCGCGACCCCGATCGGCAATCTCTCCGATCTCAGCCCGCACGCCGCCAGGATCCTGTCCGAGGCCGATGTGATCGCCGTCGAGGACAGCCGCGTGACGGCCAAGCTTCTCGCCCATATCGGCGTCAAGCGGCCGATGACTCCCTATCATGACCATAACGCCGACAAGGTGCGGCCGGACCTCATCGCGCAGATGGCGGAAAAGGCGGTGGCGCTGGTCTCGGATGCCGGGACCCCGCTGGTTTCCGATCCGGGCTACAAGCTGGTGCGCGACGCGCGGGCGGCCGGCATCGACGTGCACACCGCCGCCGGCCCCTGCGCCGCGATCGCCGCGCTGACCCTGGCGGGCCTGCCGACCGATCGTTTCCTGTTTCTCGGCTTCCTCCCTGCCAAGGCCGGCGCTCGCGCCGCCGCGATCGCCGAAGTCGCCCCGGTCCGGGCGACGCTCATCCTTTACGAAAGCGGCCCTCGCCTCTCCGCCGCGCTCCGAGCGCTTCACCAGGGTCTCGGCGACCGCGAGGCGGCCGTGGTCCGCGAGATCAGCAAGAAGTTCGAAGAAACCGTGACGGGCACGCTCGACGCCTTGGCGACACGCTATGAAGGAGCCCCGCCGAAGGGCGAGATCGTCTTGGTGGTCGGCCCGCCCGGCGAAGCGGAGGCGGCCAGCGAAGCCGACGTCGACGCGGCGCTGCGTGAGGCGATGACCCGCCTCTCCCCTTCCCGCGCCGCCGCCGCAGTGGCCGAAGCGCTCGGCCTCCCCCGCCGCACCGTCTACGAACGGGCGCTGACGCTCAAATGAAGCGGCAGCTGGCGGAGCGGGGCGGACGCCGAGCGGAAAGCTGGGCCGCGCTTTGGCTCCAGCTGAAGGGATGGGCCATCCTCGCCCGCCGGGTGCGGACCCCGCGCGGCGAGGTCGACCTCGTCGCCCGGCGCGGCCGCACCGTCGCGTTCGTCGAAGTGAAGGCCCGAGCCACCGAGGCCGACATCGCCCTGTCGCTCGATGACTACCGTCTCCGCCGCGTCGCGGCCGCTGCCGAGGCGCTGGCGCCCCGTTTCATGCGCGAAGGCGACGACGTGCGCATCGACGCCATCTTCATCCTGCCCCGCAGACTGCCGCGTCATCTGGAGAATGTCTGGCACGGGTGACATTCCCGTTCGCGCCCCCTAGTTCGAGGCACCGAATCAAAAGGAACAGCCATGCCGCTCCGCGTCGCCGTCCAGATGGACCCGCTGGACAAGATCAACATCGCCGGCGATTCGACCTTCGCGATCATGCTCTCCGCTCGGCAACGCGGCCATCGCCTGTTCCATTACGCGCCGGAAGATCTGAGCTATGCCGACGGTCGGCTATGGACCATGGCCCATCCGGTCGACGTCCAGCCCGTCGCCGACGATCATTACCGGTTCGAGGAGCCGGTGCTGCTCGATCTCGGCCGGGACGTCGACGTCGTGCTGATGCGCCAGGACCCGCCGTTCGATCTCGGCTACATCACCGCCACCCACCTGCTCGAGCGCATCCAGGGGGAGACGCTGGTCGTCAATGACCCGGCGGCGGTGCGCGACGCGCCGGAAAAGCTGTGGGTGCTCGATTTCGCTGAGTTCATGCCGCCGACCGTGATCACGCGGTCGCTGGGCCTGGCGCGCAAGTTTCTGGCGGAGCATGGCGATATCGTCATCAAGCCCCTGCACGGCTTCGCCGGCGGATCGGTGTTTCGCATCGGCCGCGACGGCACCAATCTCGCCTCGCTCATGGAGCTGTTCAACCGCGCCTATCGCGAGCCGCATGTCGTCCAGGCCTTCCTTCCCGAGATCGCCGAGGGCGACAAACGCATCGTGCTCGTCGACGGCGAGGTCGCGGGCGCCGTCAATCGGGTGCCCGGCGAAGGCGAGATCCGCTCGAACCTCGCCGTCGGCGGCACCGCGGCGAAAACAGAGCTCACCGACCGGGAGCGCGATATCTGCGCCGCGCTTGGCCCCGAGCTGAAGCGGCTCGGCCTCCTGTTCGTCGGCATCGACGTGATCGGCGGCAAATGGCTGACCGAGATCAACGTCACCTCGCCCACCGGCATCGTCGCCATCGACAGGTTCAACGGCACCGACACCGCGGCCCTCATCTGGGACGCCATCGAGAAGAAGGTCAAAGCATAATGGGGGACTGGATCCGCGAGCTCATCGAGCAGTCGAGCTACCTTGGCGTGGCCCTGCTGATGCTGCTCGAAACCGTGTTTCCGCCGATCCCGTCCGAGATCATCATGTCCTTGTCCGGCCTTCAGGCGTCGCGGGGCACGATGACGCTCTGGGGTGTGATCCTGGCCGGCACCTTCGGGGCGATGGTCGGCAACATCTTCTGGTATGCCATCGCCCGCTGGCTCGGCATCGAGCGATTCCATCCCTTCATCGACAAGTTCGGCCGCTATCTCACCGTCGACTGGAAGGAAGTGAAGCGCGCCGACCATTTCTTCGACCGATATGAGCGCTGGTTCGTCTGCTTCGGTCGCATGGTGCCGACGATCCGCTCGCTGGTGTCGATCCCGGCCGGCGTATTCGGCATGCGCTGGAAGCCCTTCCTCATCTACTCCACGATCGGCACCTTCGGCTGGACCACCGCCCTCGCCACCGCCGGCTATCTGCTCGGCCAGAACTACGCCGACGTCGACAAGTATCTCGGCCCGGTTTCGACGGGCGTCATCGCGATCCTGGTGCTCTGGTATCTGTTCCGGGTGATTACCTGGAAGCCCGCGGATGAGCGTTCCGATACACGTCCATGAGATGGGCGGTGTCGACCGCCGTATAGATTTGGGTCGAGGACAGGCTGGCATGGCCCAGCAGCTCCTGGAGCGAGCGGAGGTCGGCGCCGCGCCCGAGCAGATGGGTGGCGAAGCTGTGCCGCAGCGCGTGCGGCGTCGTCCGCTCGGAGAGTCCCAGCCGCACACGCGCCCGGCGAACTGCACGGCGGACGATCTCGCCCCTGAGCGGTCCTCCCCGCGCGCCCCGGAACAGCGGCTGCTCCTTAGCGGTCGAATAGGGGCATAGCGCCAAATAACGTTCGATCGCGTCTCGCACGGGCGCCAGCAGTGGCACGATCCGCGTCTTGTTGCGCTTGCCCGTTACGGTCATCGCGTCGCCGAGCGGCAGCGCCGAGCCGGTAAGGCCCAGCGCCTCGGCCACGCGCAGGCCGGAGCCGTAGAGCAGCATCAGCACGGCGAAATCACGCGCCGCGATCCACTCCTCCGAGGCGTCCTCGGCGGCGTCCTCCGCCAGCGCCACCACTTCGTCGGGCGAGATCGGCCGCGGCACGCTGCGGGGTCTCTTCGGGCCCTTGAGCTTGGGCACTGCCGCCTCCCGCCCCGTCTCGCCCGCGGCGAAGGCGAGGAAGCCGCGCACCGCCGACAGCTCGCGCGCCGCCGAGCTGTTGCCGAGCCCGGCCGCACGGCGCTTGGTTAGGAAGGCGCGAAGGTCCGCCGCCTGGAGGCTCGTCAGCGTCTCGCCGGTCACCGCCTCGCCGCGATGGGAACCGAGAAAGTCGATCAGCCGATGCGCGGTCGCCGCATAGGCGCGCACCGTATGCTCGGAACGGCGACGATCGCGGGAAAGATGGTCCTGCCAGCTTGCCGCCAGCTCCCGCGCCGGATGGTCGTCCAAGTGCCCCGGCGAAGGCCGGGGTCCAGTCGATGTTGGTTGCTGGACTCCGGCTTTCGCCGGAGAACGGGAACTGCCCTCATCGGGCCTCAGGGGATCAGCCACCGGCCTATGCAGCGCGCCAGCACGCGTCCCAGGAAAACGAGAAGCTCGGAGCCATGCCGCGTCTCGAAGCCTTGGGCGCCGCGCTGTCCGAGGGCGAGGAGACCGTTGGGGAGCGGCGGATCGCTGTCCAGCCTCACCAGCGCTTCGGCGCGGATCAGTTCGCAGGCCGGCCCGAACAATGGATGGCCCCGCTCGCAGCCGCGCAGCAGCACGCCGTCGAACTGCTCGATCGAACGCTCGATCACCCGCGGGTCGACGAACTGCATACCCGAGGCATCCGCGCGCATGCCCTTGTCGCCGACGAACAGCGCCACGGCGACCGCATCGAGGCCCAATATCTGCGGCCATTCCTGCGTGACGATATGGATGAGGTGGTCGAAGCCCTCGGCCTCGACGGCCGCGAGCACGGCCTCGTGAATCGAGGCGACCGCGCCCGAATGGCCGCGCGCGAAGGCGATGAGATCCTGATTGGCCTCCTCCGCCGCCGCGACCCGGGCACGAAGATGCGCCACTGCCCGGTCCTCAAAGCTGATCACCGTACCCATGGACCGGAGCTTAGCGGCAATTTGGTTAATAGGCGATGGTCGACTGATTACGTAATCGAGGCGTCGCCCAGATACGCCTTCTCGCACGCCGCGAAGATGCTCGTCGAAGGGCCAAGGGCACCCACTTTCTTCTCGATTTCCTGCTCCAACAGCCTGAGCTCGGCGGGAGAAATCCCCTCCCCGGCCCTGCCGAGGGGCACTGCAAGCCGCTCCACGCGGGGCAGATATTCACCCCGCAGCGGGTTGTCGGCGCCACCGCCGATCAAGGCCCCTGATACGTAAGAGCAGATTCCCGCACGCAGCGGCTCCTCCTCCGGCAGCTGAACCGGGTGATCCAGGGCGGCGGTCGGATGTTCCTCGACGCAGCGATCGACGAAGCTATCCACCGCGCCTTGCAGCAGAATCCGCCCTCCCGCTCGATGGACGTCCGTCATCCGGCTCGCCAGGCGGTCCACGCCCTCCCGTCCAACCAGCATGTGGGCAAAGTGAAAGCCCTGCGGATCATGCTGGAGAATGATGGGCCTGCTGACGTCGGACCCCCGCGCCTTGATCGCGCTGGCCATCGCGCAGACGAACAGCCGATCGCCCTCATCCTCCGGCAGCGACGGCAACGGCTCCGGCTCGCCGATCCCGTAGCCGATCTTGCAGCGGTTGAGATCCAGCAACCAGTTACCGGTGTTGAGCTGCCGATTCGCTTCGACGTCAAATGCTTCCCACGCGCCCGCTGGGACGAAATCGTCGATCAGCGTCGCCTCGCGCATTTCACTCTCGATCGACTGGCGGCGCGCCAGCTCAGCCGCGTCGACACCCGCGTCCGCACCCGCTTTCCTGAACGTTTGCGCGGCACCGAAGCAGAGCTTCGCGCGCTCCGCCGCGTCTCCCGGAAGATCGCTGAAATCCGTGCTGCGCGTTCCGCAACCGACGAGCAGAAGGCTCGCACCCAGGACGACAGACAGAACCGGCCGCATGCGCGCCTCCCGCTCGGAAGGTCAGGCCGTAGCATAAAAACGCTCCGGATACGAAACGATGGAGTCTCAGCCGATCTTCTGGCCGGTCTTCTCCCAGTCCGCGAGGAACGCCTTAAGTCCATTGTCGGTCAGCGGATGATTGAAGAGCTGGCGGATCACCTTGGGCGGAGCGGTCATCACGTCGGCGCCGATCTTCGCGGCCTCAAGGACATGGACGGGGTGGCGCACGCTCGCCACCAATATTTGTGTCTCGAAGTCGTAATTGTCGTAGATCATCCGGATCTCGGAGATGATCTGCATGCCGTCGAAGCCGATATCGTCGTGGCGGCCGACGAAGGGCGAGATGAAGGTCGCCCCCGCCTTGGCCGCGAGCAGCGCCTGGTTGGCGGTGAAGCAGAGGGTGACATTCACCATCGTGCCGTCGGCGGTGAGCTTCTTGCAGGTCTTGAGGCCGTCGATGGTGAGCGGCACCTTCACCGCGATATTGCCGGCGATCTTCCGCAGGATCTCCGCCTCACGCATCATCTCGTCATGGTCGGTGGCGACGACTTCGGCCGAGACCGGCCCCGGCACGATCCCGCAAATCTCCTTCACCACCTCGAGGAAGTCTTTGCCGGACTTATGGACCAGCGACGGATTGGTCGTGACGCCGTCCAGCAGGCCGGTTTCTGCGAGGTCCCGGATTTCGGCGGTGTCGGCGGTGTCGACGAAGAATTTCATTTGAGGCATGCCTTTGAAGGATTGAGGATTCGCGCGCCCTTCTAGCCACACGGGCCGGCAGGCGCGAGTCATGAGGGCGCGATGGCGACGGCTTTGGACAAGGGCGACGCTCTTCACCGGGCGATCTGGGCGATCGCGCTCCCCGCCATGCTGACCAATGTCGCGACCGCCCTGTTCGGCCTCGCCGACCTATGGGTGATCGGGCAACTCGGCATCCCGGCCGCCCAGGCCGGCGTCGAGCTCGGCGCCAAGTTCATGATGGGCCTGCTGGTCGTCTTCAACTTCCTGAAGACCGGCACCATCGCGCTCACCGCGCAGGCGGCGGGTCGGGGCGACGAGGCCGCCCAGGCCGCCGCCCTCGCCCGCGCCAGCGGCGTCGCCTTGCTGATCGCACTCATGCCGCTCGCCATCCCGTTGGGGCTCGATTTCCTCAATGCCCGCGGCGCCTTCGCCGAGGAGGCTCGCACCTATGTCTCGATACGCTATTGGGGCGGCCCGCTCTGGCTGGTGAACGCCGTCCTGGTCGGCTGGCTGGTCGGGCGCAAGAAGGTGCGGGCGGTGCTGGTGGTCGAGGTCGCCGCCAATATAGGCCATATCGTCCTCGACCTGCTGTTCGTCCTCGGCTTCGGCTGGGGCGTCGCCGGCGTGGCGACGGCAACCTTGCTCTCGGAAGGCCTCAAGCTCGCCGTCCTGGTCGGGGTCGTCGCCCGGGAGGCGCCCGCCGCGATGGCGCTACGCGCCGCCTTCCGCCGCGCCACCTGGGACAAGGCGTCCCTCGGCGCCCTCTTCCGCATCAACCGCGATCTTTTCCTGCGCACTCTGCTGCTGACCGGCGCGATCCTGCTCATGGCCCGCGACGGCGCCCGTGAAGGCCCGCTGGTGCTCGCCGCCAACGGCATCCTCTATCAGCTGTTCATCCTCTCCGCGCTGATCCTCGACGGGTTCGAAGCCTCGGCCCAGGTGCTGTGCGGCGAGGCGGTGGGCGGCAAGGATCGTCGCCGCTTCGACCGGCTGATCCGTGCGCTCCTCCTCTGGGGTCTAGGCTTCGGCGCGCTGGTGACCGGCGCCTACATCCTCTTCGGCGCGCCCTTCGCGGCAAGCTTCAGCACCGATCCGGCCGTGACCGCGACGACGCTCGCCTATTTGCCCTGGGCCGTATGGCTGCCGCTGATCGGCGTCACCTCCTACGTCTATGACGGCATCTATGTCGGCGCGACCTGGACGCGGGCCCTGCTGGTGACGATGGTGGCCGCGTTCACGACCTATGCCCTGGTGCTCTGGGCCGCCGGCTCCCTCGGCAACCACGGCCTGT
The DNA here is from genome assembly GCF_003129465.1 of Sphingosinicella humi. Classification (NCBI taxonomy): domain Bacteria; kingdom Pseudomonadati; phylum Pseudomonadota; class Alphaproteobacteria; order Sphingomonadales; family Sphingomicrobiaceae; genus Allosphingosinicella; species Allosphingosinicella humi. Next base: position 266,885 of record NZ_QFFF01000001.1, read on the forward strand.
GGCTGGCCTTCACCCTGTTCTTCATCGCCCGTGCGGCCGGCCAGGCGCTGCTGCTGCCGAGGCTGCGGCGGGCGACCTTCGAAGCCTAGCGCAGCACGCCGAACACGCGCGTCAGCACCGGATCGTTGGTCGAGGAGGGATCGGCGCGGATCGCCGCTTCCTCCCGGCCGATGGCCCGCCAGATGCCCTCGGCCGTCTTTTGAGTCACGTCGCGCTGCAGGCCTGCGAAGTCGATGCCCGTGGCGGCGCCGAGCGCCTGGCTGAGCAGGCCGCTGTCGAGCACCCTCAATGCCGAGCCGACTCCGGGGAACAGCGCCTCCACGATCCGCTCCCCGATCTGACGCTCGAGATATTGAGTCGCCGCGGTCGGTCCGCCTCGCACGATCGAAAGGGCGTCGGGGATCGTCATGCTCCGGATAGAATCATAGACGATCGGAGCCGCATTATCCGCCGCCTCGGCCGCCGCGGCATTCACCAGCCGCAGCAACCGGTCCTGCACCGCCGGCTGGCGCAGCAGTGCCGCGGCCACGGCGGTCGCGCCGCTACCGCCCCATTGCGGCGGCAGGCTGACCCGCGCCAGTTCGTCCTCGAAAAAGCCATTCTCCTGCAGCAGTCCCGCAAAAGCCCTTTGCGACGAGACGGTGAGAAGACGCCGTATCGCGTCCTCCAATCCGAACCCGCCCAGTTCGCCGAGCGTGCAGGACGGGAGGGCCAGCGCGGGAGTAACCAGGGCCAGGCTGAGCAGGCGCCTGCGGCTCAGCGGCCGTTCAATACCGAAACAATCGTTCATAGTTCGGCGGAACGACCGGCGAGCAGCTATGTTGCACGCAGCCCTTCCAACCGAGACCGACTCCGCCACGGGGCGAGCGCGGCGTCCCTTCCGCTGGAAATCGAAACCGACGCGCGCCCGATCGGCGCCACTTATATGGCGGCTTTCGCCCGCCGCGCGATTGGCGATATGGCGGGGGCTCATGAACCGTGTCCGCGTCATCCTCCTCAATGCCGCCTTGGGTCCGCTCGACTATCGTGCCTCGAAGGACACGATCGTCGAGCCGGGCTCGATCGTGCTGGCGCCATTGGGACCGAGGCAGATCGTCGGCGTCGCCTGGGAACCCGAGCGGCTGCAGGCGGGCGAGGTGGAGGCCGCGCGGCTTCGCTCCCTCCTCCACGTCTATGACGTCCCTCCCCTCGCCGAGCCGCTCAGGCGTCTGATCGAGTGGACCGCCGACTATTATCTGGCGCCGCTCGCCTCCGTGCTTCGGATGACGCTGCCCTCGTCGAGCGCGCTCGACGGCGCCCGGACGATCGTCGAGTATCGCGCCACCGGCCTCGTCCCCGATCGGATGACGCCGCAGCGCGCGCAGGCGCTGGAGCGGATCGGCGAGCGGCAGGGGCTGGTCCGCGAGCTCGCGCTGGCCGCCGACGTCTCGGACGGCGTCATCCGGGGCCTCATCAAGGCAGGGGCGATCGAGGCGGTCGAGGTCTCGGTCGACGACCCCTTCCCCATGCCGGACCCCGATCATGGCCCGCCGGTCCTCGAAGCGGCACAGCGGGAGGCGGCGCGGCAATTCGTCGACGCCGTCCGCGCGCGGGAATTCGCGCCCTTCCTGCTCGACGGAGTCACCGGCTCGGGCAAGACCGAGGTCTATTTCGAGGCGGTGGCCGAGGCGATCCGCCAGGGGCGGCAGACGCTCGTCCTCCTCCCCGAGATCGCGCTCACCGAGCCGTTCCTGAAGCGCTTCGCCGCCCGCTTCGGCTGCGAGCCGGTCGCCTGGCATTCGGGCCTGCGCCAATCCCAGCGCCGCCGCGCCTGGCGGGCGATCGCCAGCGGCGACGCGCGAGTGGTGGTCGGCGCCCGCTCCGCCCTCTTCCTCCCCTATCGCAATCTCGGCCTCATCGTCGTCGACGAAGCCCACGAGACGAGCTTCAAGCAGGAGGACGGCGTCCAGTATCACGCCCGCGACGTGGCCGTGATGCGGGCCAAGCTGGAGAAGGTGCCAGCGATCCTCGCCTCCGCCACCCCGGCCATCGAGACCCGGCAGATGGCCGAGATCGGCGTGTACAAGGAGGTGAAGCTTCCCGGCCGCTACGGCACCGCCGAGATGCCGGACATCGCCGCCATCGACCTCCTCGCCGATCCGCCGCCCCGCGGCCGCTGGCTCGCGCCGACTCTGGTGAAGGAGATGGAGGTCAATCTGGAACGGGGGGAGCAGACCCTCCTCTTCCTCAACCGGCGCGGCTATGCTCCGCTGACCCTCTGCCGCCATTGCGGGCATCGCTTCCAGTGCCCCAACTGCACCGCCTGGATGGTCGAGCACCGGCTGGTCTCGCGCCTTGCCTGCCACCATTGCGGCCATGTCATGCCGCCACCCCGCGCCTGCCCCGAATGCCATGAGGAGGACAGCCTCGTCGCCTGCGGCCCGGGCGTGGAGCGCATCGCCGACGAGGTTGCCGCCCTCTTCCCCGACGCGCGCACCGCCATCGTCACCTCCGACACCATCTGGTCCCCCGCCAAGGCGGCCGAGTTCGTCGGCCGCATGGAAGCCGGCGACATCGACATCGTCATCGGCACCCAACTGGTGACGAAAGGCTATCACTTCCCCAATCTCACCCTGGTGGGCGTGGTCGACGCCGACCTCGGCCTCTCCGGCGGAGACCTTCGCGCCGCGGAGCGCAGCTTCCAGCAGATCATGCAGGTCTCCGGCCGGGCGGGGCGAGGCGAGAAGCCGGGCCGCGTCCTCGTCCAGACCCACGAACCCGCCGCACCCGTCATCAGTGCCCTCATCAGCGGCGACGCCGAAGGCTTCTACGCCGCGGAGACCGAGGCGCGACGCGACGCCGCCATGCCCCCCTTCGGCCGCCTGGCCGGCATCATCATCTCCTCCGAAGACCTGACCGAAGCCACCGAAACCGCCCGCCTCATCGGCCGCACCGCGCCGCGCGTGGAGAATATGGCCGTCTTCGGCCCCGCCCCGGCGCCCCTCGCTATGCTGCGCGGCCGTCACCGCCAACGCCTCCTCGTCCACGCCGCCCGCAGCCTCGACGTCCAGGACGTCATCCGCGACTGGCTGGGAAAACTCGACTGGCCCCGCGGCGTGCGGGTCGCCGTAGACGTGGACCCCTACAGCTTCTTGTAGACCAGCCCAACGAACGACAGTCGAACGTCCGGAAACAACTCATTGCAGAAATTCCAAGAAATCATCATGCTGCGGGAAATGACGGGGGCAGGAGTGATCCTGAAGGCTGTGGCAGTTGCAGCGTGGTTGATCGTCAGCCTGATGCTTTGGGGCACTCTTGCTGCAACGGTCTACCTGGGCTCGGCTATGGCTGAGCCGCCTCCACCAGAGGCTGATTTCACCATTCTCTATGTCAGCACGGCGATTGTTGGCCTGGTCTTCTGCGCGTGGATTATGGGGACTTGGGTGGCTTTTAGGAAGATGGAAGCGGGCGCTGTTCTGATTGGACTTGCGTCCCTATTCGCTTTGCCAATCGTTGCGCTGATATTCGCTTAGCGGAATGTCCGATTTCCATCCTTAGCGGACCTGCTCGCAACGTCCTGTCCCTCTCAGGCGTGCTCACCTCCGCCGCGTCTGCGTTAGCGTTTACGTTCCCGCTACAGATTCCACTAAAGCGCCTGATCCTTTGCGGGTCCTCTTCGTTTCCTGACCCGAAGCCTTGGGAGGTTGCGTCCGAGCCGCCGGGACTGGTAGGCTGCGACGTTACGAAACGTTGGCTTTGCTGCTTCGCGCGAAACAGGGGCAGGCGATGCGTCTTGTGGCGATAATGCTCGCGATATTGATCTGGGCCAGCCCGGCCTCGGCCGAATGGCGCCAGGCGCAGACCAGCCATTTCATCATCTATTCCGAGGACGGCGAGGTGGGGCTGAGGGCGTTCGCGACCCGCCTCGAGCGCTATGACGCCGCGATGCGGGTCTTGCACGGCCTGCCCGATCCCGATCTCGGCCCGGCCAACCGCGTCACCATCTTCGCGGTCGAGGATACCGCCGCCGTTCAGCGCCTGGGCCGGATGGGCAGCGACCTGATGGGCTTCTACGTCCCGCGCGCCGGCGGATCCGTGGCCTTCGTCCCGCGCAATGTCGAGGAGGCGTATCAGGAAATGAGCGCCGAGTCAGTGCTGCTCCACGAATATGCCCATCATTTTCTCTATCGAAACCAGCCGGCGGCCTACCCCACCTGGTTCGTCGAAGGATCGGCGGAATTCTATTCCACCGCCCGCTTCGACGAGGATGGCGGCATCACCTTCGGTCTTCCGCCCGAGCATCGGGCCATGGAGCTGTTCGTCTGGGGCAACGGCCTGACCCTGAAGGAGATGCTCAACAAGCTGCCCTCCGAGCTCAACAGCCGCGAGGTGGTGCGTCTCTACGGCAAGGCTTGGCTGCTCACCCATTATCTGCGCCTCGAGCCGGACAGGGAGGGGCAGCTCACCGAATATCTTGCGGAGATCAACCGCGGACGCCCCAGCCTCGATGCGGCGAAAGCCGCCTTCGGCGATCTCGGCAGGCTGGAAGGCGCCATTCGGCGATACAAGAAGCGGGAGCATTTCGCCGGACTGAGGGTCGATCCCGCCATGCTCGAAGTCGGCGAGATCGAGATTCGCAAGCTCGGGCCCGGCGAGGCGGCGATGATGGACATCCGCATGGTGTCGCGCCGCGGCGTCACCGACAAGGTGGCGAAGGAGCTGGCGCCCGATGCCCGCCGCGTCGCCGCCGGTTTCCCGAACGATCCGGTCGTGCAGGCCTGGCTCGCCGAAGCCGAGTTCGACGCGGGCAATTTCGCGGAGGCCGAGGTGGCGGCGGACAGGGCGCTTGCCGCCAATCCCAAGCAGATCGAGGCGCTGATCTACAAAGGCCGGGCGATGATGGCGGCGGCCAGGGAAAGCAAGTCGAAAGAGCCGGCTCGCTGGGACGAGGTGCGAAAGGTGCTGTCGGCCGCCAATCGGCTCGATCCCGACCATCCCGAACCGTTGATCCTCTTCTTCAGCAGCTTCCGTGCCCAGGGCATCGATGCCACCGACAATGCGATCACCGGGCTGAAATATGCCTACGCCCTCGCGCCCTACGATCGCAGCCTCAGGCTTCTGCTCGCCGACGAGCTGTTGACCGATGGGAGGGCCCAGGAAGCCCGGGCCGTGCTCGCGTCAGTGGCCTACGACCCGCATGGCGGCGAGACCGGCAGGATCGCGGCCGACGTCATGCGCAAAATCGATGCCGGCGACATGACGGCTGCGCGCGAGGCCTGGAAGGGCGCAACCGCCACCGTCGAAGACGCGTTCGAGACCACGATCTGACCGGGCGGCGATTCTACTCCAGCCGGTCCACGCGCGCCGCAAAGCAGCCACGCTTGGCATTGTGGACGTGGAGATAGGCCGTGCGGGAATCGCCGAACAGCCGTTCGATCGCCGGCTCCAATTCCGAACCTTGGAGGCAGTCTGCGTCGACCATCATTCCGTCCGCGTCGAAGGCGCGCACCGACAGGAGCCGCTCGCTGAGCAGCGGCGGAACCTCGTTCTCGAACACCGCTTCCACTCTTGCTCCTTCGCGGACAAAGATGGCGTGGCTCGAGCGATAGGGCGTGGCGGCCGCCTGGTGCTCATAGTTGAGGAGAAGCAGCGTCTCGCCGGGCTCGGCATCCTCCAGCGTCACCCGGCACGGATATCCCGGCTTCGCGTCGGCCGTAACCCGGACGATGTTCCGGGCCTTCAGCGCCCCCTCGTCGAGGCCGAACAGGGGCTCGAAATCGGCAAGCGGCAGGCCGCTGATGCGATAGCCCGTCATCGCGATCCTTCCTTGGCCAGCAGCTTCGCCTTGCGCTCGAGGCCATAGGCATAGCCGCCGAGCGCGCCGCCGGTGCGGATGACGCGATGGCAGGGGATCAGCACCGCGACATTGTTGGCGCCGTTCGCGGAACCCGCCGCGCGCACCGCGCCCGGTTTGCCGACCGCCGCGGCGATCTGCGCATAGGTGCGCGTTTCGCCCGGCGGGATGCGCTGGAGTTCCCTCCACACGGCTTGCTGAAAGGCGGTGCCGCGAACGTCGAGCGGTAGGTCGTGCGGCTTTTCGGGCGCGTTCACCGCCGCCACGGTCCGCCGCACGAGATCGGCCATCGCCTCGCCGCCTTTTTCGATCGTCGCCTTGGGGAAGCGGCGATGCAGCTCCTCTTCGTCTTCGTCGAACGACAAGCGGCAGATGCCCTTGTCCGTCGCCGCCACCAGCATGGTGCCGAGGTCCGTCTCGGCCGTCGCCCAGCGGATGGTCTCGCCGCGTCCGCCGTCGCGCCACGCCGATGGCGTCATGCCGAGCCGCTGCCTCGCGTCGGCATAGAATCGGCCGGGCCCCGAATAGCCGGCATCGTAAATGGCGTCGGTGACGCGGCCGTTGGCCTGCAAGCTCTCGGTCATGTTCTGGGCTCTCTTTCCGCGCGCGTAATCGGCCGGGGTGACGCCGGTCGCGCGCTTGAACAGTCGGTGGAAGTGATGCGGCGAATAGCCGGCGGCGCTTGCCAGCTCATCGAGGGAGGGCGGCGATTCCGCCTGCTCCAGCAGCCGATACACCCTCTCCAGCGCCACGGCCTCGCGAGTGACTTCGTCCGGCTTGCAGCGGAGGCATGGCCGGAGGCCGATCTCCCGCGCCTCCTCGCCGGTGGCGAAGAAGCGCACATTCTCCCGCCGGGGATGGCGCGCGGCGCAACTCGGCCGGCAATAGATGCCGGTGGTGAGGACGCCGGTGACGAACGTCCCGTCCGCCGTTCGGTCCCTCGCCATCACGGCGCCCCAGGCGGCTTCGTCGTCGATGAGCTTTTGCGGTTTCATGAGGTCCATATACGCCTCCGCGAAGAGGCCCGCACCCCGAAGCTTGCTGTCAAACCACCGTCATCCCGGCGAAAGCCGGGACCCAAGAACACAGGTGTGAATCGATGAATGGAGAAGCCGATCGCCTATCCTCTTCCCTCAGTGTTCTTGGGCCCCGGCTTGCGCCGGGGTGACGCCGTCTGCTCATCCGTCGCCCCCCATCCCGACGACAAGCAAACGCCCGTCTTGCATCCCCGTTAAGCCCCTGCTACGGCCCGCCGCGACCCATCAGGAGGCGCCCTCGGCAGCCTCCTTTTCGCATGGGATGAAATCACCTTGGGGAGTTTTGGCGCGCGTGGAGAATTCCGGCGGCATTCAGGCAAGCTTGGCGGGACGCTATGCGACCGCTCTGTTCGAGCTCGCCCGTGACGAAAAGCAGCTTCAGGCGGTTGGCGGCAGCCTGACCGCGTTGAAGGCGGCGCTGGCCGAATCGGAGGATTTCCGGCGCCTCACCACCAGCCCGCTCATCTCGCGCGAGGAGGCGGTGAAGGCCGTCGCCGCGACCGCGACCGCGATGAAGCTCGATTCCATCACCAGCAATTTCCTGGGCGTGCTCGCGCAGAACCGGCGGCTGGGGCAGCTCGGCGCCGTCATCCGCGCCTTCAACCTGCTGGCCGCCGCCCATCGCGGCGAGACCACGGCGGAAGTGACCTCGGCGCACCCGCTGAGCGACGATCAGGTCGCCGCGCTCAAGTCGAACCTCAAATCCCGTCTGGGCCGCGACGTCGCCGTCGATCTCAATGTCGATCCCGCCATCCTGGGCGGCCTCGTCGTCAAGATCGGCAGCCAGATGATCGACGGCTCCATCCGCACTAAACTCAACACCCTCGCGCATGCGATGAAAGGCTGAACATGGACATCCGCGCCGCTGAAATTTCCAAGGTCATCCGCGACCAGATCGCCAGCTTCGGCACCGAAGCCCAGGTCTCCGAGGTCGGCACCGTGCTGTCGGTCGGCGACGGCATCGCCCGCATCCACGGCCTCGACAACGTCCAGGCCGGCGAGATGGTCGAGTTCACCAACGGCATCAAGGGCATGGCCCTCAACCTCGAAGCCGACAATGTCGGCGTCGTCATCTTCGGCTCGGACGCCGAGATCAAGGAAGGCGACACCGTCAAGCGGACCGGCACCATCGTCGACGTCCCCGTCGGCAAGGGCCTCCTCGGCCGCGTCGTCGACGGCCTCGGCAACCCGATCGACGGCAAGGGCCCGATCGTCGCCGAGAAGCGCATGCGCGTCGAGGTGAAGGCGCCCGGCATCATCCCGCGCAAGTCCGTGCACGAGCCGGTCCAGACCGGCCTTAAGGCGCTCGACGCCCTCGTCCCGGTCGGCCGCGGTCAGCGCGAGCTGATCATCGGCGACCGCCAGACCGGCAAGACCGCCGTCGCGCTCGACACCTTCATCAACCAGAAGCAGGCCAACCAGGGCGACGATGAGAGCCAGAAGCTCTACTGCATCTACGTCGCCATCGGCCAGAAGCGCTCAACCGTTGCGCAGATCGTCCGCGCGCTCGAAGAGAATGGCGCGATGGAATATTCCATCGTCGTCGCCGCGACCGCGTCCGAGCCCGCCCCGCTCCAGTATCTCGCCCCCTATGCGGGCGTGACCATGGGCGAATATTTCCGCGATAACGGCATGCACGCCGTCATCGTCTATGACGACCTCTCGAAGCAGGCCGTCGCCTACCGCCAGATGTCGCTGCTGCTGCGCCGTCCGCCGGGCCGCGAAGCCTATCCGGGCGACGTCTTCTATCTCCACAGCCGCCTGCTCGAGCGCGCCGCGAAGATGAACGACGCCAACGGCAACGGCTCGCTGACGGCGCTCCCGATCATCGAGACGCAGGCGGGCGACGTGTCGGCCTACATCCCGACCAACGTCATCTCGATCACCGACGGCCAGATTTTCCTCGAGACCGAGCTCTTCTACCAGGGCATCCGTCCGGCGATTAACGTCGGCCTCTCGGTCAGCCGCGTCGGTTCCGCCGCGCAGACCAAGGCGATGAAGAAGGTCGCCGGCTCGATCAAGCTCGAGCTCGCCCAGTATCGCGAGATGGCGGCCTTCGCCCAGTTCGGCTCGGACCTCGACGCCTCGACGCAGAAGCTGCTGAACCGCGGCGCCCGCCTCACGGAGCTCCTGAAGCAGGGCCAGTTCAGCCCGATGCCGATGGAAGAGCAGGTCGTCTCGATCTTCTCGGGCGTGAACGGCTTCCTCGACAGCATTCCGGTGAACGCCGTCACCCGCTTCGAGAGCGCGCTTCTGAGCCACGTCCGCACCGATCATGCGGACGTGCTGAAGACGATCCGCGACACCAAGGCGCTCGACGATGCCACCAGCGACAAGCTGAAGAGCATCCTCGGCGATTTCGTGAAGACGTTCGCGTAAGGCGCGGTCGCGGGACCTTGGGCGTCATCCCGGCGAAAGCCGGGACCCAAGAACACCGGCGGCGCAGGACGAGAAACGACAATGTTCTTGGGTTCCGGCTTTCGCCGGAATGACGAGAAGGAACTGAAGTAGGTAGCAATGGCCAGCCTCAAGGCACTCAAAGGGCGGATCGCCTCGGTCAAGTCGACCCAGAAGATCACCAAGGCGATGAAGATGGTCGCCGCGGCCAAGCTGCGCCGGGCGCAGCAGGCGGCGGAGGCGGGGCGCCCCTATGCCTCGCGCCTCGAGGCGGTGATGACCAGCCTCGCCTCCAAGGTGACGGTGGGTCCGGAAAGCCCGAAGCTTCTCGCCGGCACCGGCTCGGACCAGACGCACCTGCTCGTCGTCTGCACATCCGACCGCGGCCTTGCCGGCGCGTTCAACTCGAACATCGTTCGCGCCGCCCGCAAGAAGGCCGACGAGCTCACCGCCCAGGGCAAGACCGTCTATTTCTACCTGGTCGGCCGCAAGGGTCGGGCCGTCATCGCCCGCCTGTTCCCGAAGCAGATCGTCCATCAGTACGACACGACCACCTTCAAGCAGGTGAGCTTCGAGGTTGCCCAGGCGATCGCCGGCGACATCGTCGAGCGTTTCGAGAATGGCCGCTTCGACGTCGCCCACCTCTTCTACGCCCGCTTCCAGTCGGCCCTCGTCCAGGAGCCGATCGAGCAGCAGATCATCCCCGTGCCGATGCCCGACAAGGCCGAGGCGGCCGAGGGTGTCACCGCTGCCGTCGAATATGAGCCGGACGAGGAGGAAATCCTCGCCGAGCTGCTGCCGCGCAACGTCGCCGTCCAGATTTTCCGCGCGATGCTGGAAAATGCTGCGTCCGAGCAGGGCAGCCGCATGACCGCAATGGACAATGCGACCCGCAACGCCGGCGACATGATCAACCGCCTGTCGATCGAATATAACCGCACCCGTCAGGCCGCGATCACCACCGAACTCGTTGAAATCATTTCGGGCGCCGAAGCGCTGTAGGAACAACCCCTCACCGTCACCCCGGCGAAGGCCGGGGCCCAGGAACACCGGCGGTGCAGGATCAAGAAAGACGGTGTTCTTGGGTTCCGGCTTTCGCCGGAATGACGACAAAGATTAGAAGGCAAGGAAGACAGACATGGCCACCGCCGCAAAATCCGCGACTACCAACAATGTCGGCCGCATCAGCCAAGTCATCGGCGCGGTCGTCGACGTGACCTTCGACAGCGAGCTGCCGGAGATCCTCTCCGCGCTCGAGACCGACAATAACGGCAGCCGCCTCGTCCTCGAGGTCGCCCAACATCTCGGCGAGAACACCGTCCGCACCATCGCGATGGACTCGACCGACGGCCTCACCCGCGGCCAGACCGTGACCGACACCGGCTCGCAGATCCGCGTGCCCGTCGGCCCGAAGACCCTGGGCCGCATCATGAACGTCGTCGGCGAGCCGATCGACGAGCGCGGCCCGATCGAGACCGACATGTCCGCCCCGATCCACGCCGAGGCGCCGATCTTCACCGATCAGTCGACCGAAAGCGCGATCCTCGTCACCGGCATCAAGGTCATCGACCTTCTCGCCCCCTATGCCAAGGGCGGCAAGATCGGCCTGTTCGGCGGCGCCGGCGTCGGCAAGACCGTGCTCATTCAGGAGCTCATCAACAACATCGCCAAGGGCCATGGCGGCACCTCCGTGTTTGCCGGCGTCGGCGAGCGCACCCGCGAGGGGAACGACCTCTATCACGAGTTCCTCGATGCGGGCGTCATCGCCAAGGATTCGGATGGCAACGCCATCTCCGAAGGCTCCAAGGTCGCCCTGGTCTACGGCCAGATGAACGAGCCGCCGGGCGCCCGTGCCCGCGTCGCCCTCTCGGGCCTCACCATCGCCGAGTATTTCCGTGACCAAGAGGGCCAGGACGTGCTCTTCTTCGTCGACAACATCTTCCGCTTCACCCAGGCGGGCTCGGAAGTGTCAGCGCTGCTCGGCCGTATTCCTTCGGCCGTGGGTTACCAGCCGACCCTGTCGACCGACATGGGCGCGCTGCAGGAGCGCATCACCTCGACCAACAAGGGCTCGATTACCTCGGTGCAGGCCATTTACGTCCCCGCGGACGACTTGACCGACCCGGCGCCGGCCACCTCCTTCGCCCACCTCGACGCCACGACCGTGCTGTCGCGCGCCATTTCGGAGCTCGGCATCTACCCGGCGGTCGACCCGCTCGATTCCACCAGCCGCGTGCTGGAGCCGCGCACCGTCGGCCAAGAGCATTACGAGACCGCCCGTGCCGTCCAGGAGATCCTGCAGAAGTACAAGTCGCTGCAGGACATCATCGCCATTCTCGGCATGGACGAGCTGTCGGAAGAGGATAAGCTGACCGTCGCCCGCGCGCGCAAGATCCAGCGCTTCCTCTCCCAGCCCTTTCACGTCGCCGAGGTCTTCACCGGCATCCCGGGCAAGTTCGTGCCTGTCGAAGACACGATCCGCTCCTTCAAGGCGGTCGTCGACGGCGAATACGATCACCTTCCGGAGGCTGCCTTCTACATGGTCGGCGGCATCGAAGAGGCGGTCGAAAAGGCCCAGCGCCTCGCCGCCGAAGCGGCGTAACTTACTTCCCTCTCCCATCGATGGGAGAGGGTTGCGAAGACTTGGCGGCTCCGCCGCCTAGTCGTAGCTGGGTGAGGGTGACAGAGTCCGATATATGTTCTCAATCGGTGTCACCCTCACCAACTTCGCCTAAGCTCCTTCGTCGCTAAGGCTTCGTATCCTCTCCCATCGAAGGGAGAGGGAACAGGAACAGAAAAATGGCCGATCTTCACTTCGAACTCGTCACCCCCGAACGCCTGATCCGCAGCGAGGACGTCCACATGGTCGTCGTCCCCGGCAGCGAGGGCGAGTTCGGCGTGCTCGCCGGCCACGCCCCCTTCATGTCCACGATCCGCGACGGCGAAGTCGCCATCTACAAGACCGCCGGCTCGAGCCCCGAGCGCATCGCGATCGAAGGCGGCTTCGCAGAAGTGAACGACAAGGGCCTCACCGTCCTCGCCGAAAAGGCCGACGTGCCGGCCTGATCGTTTCCCGGCGAAAGCCGGGACCCAGAACGGCGTCTGCGACTGGCCCCGGCGTCCGCCGGGGAACGCTACTCCATCCGCCGATAGATCCACCTCTGCTCTCGGCTGCCGTCCATCAGCGACGTCGTCGCGACCAGCGTCTCCCCTTCCAGCCGGTATCGGATCCGCTGCGGATAATCGTGGGCGGGGTTCTCGAACACCGCTTCCCCCTCCCCGCCGTTCACCAGCGGGAATCGCACCGTCGCCGCGCCGCCGGGCATGCCGTAGAAGGCGATGGCGCCATCCTCCCCGGCCATGATCCGCATATGCTCGAAGCTCGTCGCTTTCGCCCCGCGCCCGGAAAAGCCGGCGCCGATCATGATCCCGCCCCTCGGCGGCGTCCACCATTCCTCCGTCCATCTGTCGCCGTCGCGGCTCACCCATGAGCCGCTCAGCCACTGGAGGTCGCCTACCTCGACCGCCGGAGCAGCCGCTAGGCTGAGCAGCGCCGCCAGGGCCATCGCCGCCATCCGCATCCGCGCCTCCTCTCACGTCCCGCGCGATCATCCGCCGCAGCCCGGGGTTAGGCAATTGTCAAAGTTTCCCGCCTATTCACCAGCTTTGCGGACAGGGATTCATCGAAGAGGTCGCACGGCATGAGTGCATTTGGACGGCGAAGCGGCGGACCGGGACAGCGGCCCACTTTCGGCGTCGCCCGGCCGATGAAGGGCGGCGGACCCGCGCCGGCCCCCGCTCCGGCTCCGCCCGAGCATGGCGGCGACCAGTTTCCTCCGCTCGAATCGCTCCCGATCTCCGACGAGGGCGCACCGATCGAAGCGACCAAGAGCGACGCCATGTCGCGCCTCGCCGACCGCGTTGCGGCCTCGGGCGAATCCGCTTCGTCGAAGATCGAGGGTTTCGAAGCCTCCATCCACCGGATCAAGGAGCAGGTCCTCCCCCGCCTCCTCGAGCGCGTCGATCCCGAAGCCGCCGCCACGCTCAGCAAGGATGAGTTGGCCGAGGAGTTCCGTCCGATCATCGGCGAGGTGTTGGCCGAGCTCAAGATAAACCTCAACCGCCGCGAGCAGTTCGCGCTGGAGAAGGTACTGGTCGACGAACTGCTCGGCCTCGGCCCCTTGGAGGAGCTGCTGAACGACCCGGATGTCTCCGACATCATGGTCAACGGCCCCAATCAGACCTTCATCGAGAAGAAGGGCAAGCTCCAGCTCGCGACCATCCAGTTCCGCGACGAGGAGCATCTCTTCCAGATCGCCCAGCGGATCGTGAACAAGGTTGGCCGCCGCGTCGACCAGACTACGCCGCTCGCCGACGCCCGCCTCCAGGACGGTAGCCGCGTCAACGTCATCGTGCCGCCGCTGTCCCTCAAGGGCACGGCGATCTCGATCCGTAAATTCTCCGAAAAGCCGATCACCATCGACATGATGAAGGGCTTCGGCTCCATGTCGGACAAGATGGCGACCGTGCTGAAGATCGCCGGCGCATCCCGCATGAACATCGTCGTCTCGGGCGGCACCGGCTCGGGCAAGACGACGATGCTGAACGCGCTCTCCAAGCTCATCGACCCCGGCGAGCGCGTCATCACCATCGAGGACGCGGCCGAGCTTCGGCTTCAGCAGCCGCACTGGCTCCCGCTCGAGACCCGTCCGCCGAACCTCGAAGGTCAGGGCGCGATCACCATCCGCGACCTCGTCATCAACGCGCTCCGCATGCGCCCCGACCGCATCATCCTCGGCGAAATCCGCGGGTCGGAGTGCTTCGACCTGCTCGCCGCCATGAACACCGGCCACGACGGCTCCATGTGTACGCTCCACTCCAACTCCCCGCGCGAGTGCCTGGCGCGTATGGAGAACATGGTGATGATGTCGGACATCAAGGTGCCGAAGGAAGCTATCAGCCGCCAGATCGCGGACTCGGTCGACCTCATCGTCCAGGTGAAGCGCCTCCGCGACGGCTCCCGCCGCACCACCAACATCACCGAGGTGATCGGCATGGAAGGCGACGTCATCGTCACGCAGGAGCTGTTCAAGTTCGAATATCTGGACGAGTCGCCCGACGGCAAGATCATCGGCGAATATCGCTCCATGGGCCTCCGCCCCTACACGCTGGAAAAGGCCAAGCAGTTCGGGTTCGATCAACCTTATTTGGAAGCGTGTTTGTAGCGCATAGGCTGTCACCCCGGACTTGATCCGGGGTCCACCTTCCTTCCGATCAGTGGCTCAAACCCGAAGTCCTCCGCGAGGTCGCGCCAGGTCGGATTACCTTCTTCGATCAACGCCAGCTTCCACTCCCGCCGCATTTCTTGATCTGCTTCTCGCGCAGGATGGCGTGCTCCATCGTGCCGTGCATCTCGAACTAGACGAGGCGCTTCACGCAATATTCCGCCGTGAACCCGCCGAACGCGCCGAGCCTGTGCTGCGCCACCCGCTGAAGGAGGTTGGAGGTCACGCCGGTATAGAGCGTCCCGTGAAAGCCGCTCGCCATGATGTAGACGGCCGGGTTACGCTCCATACCCCCAGCCTAGCCGCGAGCGCCGAAAAGGAAAGGTGGATGCCGGATCAAGTCCGGCATGACGAACCCAGCGGCAAAGCCTCTTCTAATTAGGATTCGTCTGTCGCTCTCTCGGCAGGCTCTTTCTCACATCCGTCAAGACCCACGCCTGTGCCCCATGGCCCCGTTCGCGCCCGCGCAAACAAAATGCGCGCGCGCTTTGCAGGCTTGCCGACCTGTTCTTGGCCTAGCCATTGCCTAACATTTGCGGCTCACGCCTTCAGCGCCAGCGCCGCCGCGATGATCGCGGCGAGGCCGGCGAGGACCTGGATCAGGGTCCAGGGCATGCAGCCCGGCCGGTCGAGGTTGCGCCGTTTCGAGCGGCGCCATTCGGCCAGGCCCGAGCCCACCGCCAGCGCGGCCGCCGCGCCGGCCAGAGTCCAGAGTATCGCTTGCGTCGTCATTTCCGGTCCGTCATGAGATGGGCACCCGATAAGAGGAGAGATGCCCGATGCGCCAGTCTCCAATCAAAGCGTCCCTGATCCGCGCCGCCCTGCTCGGCGCGCTTGTCATTCCCGCCGGCGCCTGCAACGCGCAGGCCGATCAGGGAACGAGCGAGCCCGCCGCGGCCGCCGACTCGAGCAGCGCGCTCGCCGCCGCCCTTGCCGCGCCGACGCGCACGCCCGCCAACGTCGCCCGCGATCGCTATCGCCACCCGGCCGAGACGCTCGCCTTCTTCGGCGTCGATCCCGGCGACACCGTCGTGGAGCTGTGGCCCGGCGGCGGCTGGTATACCGAGGTGCTGGCGCCTTATCTCGCCGCCTCCGGCAAGCTCTACGTAGTGCCGTCGCTCGGCCGCTCAGCGGAGACCATCGCCAAGAAGATCGCGAGCGCACCCGTCTATTCGCAGGTTACTGTCGCGCCACTCGACCCGGGCAAGCAGCCGAGCCCCGTCCCCGCCGGCAGCGCCGACGCGGTCCTCACCTTCCGCAACGTCCACAATTGGCTGGGCTCGGAAAACAATACGCCGATCGCGGACGCCGTCTTCGCCGAGGCATTCCGCGTACTGAAGCCCGGCGGCACCCTGGGTGTCGTCGAGCATCGTCTGCCCGAGGACGCGGACGCCGCCCGCGAGAAGCAGAGCGGCTATGTGAAGGCCTCGACCGTCAAGGCATTGGCGGAGAAGGCCGGCTTCCGCTTCGTCGAAGCGTCCGAGATCAACGCCAACCCGAAGGACACGCACGACCATCCCGGCGGCGTCTGGGCCTTGCCGCCGACCTACACCAACAAGGACGCCGATCGCGCGAAATACGAAGCCATCGGCGAGAGCGACCGAATGACCTTGAAGTTCGTGAAGCCGGAGTAGCCTCCCCTCCCGCTCGCGGGAGGGGGCCGGGGGAGGGCCTGTGAGCGGAGACCCTAGGCCCGACAGGCCCTCACCCCAACCCTCTCCCGCGAGCGGGAGAGGGAGTCAGCCCCCCAGCTTGTCGAGCTTGCGCTGGAGCGCGGCCATCTGCTCCTTGAGCTCGGCCAGCTCGGCCTTGGTATCCGACTCCGGCTCGGGCGTCTTCTCCGACTTCGCGCCGGTGGCCGCGGCGAGCATCTCCATGTTGCGCTTGGCCATCTCCGTGAAGGGATTGGCGAAGGCGCCGGTCATGGCGTCGCGGAACTGAGACTGGTTGCGCTGGAACGCCTCCATCGAGGCCTCCAGATATTGCGGCACCAAGCCCTGCATGGAATCGCCGTACATGGCGATCAGCTGGCGCAGGAAATTGGCGGGCAGCATCGTCTTGCCGCTGGCCTCCTGCTCCATGATGATCTGGGTCAGGACATTGTGGGTGATGTCCTCGCCGGTCTTGGCGTCGACCACTTTGAACTCGCGCTTGGCCCGCACCATCTCGGCGAGATGCTCGAGCGTGATGTAGGACGAGCTTTCGGTGTTATAGAGGCGCCGATTGGCGTATTTCTTGATGATGACCGTATCACCGGGCGCCGAAGCCGCCATGCCATGTCCCCAAAATCGAGAGGATTCAGCCCTAACACCAAAGCTTGCCGCACCGCAACACAAGCCCCGCCCGTTGCCGCTCTTCCTCGAAATGCTGCGCAGCGAGACCGCAGCAAGGCCGGAGCGGATGGCGAAGGCGCTGGAGGGGCTCCGCCGCTACCAGGAGGCGCGGAGGGACGCCCTGCCGGCGCCGATGCCGGCGATCACCTCCATCTCAGGCGCCACGCTTCGCGACTATGGCGGCAGCGGGCCTCCCATCCTGTTCGTCCCCTCGCTGATCAACCCGCCCAGCGTGCTCGATCTCGGCGAGGAGAAGTCGCTGCTCCGCTGGCTCGCCACCCAGGGCTTCCGGCCGCTACTCGCCGACTGGGGCTGGGACGTGGGCCAGCGCCGCTCCCTCTCGGTCGCCGGCCATGTCGAGCAGGTCATCCTTCCCTTCCTTGACGCATTGGGCGAGCCGCCCGTGCTGGTCGGCTACTGCCTCGGCGGTACCATGGCGATTGCCGCCGCCGCCCGAACCGAGGTGAGCGGCGTCGCCGCCATCGCCTCTCCATGGCGCTTCTCCGGTTTCCCGGACGAGGCACGCGCTCAGCTCACCCGTCTCTGGCGCGAGGCCGACCCAGCCGTCCAAGCGCTGGGGCTGCTGCCGATGGAGGTGCTGCAAAGCGCCTTCTGGAGCCTCGATCCGGCGCGGACCGTGGCCAAGTTCGAGGCCTTCGCCGACATGCCTGCCGGGAGCGCCGAGGCCCGCGCCTTCGTGCGGCTGGAGGATTGGGCCAACGACGGCCCGCCGCTCCCCGAAGCCGCCGCGCGCGAGCTGTTCGAGGGGTTCGTCGAGACCGACGCGATCGGCCGGGGCGCATGGCAGGTCGGCGGCGGACGGGTCGATCCGGGCGCGCTCCGCTGCCCCCTGCTGAACATCGTCTCGACGACCGATCGGATCGTGCCGGCGGCGAGCGCGTTTCCGGGAGGGGAGCGGATCGACCTGGCGCTGGGCCATGTCGGTATGATCGTCGGCAGCCGCGCCGAGGCCCAGCTGTGGCAGCCGCTCGCCGCCTGGCTTTCACGCACCGCTGCCGAGTGCTAGGTGCGCCGCAACATCGTTCGAGGAGATTCCCATGACCGAAGTCGTCATCACCGCCGCCAAGCGGACCCCCGTCGGCTCCTTCCTCGGCGCTTTCGCTTCGACCCCGGCGCATGAGCTCGGCCGGGTCGCCATCGAGGCGGCGCTCGGCCAGGCCGGGGTCAAGCCGGAGGAAGTGTCTGAGGTGATCCTGGGCCAGGTGCTGACCGCAGCCCAAGGCCAGAACCCGGCCCGGCAGGCCTCGATGGCGGCGGGCGTGCCGAAGGAGGTCCCGGCGTGGGGCCTCAACCAGGTCTGCGGCTCGGGCCTCCGCGCCGTCGCCGTCGCCGCGCAATCGATCATGACCGGTGACGCCGCCATCGTTGTCGCGGGAGGACAGGAGAGTATGAGCCTTTCCGCCCACGCCCAGAACATTCGCGGCGGCCAGAAGATGGGCGGGCTCGAGCTGGTCGACACGATGATCAAGGACGGCCTCACCGACGTCTTCAACGGCTATCACATGGGAATCACCGCCGAGAACCTGGCGGAGCAGTATCAGATCACCCGCGCCGAGCAGGACGAGTTCGCTTGCGCCTCCCAGAACAAGGCCGAGCGGGCGCGCCGCGAGGGGCGCTTCAAGGACGAGATCGCGCCCGTGACCGTGAAGGCCCGCAAGGGCGAGACGGTGATCGAGCAGGACGAGTTCATTCGCGAAGGGGTGGAGGTGGCCAGCCTCGCCGGCCTCCGCGCCGCCTTCAAGAAGGAAGGCACGGTGACGGCCGGCAACGCGTCGGGCCTCAACGACGGCGCCGCGGCGCTGGTGCTGATGAGCCGCGAGGAAGCCGAGCGGCGCGGCACGCCCATTCTCGCCCGCATCAAGAGCTTCGCCTCGACCGGAGTCGATCCTTCGATCATGGGCATTGGGCCCGTTCCCTCGACCCGCCGGGCGCTCGAGAAAGCCGGCTGGACCATCGCCGATCTCGACCTCATCGAAGCCAATGAGGCCTTCGCCGCCCAGGCGCTTGCCGTCGGCAAGGAGCTCGGCTGGGAAGAAGACCGGGTGAACGTCAATGGCGGCGCCATTTCGATCGGCCACCCGATCGGGGCCTCGGGCGCACGCGTGCTCACCACATTGCTCTACGAGATGCAGAAACGCGACGCGAAGAAGGGCCTCGCCACCCTCTGCATCGGCGGCGGAATGGGTATCGCCATGTGCGTCGAGCGCGACTGATCGGACCTAGAAGCCGCGCTGGCGGCAGGGGCGGAACGACGACCCCTCCGAGCCGTTGGTCGAGCATCCCATAAACGCAATGAAAGGAGATGCTTGATGGCTTTCGATACGAACAGCGATACGATGGCGCGGGACGAGACCTATGATCTCATCTCATCCGAAAAGGTCGACGGCACGGCCGTCTACAATCGCGATGGCGAGCGGCTTGGCACCGTCCATCATTTCATGGTCGGCAAGCGCGACGGCCGCGTCCGCTACGCGGTGATGAGCTTCGGCGGCCTGTTCGGCATGGGCGAGCGCTATCACCCGCTGCCCTGGGACGTGCTCACCTATCACACGGACAAGGGCGGCTATATGGTCGATCTCGACAAGGACAGGCTGAAGGAAGCGCCGTCCTACGAGCGTGGCCAGGAGCCAACCTACGACCGCACCTATGGCGAGCGGGTTCACGGCTATTATGGCGTTCCCTACTAGACGCCAGCCTTAGCAAACTGAGGGCGGCTCCGGCCGCCCTTATTCGTGCGCGCCCTCATTCCTGCACAGGTGCCGGCGCCCGCGAGTGCCAGCGTTCGCCGTCGAAGCTGTAGCGCGCATGACTGCCGCCGGCGAAGGCCGAGCCATCCCAGCCGAAGACCTGCAAATCGATCTCGTCGTTGCGGTGGGCGTGGATCCAATTGAGGCTCTGCACCTCATCGGCGCGAAGCCGGTTCGAAGTCGCCGTCCCCGCCTGGATGACGAGCGCGGGGCCCGCATTCTCCACCATGTCCCGCGCGGAGCGGACATAGCTGCGGTGGAAATGCCCGGCGAGGAGGATGTGCACCCCGGCATCCGCAACGGCGAGCAATGCATCTTCATGTCGTCCGACGCGCTTGGTCAGCTCCGCCTCATCGCCGATCGGCATCGCGAACAGCGGGTGGTGAGTGACGAGGATCCGGGTCTTCTCCTCCGGCACGGCGCGGAAACGCTCGCGGATCGTCCGCATCTGCTCATGGTTGATCCGCCCGTCCTTGATGGTGAGCGAACGGGCCGTATTGATGCCGAGGACGGCGAGCCGATCGCTTTCGAACCAGGGACACAGATCCTCGTCGATATAGCGGCGATACCGGTTGAGCGGTCGAGCGAAGCGGCGGAAGACGTCGTAGAGCGGCACATCGTGATTTCCGGGCACGCCGAGCACGTCCAGCCCGCCCGCCTCCAGCCGATCGACGAAGCGGCACGCTGCCTTATACTGCTCGATCCGCGCACGCTGGGTGAAGTCGCCGCTGATCACCACCAGCTCGGGCCGCCGCTCCAGCAGCCAGGTCTCCAGCGCCGCGACGATGTCTGGTTCGTGGCGGCCGAAATGGACATCCGAAATATGGGCGATGGTGGCCATGAGTCTCCCGGCATGCCGGGGACATCCTACCTACTGGATCGGCCCCTCGGCATTTCCCTGAACGAACTGATCCACATAAGGGTTGCCGCTGTCGTAGAGCCGGTCGCGCGGACCCTGCCAGATGATGCGGCCGCCGTAGAGCATTGCGACCCGATGGGCGACCTTGCGGGCGCTCGCCATGTCGTGGGTGATGGTGACGGCGGTGATACCAGCCTCCTCGACAAGGCTGACGATAAGGTCGTTGATCACGTCGGCGCGGATCGGGTCGAGACCGGTAGTGGGCTCGTCGAAAAAGAGGATTTCGGGGCGGGGCGCGATGGCCCGCGCGAGGGCGACGCGCTTCTGCATGCCCCCGGAGAGCTCCGACGGGCGCAGGTAGAGCACGTCGCGGCTAAGCCCGACCCGCTCCAGATTCTCCTCGGCGATGGCGCGCATCCTGGCCGAATTCTGGAACCGTCCCTGGGTCAGGCCGAAGGTGACGTTGCGCCAGACGGGCAGGGAGTCGAACAAAGCCCCGCCCTGGAACAGCATGCCGAACTTCTTGCGAATACGCGCCAGCTTGCCCTCGCTCGCCCCCACTACCTCGTCGCCATCGACGAGAATGGAGCCGCGCTCCGGCCGAAAGAGGCCGAGGACGCACTTGATCAGCACCGACTTCCCAGTGCCCGATTGGCCGATGACGGCGAGGGACTCGCCGCTCTCGACCTCGAGGCTGACGCCGTCGAGCACGACGTTGTCGCCGAAGCTCTTGGCAACGTCGGCGAGGATGATCTTCGCCCCGCTCATCCGAAAGCCATGATGGTGATGAGCAGGTTGGCTAGCAGGATGAGGACCAGAGCCGAGACGACGGCGTTGGTCGTCGCCTTGCCGACGCCCGCGGCGCCGCCTTCGGAGCGGAAGCCGTGATAGCAGCCCATCAAGGCGACGAAGAAGCCGAACACGGCCGCTTTCACCAGCGACATGATGAGGTCGTTTCCTTCCAGAAATTCGCGCGACGTCTCAAGATAGGAGGTGGCCTTGAAGCCGAGCTTATACACCGCCAGCAGATAGCCGCCGAAAATGCCGACCGCGTTGGCGATGAGTACGAGCAGGGGCAGCGCGATGACCGAGGCGAAAAGCCGCGGCGCGATAAGAAAGCGATAGGGGTCGGTCCGCAGGGTCGCCAGGGCGTCGAGTTGCTCGGTGACCCGCATCGTCCCGAGCTCGGCGGCCATGGAGGAAGAGACGCGGCCGGCCACCATCAGGCCGACCAGCACCGGGCCCAGCTCGCGCACGATGCCGATGACGACGATCGCCGGCACCGCAGACTGGGCGTTGAGGCGCGAGCCGCCGACATAGATTTGCTGGGCAAGGGCCGCCCCGGTGAAGAGGGCCGTGAGGCCGACCACCGGCAGCGAGAACCAGCCGATGAGCATCAGCTGTTCGAGCAGGCGGATCGGATAATATGGGGGCGCCAGCGCCCGGACGATCGTCCGGAACGCGAAGATCGTGACACGGCCGACGGTGGCGAACAGCCCGATGGCGAACGCCCCTATGCCCACGAAGAATGCCACTATCGGGTTCAGAGCGCCTTCCGTCATGACCAGACGCGTTGATAGCGGGCGCCCAGCGTCGTCAGCAACTCATATTGGGAAAGGCCGGACTGGGCCGCCGCGCTCGGCAGGTCAAAATCGAGCTCCACCCAATCGCCCTCCGCCAGATCCGGCGCCGCGTCGACCGAGATGGCGGTGAGGTCCATCGAGACACGGCCGATCACCGGACCGAAGCCGCTGGCGAGCCTGGCCCGCCCCCTATTGGAAAAGCCGCGCAGATAGCCGTCCGCGTAGCCGACATTGAGGATGGCGAGCTCCATGTCTCGATCGGAGGTGAAGGTCGCGTTGTAGCCGACCGTGTCGCCCGGCCCGATCCGCCGCCGCTGCACGATCTGGGCCTCGGCCCGCATCACCTGCCGGACATGCCCCTCCCCCTCACGCCGCGGGATGCCGCCATAGAGGGCGAGTCCCGGCCGGGTAAGGTCGAAGGCATAGTCGGCGCCAAGGCAGATGCCGGCGCTGTTGGCGAGGCTGAGCCGCCTCGCCGGCACCGTCGCCGCCGCGGCCAGGAAGGCCGCGCGCTGGCGGGCATTCATCGGGCTGTCCTCGTCGGCCGAGGCGAGATGGCTGTACAGTGTATCAATGGGAAGGCCGTCGACCAGCCCCTCGGCGAGGTCGGCGACGGAAAGGCCGAGGCGGTTCATGCCCGTGTCGACCATCACATCGCACGGCCGTCCCTGGCCCAGCTCGCGCCAACGCTTCACCTGGAGCGGGGTGTTGAGCACGGGGCGCGCGCGCGACGCGGCGGCGTGGGCGACATCTTCCTCCGCCACGCCGTGGAGGACGGAAAGCGATGCCTCGCCGACATGGGGCAGCACCTGCTCGGCCTCGGCCCAGGTGGCGACGAAGAAATCGCGGCACCCCTCCTCCACCAGATGCCGGACGGCCTGGCGTGCGCCGATGCCATAGGCGTCCGCCTTCACGGCCGCGCCGCAGGCGGCGCTTCCGCTCATGCGGGCAAGCCAGCGCCAGTTTGAAACCAGGGCGCTGCTGTCGATCCTGAGGCGAAGCGGGCTGTGGGGCTGGATCACCTTCGCGCCGATAGCGATCCTTCGGCCCCTAGTCCAACGTCTTCCCGGCCGTCTCCGGCAGCCAGATGAAGGTCACGACCAGCGCCATCGCCACGACGGCAATGGTGTACCAGAGAC
This sequence comes from Sphingosinicella humi, assembly GCF_003129465.1. NCBI lineage: Bacteria > Pseudomonadati > Pseudomonadota > Alphaproteobacteria > Sphingomonadales > Sphingomicrobiaceae > Allosphingosinicella > Allosphingosinicella humi. The sequence goes on from NZ_QFFF01000001.1 coordinate 290,119, forward strand.
CCGAAAAGGGATCACCGGTCCGTGCGATGATGGTCTGGCTGATGAACGGCAGGAAGCCCCCGAAATAGCCCGTGCCGACATGATAGGGAATCGACATGGAGCTGTAGCGGATGCGGCTGGGGAACAGCTCGGTCAACAGAGCCGCCACGGGGCCGAAGGTGGCGCCCGACAGCGCGCTCAGCCCCAATATGGCCAGCAGGATGATGAGGATGTCGCCAGCGGCGGGCTCCACCTTCTCGAAGCTGTAGCCGGCCCGCGCGAGGGCCGCGTCCAGCGTGGCCGGGCTGGTTCCGGCCACCGGCACGCCGCCAATGCTAACGCCAGTCCTCGGCGCGTCGGCCTTGGTGTAGTGCACGCCCTTCTTGGAGAAGTAATCGAGCAGCTGGCCGCAGGTGGTGGCCTGCCCCTTTGTGGCGAAGGGATTGTAGCTGCAGTCCGGCCCGGCGACGACGATAGGCGCCCGCCGCGACGCCTCCGCCAGCGCCGGATTGGCCGCATCGGCAATGATATGGAACAGCGGGAAGAGCAACAGCAGGGTCGCGGCATAGCCGATCACGATCGGCTTTCTCCGCCCGATCCTGTCCGACAGCTTGCCGAAGAAGACGAACCAGAACAGCCCGGTCGCAGCGCCCGCGCCGACCAGAAGCTGCGCGGTCGTGTCCTCCACCTTCAGCGAATTCTGGAGGAAGTAGAGCACCTGGAACATCGCCGTGTACCAGATGACGGTGAGCCCCGCGGCGATGCCGAGCATGGCAACCAGGATCAGCTTCACGTTGCGGCGGGTGGAGAAGCTTTCCTTCAGCGGATTGCGGGCGAGCGCTCCCTTCGCCTTCATCGCCTGGAAGACCGGACTCTCATTGAGCTTCATCCGCATCCAAAGGGAAATGGCGAGGAGCAGCAGCGAGAAGAGGAACGGTATCCGCCAGCCCCACTCCGCCCATTGCGCGTCGGTGACGAACAGCTTGGAGCCGAGCACCACTATCAGGCTGAGCACGAAGCCGCCTGCGACGCTGGCCTGGATATAGCCGGTATAGTGGCCGCGCTTGTTCCGCGGCGCGTGCTCGGCGACGTAGATGGCGGCGCCGCCATATTCGCCCCCCAGCGCCAGTCCCTGGCATATTCGAAGCAGGATGAGGATGATCGGCGCCGCCGCCCCGATCGTGGCGTAGCTCGGCACCAGACCGACGCCCGCGGTGGCGAGCCCCATCAAGGTGATCGTGATAAGGAATGTATATTTGCGGCCCATCCGGTCGCCCAGATAACCGAACAATACAGCGCCCAGCGGCCGAAAACCGAAGCCCACGGCGAAGGAGGCCAGCGCCAGCAGGAACTGGAGCGTCTCGTTCCCCGCCGGGAAGAACAGCCGCCCGATGATCGCGGCGAGCGTGCCGTAGATGAAGAAATCATACCATTCGAAGACGGTGCCGAGCGAAGAGGCGGCAATGACCAGCCGGTCTCGCTTGGGATCCACGACAAAGTCGTCCGCCACCGCCGTCGCCATCGCACCTCCCCCGACCACCCTTTTTGAGCGGGTGTGTCGCAGGGGAAATACGGCAGGAACAGGGTGTCAGTCCAGCGCGGCTTGCGCCCGCTCCCAATCGCGACCGTCGAACGGCTGCGCGATGATCGTCAGCGCCTCGATATCGTCGAGCGTGTTCAGATTGACGCTCCACGCGTCGGGGTGCGAGCGGGGCTGATAGAAGCTCTTTACGCCGCAGGTGCCGCAGAAGAGATGCTCCGCAGTGCCCGTTCCGAAGCGATAGCGGACCAGCGCATCCTCGCCGGACAACAGGCGGAAATCGCCGTGCGGGACCATCAGATGGCGAAAGCCCGTCATCGAACAGATGGAACAGTTGCAGTCGAGTATCCGCGCCTCGCGTTCCACCTCCGCCTCGAAGCGTACCGAGCGGCAGTGGCAGCCGCCTCTGATCCGCACCCGTTCAGAAGAGTCGGGCGCCATTGGGCACGTCCTTGTCTGGCCGGATCAGCACGACGGCACCCTGCTCGTCCGCAAAGCCGACGGTCAGCACTTCCGACATGAAGGGGCCAATCTGGCGCGGCGGGAAATTGACGACGGCGGCGACCTGCCGGCCGATCAGATCGTGGGCGCCATAATGGTCGGTGATCTGCGCGCTCGATTTCCTGACGCCGATGCCGGGGCCGAAATCGATACGCAGCTTCCAGCTCGGCTTGCGGGCTTCCGGAAAGGGCTCGACCGCCACGACCGTCCCGACGCGGATGTCGACGGCGAGAAACTGATCGAAGGTGATCGTCGCGGCGGCCGGAGCCGCGGGGTCGGTCAGCATATGGGCCATGGCGCCCTCTTAGCGCGCGCTCGCCGCGCCGGTCCACTTTTCCACCGGCATTGGCGTTTTGCCGACGAGCCGCTATCGGGGCCGCGATGGAAGCAGCCGAACTGCGCGTTGCCCTCTTCAGCGGCAACTACAACTATGTCCGAGATGGGGCGAATCAGGCGCTGAACCGCCTGGTTGAATATCTGCTGCGCCAAAAGGCGGCGGTGCGCATCTATTCACCGACGGTGGAGAAGCCCGCCTTCCCGCCCAATGGCGATTTGATCAGCATCCCGTCGGTGCCGGTGCCGGGCCGATCGGAATATCATGCGCCGATCCTGATTCCTCCCTCGGTGAAACGCGACATCAAGGCTTTCAGGCCGAACATCTTCCACGTCGCCAGCCCGGAGATGCTGGGCCATCGCGCCGTCACGCTCGCGCGCAAGATGGACCTGCCGGTGATCGCCTCGGTTCATACCCGCTTCGAGACCTATCCCCGCTATTACGGCCTCGCCTTCCTCGAGCCGTTGGTCGAGGCGGGCCTGCGCCGTTTCTACCGGCGCTGCGACGCCATATTCGCGCCGTCCGAATCGATGGCACAGCTGCTGCGCGAGCAGCGCATGAACTACGATGTCGGCATCTGGACGCGCGGCATCGATCGCGATGTCTTCAACCCCGGCCGACGCGACCTCGCCTGGCGTCGGAGCCTGGGCATCGATGACGACATGCCGGCGATCGGCTTCGTCGGCCGGCTGGTGATGGAAAAAGGGCTCGACGTCTTTTCCGACACGATCGAGCATCTCGAAAGGCGGCAGGTCAGGCACAAGGTGCTGGTCGTCGGCGAGGGGCCAGCCCGTACCTGGTTCGAGCAGAGGCTGCCGCAAGCGACGTTCGTCGGCTTTCAGAAAGGCCCCGACCTCGGCCGCGCCGTCGCCTCGATGGACATGTTGTTCAACCCATCGGTTACGGAAACGTTCGGCAATGTGACATTGGAAGCCATGGCGGCGGGCCTACCCGTCGTCGCCGCCATCGCCACCGGCAGCGAAAGCCTCGTCACCGACGGCGTCACCGGCCGGCTGATCCGCCCCGGTGCCATCGACGCCTTCGCCGACGCGCTGGCCCATTATTGCACCGACAAGGAGGCCCGGCTGGCCGCGGGGCGGGCCGGCGCGGGGGTCAGCAGCCATTATGGCTGGGACGAGGTCAACCAGGCGCTGGTCGACGCCTATCTGCGCATCGTCCGTCAGCGCGCCGGCGGGGGCCGCCAGCGGCCCAGCCCGGTGCCCTGACTCTATTTCAGCCGTTCGATCTTCTGCGCCGCCTCATCCAGGATGGCGGCGATCCGGTGCAGCGTCTCGTCGTCCATCTCCTCCTCGGCCACGCGATGCCAGATGGCCGAAAGAAGATTGCCGACGGCCCGCTTGATCGGCGCCCGGCCATGATGCTCCCGGTCGGGTTTGAGGTCCGCGAGCCGCTCGAACAGCGCCTCCACTTCCTCGGCCTTCTCCGCCAGCTCGGCCTTCCCGTCGGGGGTGATAGAAAAGGCCTTGCGCGCGCCTTCGGCCTCCGCCTCCTCAATGAGGCCCATGTCCAGCAGCATGGTCAACGTCGGATAGACGACGCCGGGGCTCGGCGCATATTCGCCGCCGGTCATCTCCTCGACGGCGCGGATGAGGTCGTAGCCGTGGCGCGGCTGCTCGGCGATCAGCTTCAACAGCACCAAGCGCAATTCGCCGGATTCGAACATCCGCCGGGCGCGACCGCGCCGCCCGTGGCGTCCGCCGCGGCCTCCGCCGCCGCCCCATTCGAAGCTCCAGGGGCCCCAGGACCCCTGCCATCCGCGGCCGGCCGCGGCGAGGCCGATCAGCGCCTCCGGGATTCCGCTGCCGCCCCGAGGCCCGCATCCGCCCCAGTTTACACGCATGCTCATCGCACGACTCCTGCCAGTGTAATATAGCTGAGATATATCTTAGACACATCTTCGTCAATCCTTCGGCTCAAGCGTTTCCCCGCCGTGAAATTCGACGCTAGAGGGTGGATGTGGCCGATCTTTTTGCCGACGAACCTGAGCAATCCCGCGAGTCCGTGTCGCCGCCCGCCGGCGCGCCGCTGGCCGACCGGCTGCGTCCGCGCTCGCTGGACGAGGTGGTCGGGCAGGATCACCTGACCGGGCCCGGCGGCGCGATCGGGCGAATGGTGGCGGCGGGCAAGCTCGCCTCCATGATCCTGTGGGGACCGCCCGGCACCGGCAAGACGACGATCGCCCGATTGCTGGCCGACGCCGTCGGCATGCGCTTCGTCGCGATCTCGGCGGTCTTCTCGGGCGTCGCCGATCTCAAGAAGGTCTTCGCCGAGGCGCGCGAACATGCCCGCATGGGCCGGCAGACTTTGCTCTTCGTAGACGAGATCCACCGCTTCAACCGCGCCCAGCGGGACGGCTTTCTCCCCTATGTCGAGGACGGCACGGTCGTTCTGGTCGGCGCCACGACGGAGAACCCGTCCTTCGAGCTCAACGCCGCCCTCCTCTCCCGCGCGCAAGTGCTGATCCTGAACCGGCTGGACGCGTCGGCGCTGGGGCAGTTGCTGGACCGTGCCGAGGCGCTGATGGAGCGCCCCCTGCCCCTGACGCCCGAGGCGCGCAATGCCCTGATCGCCACCGCAGACGGCGACGGCCGCTTCCTACTCAATCAGGCCGAAACGCTCTTCTCGATCGAGGTCACCGAACCGCTCGATCCCGCCGGCCTGTCGGCTCTCCTGCACCGCCGCGTCGCCGTCTACGACAAGAGTAACCCCCAATCGGCAACTCTTCCTTCCTTTCTCGTCGCTTAGGTAAGGTTATATACTCGAACTGATATACTCATCCCCTTCTCGCCATCCTTTCAGCCGGTCGTGAAGCATATCGCCGCAAGAGGCGCCTCAGGTGCTTTCGCTGGACATATTCGAGATCAGCCGGGTCACCTCCTCAGCACCTGCGTCCCCATGCCACAGCCGGAACAAGCGGTGACACGCCGCCGCCTAGTGCCCGATGTTTGGTTCTCAGAAATGTCTCGGCGGCCAGGGAGTCTCCGTTGTAAGCTTGACGGCGAGAGGCCCGCACTTCGGGCGCGCGCCTATTTTTCCTGGTCAGCGTAAGCAGCGGCTCGTCTGAATGCAGCGGTCACGTAGACCACGTAGATTCTTCCGCTGCCGGTGCGTTTGATGTCGCACACGTTTGCAGGTCTCGGCTAAGCGAGTAGCCATTGTTCAAGTTCGATGCGCGCGTCCTCCTCGCTCACAGCGGTTCCCTAGGGCTGTTCCGAACGAAGGGGGTCCAGGCATCTAACTACTGCTCGGTGCGCCCTATGGAGTTCGATGAATGCGATCGCTTGTGCATGCACAGCCTCGCGACCTCCGGCGCCATAAGGAAGACGGCACCTGAAGTTGATAACCGAGTGCCGACCAAGCATCACATCAAGGTGCTTCAACGGGAAAAACCAGTCGTCATAGGTCCATGTTTGGCGAACGTTGGCCGCGCGATACAGATTGCTGATAGCGGTGATGTGGACCTGGTTGATCGCCACAGCTCCACCACCGAAAAGTCGATTAAGTTCATGTGCTGCTTCTTTTGGCTCCAATGCCAGCCCGTTGAATTGCTCCTCGGACAAGCCGGGTCCGAAGTCGGGGGAACCTCTAGTCGGCCAGTCAGCTGGCGGCCGGACCAGTATCGAACGAACCGTCAATTCGTAATCGGAGGCCACCGTCGCGCAGTCGAGCCGAAATGGCCACCTTTCCCATACGCGCAAGCCACGCCAGTGTAGCGCGCCGTACAAGGCTGCTGGTTGCTGAAACTCGTTCTTCTGAACGCAAGTCATGCTCTGCTCCCGGCTCCAGAGGCGAGCCGGCAAAGCCGGGTGTTGAGAACCCTGTGCAGTACACCAGGCGCCGCCGCCTTTAGACGCAGAGCGCCTTGGACATACGCGACGGCCACCCGGCCGAGATGCTCTCGACCGGCGTACTGCTATTGAGGTTCTCACGCCTCGCCCCCGTGCTGCGGAGGCTGCTCTGCTGTCGCAAAATTTAGCTGCCAGCGCAACGAGCCTATGACTCAGTGGCGGCAACCGCCATCAGCTTCTACGTGGCAGGAAACGGCTATGGCCACGGACAAGACGGCTCTACAAGAATCCCATGTCGATGCAGACCCTTTTTGAGGATGAAGCACCTCGCCCGCTTGCGGATCTTCTTCGACCCGCAAGCCTCGCCGACGTCGTCGGTCAGGATCATTTGCTCGCCCCGGATGCTCCGATCGGTCGCATCGTTGCGAGTGGAATGATGGTCTCCATGATCCTCTACGGCCCGCCTGGAACGGGCAAAACAACGATAGCTCGCCTGCTCGCGGATGCGAGCAAGCTGAGGTTTGAGGCGATCTCGGCGATCCAGAGTGGGGTCGCAGACCTCCGCCGCGTGTTCGAAGCCGCTCGCGACCAGCGCAAGGCAGGACGTGGGACGCTGCTCTTCTGCGATGAGATCCATCGCTTCAACCGCGCGCAGCAGGACGCCTTCCTCCCTGTAGTCGAGGACGGCACTATTACCCTGGTAGGCGCGACGACCGAAAACCCCTCCTTCGAGCTAAACGGCGCTTTATTGTCTCGCTGCCAAGTTTTCGTCCTTCGTCCGCTCGACCCGGCGGCGCTTGAGGGTCTTCTGCAACGAGCTGAAGCCCACATGCGAAGGCGGCTTCCACTCACCTCTGAAGCTCGCACGGCAATGATTGATCTTGCAGGGGGCGACGGTCGGTACCTGCTCAATCTCGCTGAGCAGATATTCCGCCTCCAACGAGATGAGACGCTCGACACGGCTGCCATGGGCCGGGTTGTTCAACGCCGTGTAGCTACGCACGACAAAGCAGGTGACGGGCATTACGACCTCCTTAGCGCGTTCCACAAATCTCTGAGAGGTTCAGATGCCGACGCCGCGTTATACTACGCCGCGCGCATGATGGCAGCAGGCGAGGATGGCAATACCGTCTTCCGGCGTTTGGTGTGCGCCGCTTCGGAAGACGTGGGAACCGCTGATCCAGAAGCGCTGGTGCAGGTGATCGCGGCGTGGCAGGCTTTTGAACGTGTAGGCTGGCCCGAAGGTAAACTCTTCCTGGCGCAAGCCATCTGCTATGTCGCTACCGCACCGAAATCGAACGCGGCATATCTCGCGTTCTCAGCGGCGCTCGATGTTGCCGAAAAAACCTCCCATCTTCCTCCTCCGCTAAACGTGCTGAATGCTCCAACCGAGCTGATGAAGGAACTCGGGTATAGCCACGGTTACCGGTATGACCACGATGAGCCGGATGCATATGGTGGGCAGGAATTCCTGCCCGACCAGTTGCAAGGCACTCGCCGGGGCCGCTTCTTCAGCCCGAATGAACGGGGGTTCGAGCGAGAGCTCCGCAAGCGATTAGATTACTGGTCCAACCTTAAGCAGCGGCGGGAGGGCAAGTAGGAATACGCCGCGCTATGCGCCGGCGAGGGGACCATCAATGACGCAGAATGGCCGCTTGTTGATGTTCCGCTATCGGCGAATTCTGTTTCGCTTTCATCCCACACCAGCTTCGGCGATAAGCAAGGAGATGGAAGATATGACAGCTGACGCAGCGGCCATTCTTGCTTTGGTCGAACCACGCTTCGGCTCAGTCGAGAGAGCCCGACACTGGTTCGAAAAGGAGCCGCTTCCAGGCTTCAGCGGGCGGACGGCTGAGCAATTGGTGATGGCAGGGCGAACGGCGGAAGTCCGGGACCTCCTCGCGGCCGTCGACGCTGGCATTCACTGGTAAGACTGCAACGCTCGGGACCGGTACTGGCCGGATACTGACCGTCCGCTTTTTGCCAGTCACCAGGCGAAGGCGGACATGTGTCAGAGCTTGGGGGCGCTCGCGACAGTAGTCGGCATTCACCTCAAGATCCTACCGCAGCTCATTTGAATACGCGAGTTTGCGTGTGTTCTGCCGATCAATCTGTGTTAAAAGGCGTCATCACCTGAACCACTTCGCAAGCATCCTGTGACTGAGAGACACATGTGCTCCCGCTTGCCACAGGAGAGGTCATTCCAAGGGTAAATGTCGGCTCATTAGGAGCAGCGGCGCATCCACGCGCCCGGATCGAAGCTGAAGCAGCGCCGAGCCATTGTCGAGGAGTGGTTCAATGAACGATACCTTCAATAGAGTGGGCGCGATAGCCGGGTGGGAGAATGAAGGGGGGGCGCTGGAGCCGATTATTTCAGGGGACCGCCACTCGGCGGCCTATTTTCGGGATCGCGAGGCCCTTTGCCGCTCACGGGCAAACGAATGTCGCCGGCCTGAGATGCGGAGCACCTATTTAGGCTTCGCTGCGCGATATGCTGCGTTAGCGCGATACCTGGATGCAGCGGAGATTCGGGCTGAGATGACAATCGCCTGACAGGTAGAGCTGCAGGGCATGAGAAATATCGGCACCGCTCGCGATGGTTCTACGGCCAGGTCGGAGATTGCCGCGCTGCGCTTGCGCGCATTTAAATGCCGCGAATATGCACGCGAGTATCATGCCGACGTCGGGTCCTCCCTTTCCGAACTAGCCGTGGAGCTAGAAAAGAGGCTGATCGCATGGAGCGCGCAAGAGCCCTCCGGCGCTAGTACCCTTCCTGGAGCCACCGGAATTCCAATTTCCGGCCGGCAGATGGCGCGCATCGGTAGGCCAGGCGCTGCTATTGTTGAGGCTATTTTCTGCCGGTGGGAACGATCATGCTTGTCAGCCATTGACCCTCATCGCCGAGCAAGAATGAGGCCTCGGCGGCTGAGACGCCTCCGCGCTCCCGCCTCGTTCGCAGGAAGCGAGATGGCTCTGATTTTCACATGCACGCGCTGATCATCGAGGACGAGTTCCTCACAGCCCAGCTGATCGAGGACCGCCTTCGGGATCTCGGGTTCACATCGTTTTCATTTGCCGAGGACGAGGACGGAGCAGTAGCCGCCGCTCGCGCGCGCTACCCTGACCTCATCACATCGGATGTTCAGCTCGCGTCCGGGTGTGGCATTGATGCTGTCCAACGCATCTGTGATGAGAACCCAACGCCATTCCTCTATATCACCGGCACAGCCGTAATGGTGCAGGAGCGGTGCCCACGCGCCGTGATCGTTCAAAAGCCCTTCGGCATGGCCGACTTGCGCGCGGCCGTGCGCGAAGTCAGCAAGACTGCCGAATAGCGCCGGAGGTGCGCCGTGTCCCATCCGACCCATTACGAAGCTCGCGCCGTCCCAACAGAAATGTCCGCACCGCGTATCATTGCCTACCCGGGGGAAAGATGCGCCGATTCCCAAAATCCGTGGGGGGCGATGGGGGTCCATGTCGAGATGACCTCCTACGACCTCTCGTAGGGCCGGATCGTGTTCAGCGAGCTTGGCCCGGGCAAGCCCGGCTCCCAGGCGTACGCTCGGCGGGCGCAGGAAAAGGAGAATAGAGATGGCCAAGGGTCAGGTCCGCAGCAACAAGGAAGCGCGAAAGCCGAAGAAGGAGATCAAGAAGACGATTGCCGCCAAGCCATCGCAGAAGGGCGCAACGGTGAAGCCGAATGGCTGAAAGGTTCGTCCGGCATCGGCAGCCCTGGACGGGGGACGAGGTTGCCAAGCTCAAACTTCTGGCCGGCAAGGGCATGGGCCTCAAGGCGATCGCCAAGGCGCTGACGCGGAGCGAGGAATCCGTCCAGGACCGCGCCAAGCAGGACGGGGTGAAGATCGCCAAATTGCGGTAACGTCAGGACAACAACCGCAGTGCCTCGTCAACGGCTGCAGCCTGTCCCCCCGATATTGCATTCAGCCCTAAACCGAAAACCGGTCCGGCATCTTGCCACTATGCGTCGGGGTCGCCGCCTTCCATTTCGATCATGGATTCCACCCGTTCCATGTGTTCCTTGAACTCGTCGGCTTCCCGCTGATCTCCGCGCCTCTGGGCTTCGTCCATGAAGGCGCGGCAATCGCGCTTCATCCGATACAGGTTGCTCAGGACCTGTTTATTAGTGGGAAGGGGCATTTCGCCTCCTCTGCCTTGCTCTAAGGATATAGGAAGCGGCGGCTGGATGCGACAGACGCAGCGCCCAAATAAAGACGGAGCGGTGCCACGATCAGGCTTCGCAGCCTCCCGGCAGAACATGGCTCGGGCTGGAGCGCTGGGCTTCGATTGCGGCACGGAGCAGGCGTTCGGTGCGACGGCCCCTCTTGGGGTTCAGCCACGCTCCATGAGCAGCGCGAATAGCTGATCGAGATTCTGCTGGGCATCCTGAACGACCGGATTGTTCGCATTGCCCGGCAGCGCGAGCGGCTTGCTCATGATGTCGTGCAGGCTCTTAGTCTCCGCATCGGCGAGGAGGTTTCGCTTTCGTAGAATGATAGCGAGGCTCAAGATGCCGTTGAAGGCCGCGACATCGAGGGCTTGCTGAGCCTCCAGCATCTGCTGCGCCGTCAGATCATGTTCCCGCTCGTTCATGCAAGCTCCTTGGCGACGCTACTTGGACGCGAACTGCCCAGCCTCAGCGCCGAACTCAAGCTTGGCATGCGCACGATCAGCCATCGCGCTCTTGAATGTCTCCGGCTGCAGCCTCGACGTCACGATCGGGTAGTTTTGGGAGTTGAAGCGTGTGTCGCGTGATCCGGAACGATCAGGAACGGGGCGACGGGAGCTGTGGACATGACGACCTTTTAGGATCGGGCGGATCATTGGGTCGGGAAGGCACGACCCGCCGAGTAGCCCAGGAAATGCGGGGATCCTGCTCTCGAACAGGCAATTGGCGGACGCCTTGGCGTCCGCCACTCACATTAGGCGTCCTGCAGGTTCACGGCAGACGTCTTGCCGCGCTGGTCGGTCTCGAGCTCATAGGACACGCGTTGGTCCTTGTTGAGGGTTACCATGCCAGCGCGCTCGACGGCCGAGATGTGGACGAAAGCATCGCTGCTGCCATCTTCCGGCGCAATGAAGCCATAGCCCTTGTCGTTGTTGAAGAATTTTACGGTTCCGGTGATCATGAGGATATCCTTGTCCCATGTATGACGGGCATGCGCCAACAGCGGCACATCCCGGCGTCTTGAAGCTCGAAAGGGACAAAGGGGGAGCCGGAGCGGCCCGTTATCCGTCGCAGGCGACGTTCAGCGATTCCCATATAGCGGCTTTTTCGCAGAAAGATAGCTCACGCTGGAAAGTGGCTTGATGATTAGACTTGGCCGTAAGCTGAATTTCCGCTTTCGGATGACGTCACGCGAAAGCGGCACACTCAAGCGAGGTGATAGTCCCTTTAGCTCACAGGCGTTCCGCGTAATAATTGTCGATGCGGCGGGCGTAACCATTATCCCATTGAGGGGCGGTGTCAGGGCGATAACTCGGCCCGCCGTCTAGGACTGTCTTGTCAACTGCGATGGTGTAGCCCCCCCTGTCTTGGTTCACCTGAAGGAGGCCGAAGGGGATCGGATGGTAGCTCTGACCGAGCCCGAGCAAGCCGCCGAACGAGATGACAGCATATTCCACCTTTCCGTGATGGCGTTCGATATGAAAGCTGTACAGGGTCCCCAGCTTGCGCCCGCGACGGTCGAAAACCGGGGTGTCGTCCACACGAGCGCTGATCAGCCGCATCATGCCAGTCGCTTGGCTCGCTCCTACCATTCCCAACCTCCTGGCCTCGCGAGCTTACGTTCGGACAGCCGCGAAACTAACGCTTCGGGGTGCGAAAGGTGGCCGAGGGTGCACTCGATCAGTCACAGGCTAGTTTGATAGAGGCGTAGGCAACTGATGAAGCGAGATGTTCACACCGGCGATCCGCGCTGGAGAGTTCAACTTTGCCGTCATCTGCCTCAGCACCCTCAAGCGATGCTGATAGGTGTTATGATGCGCTCCGACGACGCCATTCGCAACGTCGGCTGATAACGCCCTGCCCATGCGGTCGACGGAAGCCTTGAATGACCTTTGCACGTCCGAGGAAGTCTGGGGAAGAGTATTCATCATGGCTCCTTCCTTGAGCGGGAGCACGGAATATCTCTCAGTCGCCCTGTGCCCAAGACATGGGAGCGATATCATGCATATGAGGTCTCCTTCCGCGATTACCAGGCGCAGGTCGCCTTCGAGTAGGCGCCGCATACTGCCATGCTTTCGCGCAGTGGAAGATCGTTGAGTACAATCTGCACTTGCACGATGCCGGAGCTGGTCACCCGGTGGGCCGCCCCTGCGGGTCGTTCTTGGTAGCCCAGTCTACGAGAGCGCCAGCCGTCAGACCGTGAACGATTGTCGACGCGAGAATGGTGAAGGCGACGGTCGCCCACAGTCTTCCCTCATTGGTAAATTCTAGATGTCCCGTGGCGTAGCTGACATAGTAGATCGATCCGATGCCCCGGACGCCGTAGAAAGCTATCACGGCCCGTTCCCGCCTGGGCAAACCCGCGCCCGCGAGGGCCAGCCATCCACCAAGTGGGCGTATCACAAGGATCAGAGCCAGGCCGATTGCCACGTAGGGCCATTCGAGTTCGGGCCACAGCGCCGGGAGGGCGCCGCCGATCATGATCAGGAGCAAGGCTGTCAGCGCCTGCTCAATCGATTCATTAAAGTCGTGCAATCGGGAATGGAATTTGTGCTGCAGCTCGGTACGGCGGAGGGTAAGCCCCGCCACGAAGGCGGCAATGAAGCCGTAGCCTTCAACCAGTTCGGTCAAACCGTAGCAGAAGAGAACTCCCGCAAGCGCGATCACCCCCGACCCTGTGTCCGCAAGAACATTTCCTCGCGGCACAATGAACATGACCCTTCCAAGCACCCATCCGATTGCGGCACCCGAGGCTATTCCCACAGCAGTTCGGTAAAGCAGATCCCTCGCCACCCAATCATAGCCCCAAGTGTGAGGGGCGAACCCTTCGGCTGCGATGATGAGGCCCAAATAGACGAAGGGAAAAGTGAGGCCGTCGTTAAGTCCCGCCTCGGCGGTGAGCGAAAACCGAACCGGGTGCTCGCCCCCCTCGGCTGGCCTACCGACCTGTACGTTACCTGCAAGGACGGGATCGGTGGGAGCCAGAGCTGCGCCGAGGAGGAGCGCCCCGGCCAAGGTCATGCCGGCCAGCCACCAGCCAAGGAGCGCCACGGCTGCGATTGTGAGAGGCATCAAGATTGCGAGTAGTCTAATCGTCGGTCGCCAGCGGTGATAACTTGAGAGGTCGTCGATCTTGAGTCCCGTTCCGAACAGAGCGACGATCACAGTTAATTCACTGGCCAGTTCCCAGAGGCGGGGCGCAGAACGGGGATCAAGCCGCGCCGGCATCCCAGGTACCAGCACAAAGGAGAGCAGGCCCCCAAGTATCAAAAGCGCCGATGCTGCAGGTTCGCGACCAGAAAATAGGCGCGGAATCCAGAAGGCGAGAATAGTCGCGGCACCCAGCACCGCCATTCCCATGTGATGAGGGGACAGGCTGAAAAATGGCTCCCCGGCCATGCGGTTAGATGCGTTTCAGTGGTGGATCGGCGTGAGCCGCCAGGCGCTCAAAACCGAGACGTATTTTGATATGGCCATTAGCAGGCTCCTTGGCCAGCGTATGCGGCCCCAACATCGAGGCCTTTTGAAGGCTTGTCTCCGACTCGCTAGCCGGCCTCCGTCGCAAGGTAACCGCCGTTGAGCACTGCCAGTTCCTGCGTCATCTCTGCCACTCAGCTGAAAAAGGTTCGCCGATCCCGGTGATGCAAGCTCCCTCTCCAGGCGACTATAACAGATCCCTCAGTCGCCCCGCACCCGAAGTACGGAACGCGTTACAGCAACAGGGTCGAGGAGAAACGCCGTCATATTGGTTGTCGAGCCGGCCAAGGTCCGGGGCGTATTCTATTTGTCCGGTCCGGCGGCGCTCAATAGTCCGGCAGAGCGCAGGGCATCCTCAATGGTCTTCTGGACCCCGGCGACTGGCACAGGACGCTCTGGGTGCTCCTTCGGCGCGAAGTCCGTCCGTATAGACGTCCCGCCATTTGGCGTAGATCGCCGCTCCGCCCGACCACCTTGAATCGTTCGCACTGCCCCTTCGGGCGCGATGCCGAAAAAGGCGGCAATCCGGTCGGTTGAACTCAGCCCGACATCGAGCATGTGCGGGCCAGCTTCTCCGGATTGACCCTGTCCAGAGCCGGGCATCAACGGGGTGCCGTGGTCCATGCCTCTTACGGCAAAATGCTCTATCAAGTCCTGGCCCTCCGGTCCCTGCCACACCCGGCGGACATGCCCGTCGACGATCTCTCGGCGGTGGGGACTCTCACTCACTCCATGCAGGCTGGTCCACTGCGTCACCAGTGCGTCCGCGTTGGCCGGGGACACGACGCGATCCGCGCTACCCTGCCAGATCGACACTCGCGGCCATGGATCGGAATGAGGCGACGCAGCGCGAACCTTGTTCGCGAGTTCGGCCCCATTTGCGAAACCACGTCCGGCCATGAGCTCGAACGCTTCAGCCAGATTCGAGGCGCAGCCGGAGCGGCGAACAGTTCCGGATATGTGGCCAGCATCACCGATGTCATGGCCCCGCCGGCCGAGAGGCCGGTGACGAACACTCGTTCGCCGTCGATCGGAAAGCGCGACTTCATGGCCTCGATCATGCCGGCGATCGAAGCGGCTTCCCCGCTGCCGCGCGTCGTGTCGCCCCGCTGATACCAGTTGAAACACAGATTCGGATTGTTCTCGCGCTTCTGCTCCGGATAGAGCAGTGCAAAACCATGCCGGTCAGCCAGCCGCGACCAGCCAGCTCCCCGATCGTAGCTCCTCGCGCTTTGGGTGCAGCCATGCAAAACCACCAGCAGTGGCGCCTGCGCCTCGAGAGCCTCCGGCACGTAGAAGAGACTTCTTAAATTGCCGGGATTCCTGAAGCCTGCGAGCTCCCGAAGCCCGCCGCTGTTTACCTCTTCCACCGGCGAGACGGGATGCGCGAACGCGAAGGCTGCTCGGCCTCGCTTCAAGCGGGCCAGGGTTTTCGCCAGCGACATTGTTTCTTCTCCAAAGAGGTCCGGGACCTGCTCAGCCGCTTCAACGCTTCTTTATCAGTGATTGTTGCTGCACCGCAGCAAAATTGCTGCGCAGACGCTCCGATCGCCACCACATGCGTTCGCCATCCCGTCCTCTGCCTAGCCGGACGCGACAATCGGCGAGGCATCACGTGCTACCTACGTTTGGATGTGTTATAAGGTCTTTATCACCTGAACCGCTTTGCAAGCATCCTGTGACTGAGAGACCCGCTGGTGCTCCCGCTTGCCCAGGAAAGGTCCTCCCATGGACAGGAATTATTGGCTCCGCAGGAGCAGTGTCGCATCGATGATGGCGCGCGAGGCAACGAGCGCCGAAGCCCGCCTGATCCACTACGAGCTGGCCGGGCGCTACAGCGCCAAGGCCTCGTCGGGCGGGCTAGGTCCATCGCGGTCCCAGAATATCTGGCGTCCGTCTGAGCCTGGGGACATACCCAAGACGGGTGAGGAGAGCCCCCGGTCAAGCCGCGCAACCGAGTGGCGGACATGAGCCGGGCGCGCGAAAGATCGTCGGTAGATGCTGCGGCTGCGATGGCTCGTCACCACATCGAATGTGTTCCGGTCGACTATTTCCATTGGAACGGCTTTAGATACACCAGTCTCGATGACGCCGTGGCCGCCGCCGAACGCGCCGCGTCCGCAGGCCGAAGCGGCGGCTGAGATGTTCCATCGCTTTTTCGGTAGGCACGTCGCCGACCCGGAATGCAGCCACTTGGACCGAGGCTATTTTCGGGAGCCCGGCGTTTTTGATCTTCTCGTCAGGCAGAAGCGTGATGAGAAGTCGTCAGCCAGATTGCGACAATCGGCAGACCGCTCTCTGCGCGTAAGCCGACGCAGGCCTGCTGGACCCCAAACGAACCCCGGATAGCGAGGGTCTGTAGGAAGGGAGAGATAAATGACTGAGCAGGACCTCCATCACCTCGCCGACAGATGCGAGGACACGGCCGCTGAATGGACCTCCCGGTATTTTCTCGAACTCGACGGCGGCAAGAAAGCTGATCCGGAACTCATTAAAGGCGCCCAGATTATGATGCGCCTGAGCGCTGGCTTCCGCGATGTCAGACGCTAGCGGCGTGATATGGATGCGCCCGAAGAAGATCGATGAAGCGCTACGGCACCGCCTGTCGAGACTTTGCGCTTCGCTCGGCGCCGTGGCGCGCGTATTGAACGAACGCAAAGGGTGAACCCCGGACACGAAGGCCAATCTTTATCTTGGTCTGGCATAGCCTTCGGCAAGGATGAGTCCCATATAATAAGCATCGCACCATCTTTCTGAGCTAGATGCGACTGAGAGACCGTTCGTTCTCCCGCTCTAGTGGAGACAGATGATTCGCCCATCCCCTACATCCAGAACCAGGCATTTTACGGCCTTTCGCTCAGCGGCGGAGGAGGTCGGTAATGCGTCCGCTAATCGAGATCGGGCATGCGAAGGCGATCACAAGCACGCCCGCAGTGGCCATATCGTTCAGACTGGCGATGCCGATCAACCTTACAAGGTCGTTTTCGAGCATGAGGATGGTCGGAACTCCGAGCAAACTTGCGCGACCATGCGCGAGGGGGAGGCAATTATCCGCCGGAATACGCCGACCCCGCCGTCAAGAGATACCTCCCGCGATCAGAAGGCGACTGCTCTATGACACTAAGGACCTGCACCGTGCACACTTAGGAACCACTGATTGACCCTACGTTCGCCTCCGATTGGCGACATGTCGCCGGCCAACTCACGCTAACGGCGATGGTAATCGTCATCGCCACGACGATGGCGTTCGCCTACTAGGTCAAGTTAGAATCGACCGAACGCCAAAGAGCGGCTCGCCCAATCGGTCGGGCCGCTTGCTCTCGGACAGACACGCTGGGACACCACACGCTTCGCTGACGTTCCGCGTTGGTCGGAAGCGGAACTGTGACCGGTTCACAACGTCTGCTTTTCGGCGTCAGCGACCCGTATCCGAGCGGCCGCTATGGGCGCAAAGCGGGCATTCCTGCCCAAAGTTTGGCTATGGCCGAAACGGGCCTGTCCGGTCGAGGCGGCTAGAAGCGACGACGAACAGTAGCGTTGAGAAGGGGAGACTCGAAACTCACCAAGAGGCCCCTGCATGATCAACGTAACTGAAAAAGGATGTCGCCCGGGGATCATGGCCGACAGCAAGCGCGACTCCACTGAAAGCGATGCGAGGTTCTAAGGCGATCTCAGGCTCACCTTAGTGCCAACATGCTCCCGCCAAAGGCCAAGCCTTTTGATTCGATATTCGACCAACTCTGGTGAGGTGCCATAGAAAGACGCGATTTCTGCGGCGCTCTTGCCTTGTCTCACCATGCGCTTGACAGCATCTCGCGGAAGGAGCGTAGCTGAGGCTAGAAAATACGCGTCGTGCTCTTCAGAACTGTCATACGTGCGACCGAATGAACCCGCGATTTTTGCGATCTTCGTAAGCTTGTGGCCGGACAGTATGTGCCAATATTCTTCCAACAGCGTCACGCGCTGTCTCTCCAGCGTGTGACAATCATTCAGGAATACCACCCACCTGTCCTGCGCCGCGTTTAGTGGCACACTCATGGCGGACCATTCATTGCAAGCCGGTCCGGCCAGCGTCTCGCGGGTCTTGGAATCCACACAAGTTGACGACCGCAGCCGCTCGACCGTGACAGGCGCGACGATGAGGCAGAACGGATCCAAGGGGTCATTCTTCCCTAAGCCCAGGTCTCTGCGGAAGTCCTCGGCAGTCGCCTCAAGCTCCTCCTTCGACATCGGGACTACATCACCGTCAATCAGCGGATTGCTCGGCTCCGAAGGGTCACCGTCCGCGTAGTGCTCCCGAAGGCATACTGCAGCGCGCAGCAATGTCTGGACCGTTCCTGAGGAGGCATTCTTTCCCGCTCGAAAATGGACGAAAGCCACACGATCGAAGCCAAGCTCATGCTCCTCTGCATCGGGACCAAGCCACTCTAGCAACCTAATCTTAGAGTTGTTGTCGGGCGAGCCTTCCCCACGCTCGATGCGAGCTAAGGTCGAGAAGCTGATCCCTACGATTCCCGATAACGCCCTGATGCTGAGACCTTCGCGGTCGCGCTTAGCGCGGACCGCTTTGACGAGCTTTTCCTCAAATTTGTCCATTTTCACCCAGTTGTGCGATCAGCACGCGTTGACACATCGCCTTCTAACATGCATCATCCGTGCTGGTGACACAGATTCGCACATCGACAGACAGAATGGAAGTGTTGTTGAGCGACGATGCACGGTCTGAGTTGCGACGGGTCGGCGACGGTTTGGACGCGCGTCAGCCCGTTCGGGTGAAAGACGGGGGCATTGTGATCCTCGATCCAGGACCCGCTTCAACGGCAGTCCAGGAGAAAAGTGATGAGCAACGACAAGGAGCGGGAAGACCCGCAGCCCGGTCACGGCAAGGGTCCGCCCGACGGCAAGGGCCGTCCGGTCGATCACGGCCGCCCGGTGCCGGACCACGGGTCGTCGGCCTCGCCGGCGAGTACGCCCGGCAACTAGAGGATGTGCAGCGGGCCTACCCCAATGCATCTCTCCTCCCCGACGACGACGGGGTATGGCTTCTCGCGCGAAGCCGCATTTTGGACGGACTGGCGCGGGAAGCCATATTCCTTATCGCTCTACCCGATACTCCGGACGTTGAGCCGCGAGGATGGGCGTTCTGGGAACAAGCTGGACAGGTCGAATGGATCGGGCCTCGACACACCAACATGGGCGATGGCTCGGTTTGCGCCTACCACCCCGAGTTTGACAAAGCTTGGGCACCAGGCGGCGACCTCCGGACCCTGCTAGATCTCTACAGCGTTTGGGCGCTACGGCACCTGCACTTAGCGGTGTTTGACCGCTGGGCGGGGCGCCAATACGCGATGCCGGACGAAGCTGGCAGATGCGACCCCTACTACCGGCTGGTCCAGTTCAAGCCCGACGAGCTATGCAGCTGTGGGTCCGACAGGCGGTATGGCCAGTGCTGCCGCCCGCGCGACCTGGAATTGCCGTTTCTAGGCATCAGGCGGGCGTTTGCGGCCCGCAACGGCGGCCAAAACATTCTAGACCGCGCGCCGCCGAATGCAGTGTTGGACGGAATGGCCGGAGGCCGGAATGCTCCGCCTGCGATCGTTGACGTCCACGCGCCTCTCCGACTTCACCACGCAGCCAAGCAGCGGAAAAATCGGCCGTAATCGCAGAAGTCGGCCCGCAATGCTGCGGACGTCGCAATGTCCGTTTGCAGCTCGTTCGCCCACCCCGCTGAACGACCCCAAGTGACGCTCACCGGAGCGGCATGAGCTGGCGGGTTCCGGCCGCTCGTTACGCTCATGATGACATCGCCGGCGATGGGCGATACCTCCCAAGCTAATGCCGCACCTCGAAGCTCACATCTATCAGGAACCTACTCTATGAGTCTTGCGGACGATCTCGCACGCACCCGGACAGAAGAGGATGTCAAGGACGCCTACATAAAGGCGCTCGGGCTAAAGTCCTATTTCAAGGGGCTGGTCGATATTCAGACCGAGGAGGTGTGGTTCGAGGCGAAGGCGGTTTCCACGCCGCCTATCGTAATGTTCGCGCAGCTGTTCTTCTACGTCCGTGCGGCGCGCAAGCGGGGCGAAGCCATCCCTGCCTTTTTGGCGGTGATAGACCGCGACAAGGCGGCGATCATGCCGACGGAGAAAGCGCTGGCGCTGCTCAATGATAAGAGCATCGTCTGGCCCAGATCGGGGTCCGGCGCGGGCAAAGAACTGGCCGCGCAGGTCGCTCCCTATGTCCAGGCGCATATCGTCGAATATGAGATCACGCATGATGAGGCCGCCTTCATCAAGGCGGTGAAGGACGCGATCCGCGAACGCCGGATTATACGCACGCCGATCACGCCGGACAATCTGCGCCAGGTTTTCGATCGCTGGGTGGACATGGTCGGCAGCGAATTGGGCGCGGTCGATCCCGCCGATTACGCGGTGCTGTTCTTCGCCGACATCATGCACGATGGCGCGCACGAGGCGATGAGCAACCTGCCCGCGCGGCTGCTGATGACGGCCGCCGGTCCGACGTTCCTGCTGGGGGGCAAGACTTACGAGCTGGCTTCCCAGCGCGGATACCGCAACTTCTGGGCGATCTATCACCGTCCGCCGGAAGCCAAACACCGCCACTATTTGCTTGAACGGCGCGACAGCCTGCTCCCCACCGACGAGCAGAAGTTCAAAGGCGCCTATTACACTCCGCTCCACATCGTCGACAAAGCCTATGACGAATTGAAGGCGACGCTGGGGGACAATTGGCAAGACCGCTACATCGTCTGGGACATGTGCGCCGGCGTCGGCAATCTGGAGGCCAAGCACAGCAACCTGCGCAACGTGTTCATGTCTACGCTGGACCAGGCGGACGTGACGATCATGAAGTCCAATCCGGCCTTCGCCGGGGCGGAGATATTCCAGTACGATTACCTCAACGACGACATCACCGATTTCGGAGAGATCGACTACAGCCTGTCCAACAAGCTGCCGCCCTCGCTGCGCCAAGCGATCGCCGAGGCGAAGGAGGGCAAGAAGGGCGCGAAGCCGATCTTAGTACTGATCAACCCGCCGTACGCGGAGGCAACCGGGGGTGGATTGGCGGTCCCACTGGCAGTTAGCCAGAACAAGCTTGGAGTCGCCAATACGCTCTTTGCCCGGGCCGGCATGGCGGCCTACGGCAAAGCGACCAATGAGCTGTTTATGCAGTTCATCGCGCGGATCGACCGAGAGCTACCGAACTGCAAGCTCGCGATCTTTAGCAAGGTAAAATATATTAGCACGCCGACACTCAATGAGTTTCGGCAGGTATGGAGAGCCGAGTATCTGGGTGGCTTCGCAGTTCACAGCCGTTCATTTGAGGGCCTCAAGGGCGACTTTCCTATCGGTTTTCTAATCTGGGATACGAGCAAGGACGTTCCTATCGGTCATGTCACGGCGAACATGCTCGACAAAATGGGCAACCTTGTCGGCGAGAAGACATTCCTCAACTACGACGGCCTTCGATTGCTGACGGATTGGGTGCCAAGGCCTCCCTCGAACTCGCTCAAGGTTCTCCCGCTGAAGAGCGCCATTACGCCAGCTACAGCCACCAAGGATTTGCGTGGAGATCGCTGGTCGGATGGAGCCATCGGCTGGCTAAATTGCGCAGGCAATGATCTTCAGAACGCCACGGCCAAAACCATGCTGTTCTCGTCCGGCTATGGCAGCGCTCGCGGGTACTTCGTCACTCCCGAAAACCTTTGGCAAGCCGCCGTCGTCTTTGCCGTCCGGCGTCTCATCAAGCCGACGTGGCTCAACGACCGCGACCAATTTCTCCAGCCGTCGCGGCCGCTGAGCGAGGAGTTCAAGTCCGATTGCCTCGTCTGGATGCTGTTCAATAACAGCAATCTCACCGCCGGGGCGGACGGACTCCAGTGGAACGGGTGCGACTGGTCGCTGGTGAATCATTTCATCCCTTTCACCGAGGCTGAGGTAGGGGCGAGCGGGCGCTTCGAGTCGGACTTCATGGTCCGATACATCGCGAACCTCACCTTCACGCCAGAGGCTAAGGCCGTTCTCGCCGAGGGTCGTGGCCTATTTCGGCGGTTTCACGCGACACAGTTCCCCCGAAGGATCAAGGAGGAGTTGAAGCTCGGCCGCCCCGACGCCGGCTGGTATCAGGTGCGCCGCGCACTCGAAGCCCACGGCGATACCGAATTGACCAACTTCGAACCGATCAAGATTGCCTACACCGCGTTGTGCGATAAGCTACGACCAATGGTCTTTTCGCTTGGCTTTTTGCCCGAATAGCGCCGTCGAACATTGATCTCCTCGATCACGTTTGGCTGACGTTCCTAGCGGTGCCCGGGCGAGCTTGCCCAAGGTGCCTAGGTTATATGGTGGCCCCACGATCGAACAGTCCCGCTCACTTCACCTGCCGGTGGCATCTTGTATCCATCATTATCCGGCGTCAAAAA
Source organism: Sphingosinicella humi (assembly GCF_003129465.1). Taxonomy (NCBI): domain Bacteria; kingdom Pseudomonadati; phylum Pseudomonadota; class Alphaproteobacteria; order Sphingomonadales; family Sphingomicrobiaceae; genus Allosphingosinicella; species Allosphingosinicella humi. Next base: position 312,391 of record NZ_QFFF01000001.1, read on the forward strand.
TCGCCATGCTTGGACTTAAGGGGGCGAAATGAGTGATCGGGGATCGGAGTGGCGACGCTGGGACCTGCACGTCCACACGCCCGAAAGCGCGCTCGCCAACCACTATGCAGACTGGCCTAGCTATCTGGACGCGCTCGAGGCGAAGGGCAAAGGCATCTCGGTGCTTGGCGTCACCGACTACTGCAGCATCGAAGGTTACAAGAAGGTCGTCGCCGCCAGAGCCGAAGGAAGGTTGTCGAGCTTCGACCTCGTCATTCCCAACATAGAATTCCGCACCCATCCCGAAACAGGGAAGGGAAAGGCCATCAACCTGCACATCCTGGTGGACCCGGACGCGCCGGACGCGACTGCCGAGATCGAACAGGCTCTCGGTCTTCTCACCTTTCGGTACAACGACATCGACTATCCCTGCTCGACTGAGGGCCTCCGCCGGCTCGGCCGCGCCGTCGACGGTAGCCAAACTGATCCTTGGGGCGCCTTCAAGGCGGGCGTGAATGCCTTCAAGCCCGACTTCGCGGAGATCCGGCGCTGGCTCGACAATCAAGGCCGCTGGATACGTCGCAATGGGATCGTCGTCGTCGCGAACGGGAAGGACGGTCCCTCCGGCCTATCCAAGGACGCCGGGTTCGCGGCGGTAAGGGAGGAGCTATACCGCTGCGCAGACATGGTCTTCTCGGGCAATCCTGCAGACCGGCTCTACTTCCTCGGTCACGGGTCGGACGATCCGGACGAGGTGAAGGAGAAGAACGGATCGCTGAAGCCTTGCATCCACGGCTCCGACGCGCATGACGAGGACAAGCTTTTTCAGCCGGACGACGACCGGTACTGTTGGATCAAGGCCAAGCCAACGTTTGAGGGTCTGCGGCAGCTGCTTCACGAGCCGGAACACCGCGTCGCAATTGGACCTACGCCGCCAGCGCCAACCGACTCCAGCAAGATCATCGATCATGTGGCGCTCGCCGGCGCCCCCGAATGGTTCGCGGACGAGATCATCCATCTTAATTCTGGGCTGGTGACGATTATCGGCGAAAAAGGTGCAGGAAAGACCGCGCTCGCCGAGTTGATCGCGTTCACGACCGCAGCCTGGAAGAGTGAGGGCTCGCCGGCATCCTTCATCAGCAAGGCCTCGCCCACCATCGACGATCTGACGGTGGCGGTCACCTGGGCGGACGGGACCGTGACGAGCCGCCGCGTAGGAGACGGTCGGGCCGCCGACCTCGCTAGGGTGCGCTACCTATCGCAGGACTTCGTCGAGGAGCTGTGCTCGACCGACGTTTCCGGAAGCCGCCTTATTCGCGAAATCGAAGACGTCGTGTTCGGCTACATCGAAGAGGGCGACCGCCTTGATTCGTCTGACTTCGCAGGCTTGCGTCGACTGCGGACCGATCACGTCACGCAGAAGAAGCGCGAGGTAACCGCGCGAGTCTCGACCCTCAATCGTGAGATTCTCGCGATCGAAGAGCGGCTGACCGGCCGTTCCGAGAAGGAGATGCTGCTGCAGCGCATCAAGGACGACCTGACCGCCATCGACGCCCAGCTCCCCGCCCTGCAGGTGAGCGTCGACCCGGCCGTGGCCGCTGAGATCGAGCGGCTGACGGCGATCCGCAAGGACAAGGGCTCACAGTTGGCCAGCGCAAACCGGCGGCTTGCTAGGCTTGCGACCGCGAGGGCTAAAGCGGTCGACTTCATCGCCGCAACCGAGCGGGCCTTCCTGGACATTCGGCCGGCGCTGATCGAGGTCGGCTTCACCGAGGCGGAAGCCGACCGGTTACGGCCGGTGATCCAGGCGGATGGGCTCAATCCGTTCGGGCCGATAGAGGCTCGGACGCGGCAAGACGTCGCCTCGCTTTCGGGGCTGCCCGAAAATCCTGATCCCGCTGGCGAAACCGTTGCCGACTTGGACCACAGACTGGAGAAGCTAAACGGCAAGCTCGCGACCGACGAGCAGCAGAGGAAGCGCCTGATCGAGTTACAGAAACAACGTGCACGGATGGAGGGCGATCAGCGCCGCCTCGAAACCGAGATCGCCAATCTCGATGGTCCGGTGAAGGATGACATGGCCGCAAAGATCGAAGAGCGCTGGACGACCTACCTCTCCTATTTCAATCTTCTCGATGAGGAGCGCGCCGAGTTGGCGAAGCTGTATGCGCCGTTGGAGAAGGTGATCCCCGCAGACGGCGACGGCGCCGAGGCTGGCTTTGAGCTTCAGGTGAGACTCAGCGCGGCTCCGGCCGAGTGGATCGAGGTCGGTCGGGACATGTTCGACAAGCGCAGGAACGGTGTGGCGCTCGCGAACGATGAGATCCTGCGTGACGTCCGACGCACGTTGTTCGAAGCTTGGCGGTCTGCCGACAGGCAGGCAATCAGGACGTCCCTCGACTGGCTAATCACTCAGATGGGGAAGCCATCGGCGATCAGCGACCAGCTGCTAGGTCATGCGACCCTCGAGCGTGTCTACGACTGGCTGTTTTCCACCGACCACATCACGCTCGACTATGGTTTGAAGTATCGCGGCACGGATCTGGAGCGGCTCTCGCCCGGCACGCGCGGGATCGTCCTGCTGGTCCTTTATTTGGCGATGGACCGACAAGACCGCCGCCCCCTCATCATCGACCAGCCAGAGGGCAACCTCGACAACTCGTCCATCTACGAGGCGCTCGTGCCTTTCCTCCGCAAGGCGAAGCTCACGCGGCAGGTGATCCTCGTCTCGCATAATCCGAACTTGGTCGTCACCACGGACGCCGATCAGGTTCTGGTCGCTCGCGCCGAACGGCCGGAGGGCGCCCGCCACCCCAAGATCTCGTATTCGGCAGGTGCGCTTGAGGATGTCGGAACGGAGGAGGCAATCCGAGCACAGACAGTCAAGCTGCTGGAAGGTGGTCGAGACCCCTTCAAGACACGTGAGAAGCGCTACGCTCTGCCGGCTTGAACGTCGCCGAATGTTGCGGCAGCACTGGCTTAACGCGGCCAAGCTCCATCAAGTCGGCACTATTCCGAAGTCATCGTTGTGCAGCCGACGAACATGAAGCGGACTGTCAGCATCTGGGAAGCGGCGCCGGCCCGTTAAAGGCCACAATGGGTGTATAGCGGAAATATCGGGCCTCAGTCGGGACGGCGGCTGCGAGCCACGGCTGAGCCTTTCGAGTCTCAGCTGAGCTGGCTTTCGAGATACTGTCGGACCAGGGAGAGGTCGCCCACGTCTCCGGATGTCATGCGATCCAGAGCGCTGCGACCGCCGAACAGTGGTGCCGTATTCGGAGCGCGGATCCAAGCGTCCGCCCTCTTCTGCTCCGGCAGCAGGGTGTTTATGGCTTTGAAGATCCCGAGCAGGTACGAGATGCGTTTGACGGTATCGTGATTCACCTCCGAGACCTGACCAGCCTTCCATCTCTGCAGTGTTGATCGGGACGTAAGTCCGAGCAGCTTCATCTGCTCCTTCTCGGTCAGGCGCCAGACTGTGACGAGTTGGAAGAACGCAAGCAGCGCAGGCGCACCGAGCTGTGCTTTGCTATCGTTGAGATCCCAGCCTGAGCCACTTTGTTCCATCAAACTCGCCTTTCTGCAAGCATGGCCATCGGCTACCTCAAGTCCCAGAGCGTGTGACTCTTCCGACGCCATGCGAGTGGCAGAACGCACGCCGTGCTCGAGTATCTCAAGGAAACGGCGACGGTCGCCATCGCTGATTGCCTGTAGAATGTTCCGCGAGCGATCCATGGCGCAGATTACCCTTTGAAAGGCATCATTTGAAGCTTTCTATCGCCGGAAGCAGAAACTCACCTTTCACCTCAACTTACACTCAGCGAAACAGGCGACGTGCAAAGTGAGACGGCCGACGCAACGGCCACGTGCCCTTAGGATTGCTTGCTCGGGTCAGAGCATCCGCCGCAGAACGTCCGCAAATCCCGCCGGTGCGACGAGCCAATTTGTCGTCTCATCATAGATCGATCCGTCGGGGTCGATCCGCCACCCTCTTGCTTCGAGCCAGTCGGAGGACAGAAATGTATCGACGGCGCGCCGATCCACGATGCTTACGGAACCGATTTGTGTCTTCGAAACTTGATCTTCCTTGAGCGCGATCGACGCCGGCCCCGCGTCTCGAGCTCCCTGCTCGGAGGTGTCGATTGAGAGGCGCCTGAAGGCCAGGCGAAGCATGTCGTTTTCAGATTTGAGCCTTCGTGCCTCCTCGCGCTCCATTTTGAATAACGTCCGCACACCGAGGTCCGTTATTTCGTCGATGAGCCTATCTATCTGATTTCCTTGTGGAGCAGCCGACTTGGATTGCGTTTTTCCGCGTTCACCAGCGAATGCGTCGATTAGCTCACGGTAAACGGCACCATTTTTATTTCTAATCGATTGTTCTTGCACACCTCCCAAATCCTGCGAGCGTTTGCCGACTGCAGAGATGCTAAAGTCGGTAACTCCCTCGTCACGTAGCTGGCTCAGCGCTTTCCACAACGTCTCTAAATTACTCCTCCTCGATCCCTTCGAGCCCTCTAGTAAGCGGGCAAAGCACTTCTCTGCATCAGTAGGCGGAAAGCTGGCGACGGAGGGCTTAGGAGGCATGTTACTTGTCCATCGATGATGTGCGGAATAGGTCGTGAGCAAACGCCGTAACCCGCCCCCTGAACGCCGGTGGCCTACGTAGGGCGTCCGCCAACGCCTCAGGGGGGCCGACAAGGACGGCCTGCTTCTCCGCACGTGTGATAGCTGTATACAGCCAGGTCGGATCCAAGAGCGTGGATGGCTCCACCACGATCACGACGCGCGCTGCCTGGCTACCTTGAAGCTTATGGCAGGTGAGCGCGTATGCCAGCGCTAGCCGGACAGTGGCCTTAGCGTCGAACGAAACCAGCCGTTCCTCGAACCGAACGGTCAATCCACGGCGTTCTACGTCGGCCTCTACAACATGACCTAGCATGCCGTTGAACAGCGCCTTCTGATAATCGTTCTCCAGGTGAACCACCGGGTCACCGACGCAGAACCAAGATCCCAAGTGCCCCTTCACTTCTGGCTTTCCCGCCTTGTGGCGGTCATGGAAGTGGCTGTTGAGGCGGTCTACGGTCCTGTTCAGGGCAGCGATGACCAGGAGGTCATGACGGTCGGAGGTGAACCCCCCGAGGTCAGCCACAACCCGAACAACTTCCCGATCAATGTCTGGTAGGCCACACCCGATGTGTGACACTCCGTCTGCCGCGCCAGAGTACCTCTTCAGTGCTGGCTCAATTCGCTTTCGGATCGCCAGCGAGACCTCAGGAATGCCGCTTTCCCCGGTTTGTCGATGGATCGTCTCGAGCTGCGCTACTCGAGATTTTTCCTGCGCGAGCGTGTGAAAGATGGTGCCCGGGCCAATTGGCGGCAGCTGCGCCACATCGCCCGTTATCAGTAGGCGAGCACCTGACGCTTCCACGCGGTCCGTGATGTGCATCCATTGACCGACGTCCACCATGCTGGCTTCGTCAATGACGAGCAGCGTCGTCGCGTCTAGCAGTGACAATCCCTCCGGCGCGGCTTTCCCTTCCTCAATCCGCTCGTCGCGTTCATCCAGTTCTCGCAGTAGTCGGTGAATGGTTCTTGCAAGCCGCGACGTGGCCTGCCCGAGCCTGAGTGCTGCCTTTCCGGACAATGTAGCCAGGAGAACTCGCCCGCCCAACTCCGCCCAAGTGTTCGCTATCGCACGAATGGTGGAGGTTTTGCCCGTTCCAGCCCCTCCGCACATGATAGAGAAGCGGCGGCTTAATGTGGCTATTACGGCCTGCCGCTGCTCTTGGTGGAGCGAGTGCGGCATCGTTCTTTCAACATGAGCCAAGGCACGATCAATCGCTGATCCGAGGATCGCGCCTTCTGTTGACCAACGAGAGATGCGTACTGCGATCTTCCCCTCCATCCAGGCAAAGCCAGGAGAGCGAAACAGCTCACCGCACATGATAAGCCGGCGTCTGTGGACCGCAAATCGAACCGCGCGCTCCACCAACTCAGACTGCGGGTGGACACATAGGAGGCCTGCGAGGCCCTTCCTAAGCTCAATGCCACCGACAGCAGTGTGCCCGCGCTGCGTGCAATTTGACATGAAGCGATCGACACAACCTTGCAGCCGCTCGGGTGATGCTCGCGCTTCAGCAAGTGGCATTCTAGTTGTGAGTACCTGCAACCCGAGCTTGTCGACCTTCAGCCAAGGCACGGTTCTGGCGAGGACATATGGATTGTCGGCCAGGATCTCGATGGCGTTCGGGCCGCAGATACCAACGATTTTTCGCGCAAGACCTACCTCATGTATCCCGTGCCCTTCGAGCCATTCGTGAGCAGCATACCCGGCTGCCTCACGCGGCCAGCGTGCGTGCATGGCGTAGCCAATCCGCGTGGCAACTACGCCACGCGTCTCGTCTAAGGCGGGTATAAGCTCCTGAAGTACGAGCTCTTCGCTGGCGAGTATCTCCGGCAGCCCCGTCCCGAAGCGATCCAGCAGTTTCTCAGCCCTTACGGGTCCAATACCGGGGAAAGATTCTAGGAAAGTCGCGCGCAATCGGCGGCCGTCGAGTTTGCCGTAGTCGAATGTGAGGCGGCTCATTCGATGACTTCGTCGATCACGGGAGCGGGAAGATCGCCGGACGAGTAGATTTCGCGGAGAGCCGATCTGTAGCGATCCCGCTCAACGACGACCTTCTCGAGTTTTGCCGTGAGGAACTCAATTTGGCGCTGGGCCTCTGTCAGATCGGATTGAGCTCTCCGCGCGTCACCGCCAAGGCGTTTGACTTTCTGCCTTACAACGTCGTCTACCTGATCCAGCTGGGTTCTGCTGCCAATCGGTTTTACGCCTTGGCTCTCTGCGAACGAATTTACAAGATCGCGGATTTCGGGCTTCGTATGGAACCACTTCTGATCAGCGGGCTTAAGTTTCAACTCTCGGACAATCGCGACGACGTTCACCTTGCCGTCAGGTGTCAACGGGAGCGTCGGCCGTAGTTCGGTCGGCGGCTGCGCCGCATATTCCTTTTCGATGCCTTCCAGCCACGGCTCCAGCACCTCAAGTATGGCGGGCACCACCGCGCGTCTCGTCACTCCGCAGCCTCCGTAGCTGTCTGCTCGATGAGGAGATTCTGTCCGCGCCTCGACAGCCGGGTGCCGGTAAGCCCCTCCAGCTTAGCCCGAAATGCTGTTTGCTCCTCATAACCTAATGATTGGAGCAATCGTTCGCCAGCCATGAGGGCGTTTGTCTCATCCCGACCAAATTGTGTGTACATGAATTTTGCCAATTCGTTGGCGATCCTTAGTCCATCTTCCTCAGAGATATGAAGGAAGAGCGCCTCGAGGCCAGCCCGGGCCAGGAAGGCGTCGAACATCCTCAGTCGCTTCAAATTGGGAACGCTTGCGTCGATCGATTGGTAGAAAACGGCTGCCTGGCATACGTTATCGATCAGCTCGAATTCCCGTTCTCCTCGGTCATCCAGCTCCACGACAAACTCTAAATCTTCTGCGCTGCCCAGAGTGATTAGTGAGACGTTTCTCTCCGCACCGCCGCCGTCACTTCCACGCAGGAGCTGTTGGCACTGCATAATCAGGTTGTAGGTGGCGTGCCATGTGAGCGCCCAATCATCAGCCTCGTTCGTGCGCTGGTCGAGGACCGCCGAAGCAGTATCCCATTGTTTTACCTTGTCGAAAATAGAGCCAGTTTGGGCTGCCTGAACACGGAGGTGGTCCAATTGCTCAAACTCACGCTGAGCTTCTTTGTAGCGGCGGGAGGCCTCGCGGAACCTGAAGCCCACTTCGTTGAACCGCGCGTGCAATCCAATCAGGAAGGCAGGGCCAGACATGAAAAACCGGCACCGCACGCAATTCTTGCTGCCTGGGCCCGGCACCGGCCCGTGGACGGTGTAGCCGTCCGCCCGACGGTGGAGGAGTGGGCCTCCTTCGTGACACCGCATGCAACCGACTGGGCAAATGCCGTAGTCAATGCGGACCCAGGACGCCCGTGCACCCTTCGCTGCAGCATCAACCGCATCGACATCGTTATAGGCGATTGCCGATTTCAACTCATCGTATGCCTTGGATTTTAGATGTGCCTCCCAGCCCTCCTGTTGCCTAGCTTGCATCTCAGCGGAGGCAGAGTTCAGAACACGCGAGATATGGCCGATTGAATGCTTCTGATAATAGGCCGTCATGATTGCGGTGCAGTGGCCCGCCACCTTCATCAGAATGGCCAGATCGACACCCTTCTCCGCCATGGCGGTAATCCACGTGACGCGAAGGGAGTGCAGGTCGTAGGCGACTGCAGAAGGAGCACCATCAGCTCTGCGCGAGAGGATCAGTTTGTCCTCGATGCCCATGTCGCGCAGTCGACGCTCGAGCTCGGTGAGCAGCTTGATCCAATAGCTCCGAAGCCGGCCGTCGGTCACCGGCTGATCCCGATGTTCGGAGCATGGGTCGCGGAAGAGGAAAGTTTCCGCCCCACGTGCAGCGAGAGCTTCTGCCGTGTGGCGGATCATGAGCTCCCTCGCGGCGAGGTCTTGCCATTGTGTTTGGTGAGAGACTGGGTTGTATTTTTCCTGCCACTGCCTGAGTTCATCGAGCAGTCTGACGACAGGCTCATGATTCCAAGGTATTTCGTAGCCCCGCTCCTGATCTCTCCGGCCCACGTCCGCCGTCTTATTTGTGTTGATATATAGACATAGGTCATCACCACGGCGACGAATGACCCCCTTTGGGGGATCCGCTTCGCCGGCTAACTCATGGGAGTTCTCTTCCCACTTTCCGGTAGCGATGTTGAAGCGCGAACGATCTGCCTCGCCAGAGTTCAACATCCTCACTTGGAATGTACGAAGCGGCGTCTCTAGCTTGAGCAATATGGCTGAATTACGGACTGGCGACCAAACTTCCACATAGCAGCCGAGTTGCTCATCAAACCAATTGAGCCAGTCGCCGCCCTTCCAACCGAGTTTAGATCTTCCGATTACCTTAGGCGTAGCTGCATCATCTGCCGTCAGGATTTCCTTCAGCAGGGTGACATATTTTGTAGGCATCGCCTCGCGATATGTTTCCGGTAGGTTCTGGCGCCTTTCGCCGGAAATGATAATCGGATTACGAAAGCCGGGCAGAATATACGGGTGACCGTCCTCGCCTTCTTCCACGCAACGAGTGACGATTAGCCATTCCAGAAACGAGTGAGCGTTGCGGGTATTCCGCTCAACTTCCGCTCTGAAGGGCTTGATATCTGAACGCGCCCACGTGGTGCCCCTCAAGTATTCGATCGGCTCTCTCGGCAGACGCGAGTCGTCGAGGAGATGCTCCAGAAAAACCGTGAGAGCGCTGAGTGCTCCATTTCGGCTCCGCTGCCGCTGCGCGAACCACTCTTCAGATGCGGACCGCCACGCCTCCATTTCCGGTTCGCGCTTGACGACCCATTCGAATCTGACGTCCTGCTTTTTCGAGACGGGCCTTACCCAGCCAACGTAGTCGGTCACGGTCGACGTGACCGCCGTTTGGCCATACGCGCGAGTCATGGCCGCGATTATGAGCCGTGGAAGACTCCGGTGCGTGTTGGTATTAATTTTTCGGCCTTCAAGGCAGAGTCGATAAACCTCCGGGGTGAGGTCACCGACCTCCTGCACTCCTTGTGTCGAAATCAGGACGTCTATCAGCCCGCGATACCGGTTAAGCGGACTCTTGTTCGTTCCACTTGCCTTGTCGTCATGCGCTTTGAAGTCATCAAGGATCGCCTTGATGTGCGGCATGCACCGACCCGAGCTGATCCAGGCTAAGCTACCTAGTCGAACGACGCCGACGATCGCGCTTGGATCCCGAGGCCAGACTATCAAGCCCTCTCTCCACAGCTCGAGGAGGTACTCACTCAGCCTCCCCTTGTCCGCTCCTACCTTGGCCCGACGAAAGGAGAGAGCGATGTCGTCAAGGACGGTTGCAAATTCTTCCCGCGTCTCGGCGGCACGCGCTCTCGCAACTAGGGCGCGGCCGGTGGCAGACATCGAGTAGCCCGGCCGATCCACAAACCTTTGGTAGTCGTCCCAGGCCTCGAACGCTCTACGAACAACTGACGGATCGAATGACTTACTGAGCCAGAACTGATTGAGGCTCGGGTTGACCCCGATTAGGTTGCCAGTCTGCTCAACCCGCAACGGTACTAGTTCTGCGTCATGAAAAGAGCGCTGATTGATCGCCGCCCCCTAAGGTATCGAAGCTACAGGAATTGCCGCGCCAACCTCGGCAAGGCGACGTTGCACGAGATGGGCCTCTCGGTCATTGTAGACCTCCTGCGACAGTATCGAAGTCTGCCCCATGCCCACTTGGAAAATCTTCTTGTCAATCAGACCAGCGTCGACGAGATCCTGCATCCGCTGACCGTAGCCGTGACGAAGCCCATGCGGCGTGGTGCCGTCGGCTTCGCGGCTTCGAAGACCAATTCTCCGGCAGGCGGCAGCCATGCTACGACGAATGGCCTCTGGGTTCATCGGCTCACCCTCTTTGGTGACGAACAACCACGGGTGGTTAACATTGGCTGGACGAACGTATCGTACATACAGCCGGTAAAGTTGAAGGAATAGCCTTCCGTACTCCGCAGGAAGCCAAAGCAGAGGCCTGAACTTCCCGTGCCTCTTTAGTAGCATTCCCTTCCATCCACTTTTATCATCCCAATGGAGTGGACTCCTGTCATACATCACCTTCAGGAATGTTGCTCGATTAGTCGAAATGTACTTCCCAGTCCTTGGATCGATCCATTCTATTTCACCTTCAGAGGGGTGATACATTCTAACGTGAGACATCGTCTTATCAAATGGGTCCTCATAGACGTCGCCGACGAACATATGACACGCTTCCGAGACGCGGACGCTAGCGCCGTACATCAGGATACATATCATCTGATCACGGATATTATATTTCACCCAAGGTATAGTAGACTTCGACTTTCCTGGATTGATGAAGCCGGACCCTATGAGGTCTCCAAATCGCTCGTGTGGAAAAAATTTTGGCCGGCCCGCGACAGCTGGAGCTCTTGATGGAAGGGCAAACCGCCGAGCCACGGACGCATTTGCCTCCGCCACGGCGCGATCCTTGGTATGTGCAAGCAGAGCTGCGGAGCGCATCTTGTTCCAGCTACGCCAGAACGCGATGCGCTCTGCATGTGAAGCCTGGCGATATGGGTTCAGCGGCCTCGTCTTGTACTTGTCGACGAGCCAGTCCGAGAATTCGCATGCCGCCACGGTGAGACTCTCAACGGTGTCAGAGCTGCAGGGCAGCCAGTATAGCCCGTGCGGGTCTTCTTCTCCCGCGCCCAAGGTGCCTCGGTGCAGAGCATGTGAGAAGCTCGTGAAAAGCTGATGGCGGTTCCTTTCCTCTGCGAAATCAGCAGCTCGGGCAGCCATGAACTCGATGAGACGAACGATGGCTTGAGCGTACGCCCTTTCCCTGCTGAGGCTGAGGCTACGCTCCGCGAGATATTCCCCGAAGGGTTGAAATATTTCGCCATTGATGAGGACGACCGCAGTAAGGCGGTTCTCGCGCGCCCTATCCCGTGCGATAACGTATGTCGCTACTCGTCCACGAACTGAGCGCACCAGGCTTCCTTATCTTGGGTATAAACCTTGAGGGTTATTTCTCACTGCGTCAAGGCACCAGAAGGACTGCGAAATAGGGTTCCTTCGGGCCTCGAGACGGTTTTGCGCCGTCAAGTGAGTAGACCGGGTGGGGGTGATTTCGACAAGGACCGGGAGGGCCATTACAACCTCATCTCCGCCCTCCACAAAGCGATACGCGGCTCGGACCCGCAGGC